>NZ_JASZYM010000061.1:0-1068 GCF_030317005.1 Variovorax sp. J22R115 | reverse complement strand
AGTTTTTGGTCTGCATCTTGACGAGTGAACTTCCACTGGATAGTTCGGCGGGCAGCGTTGCGAGCGCATTGCCACTTGTCGACCTCGAACTGCAGGCAATCTCTGTTGGGCATGCGTCGATCCAAGCACTGCCGACTGAGGATCCCGATCTCTATCTCGGCCATGTTCAGCCAACTGGCGTGTTTGGGGGTGTAGTGGAATTCGACGCGCCCCAACAGCTTTCCGGCTGCGTGTTGGCCCAGTATGTCAACGAAACACTTTCGCAAGTGGATGTTCAAGTTGTCGAGCACGAGATGGACGCGCCTGGCGGTCGCATAGGTGCCAGTGAGCAGCACGGCAATGAAGTGGACGAAGTCGGCTTTGCCACGGTGCTGCGTCACCGAAACCTCGCGATGTCCGCCCTTGGGCTCGATGGCCACGAACAAATTGCTTGTCCCCCTGCGAACGTACTCGTAGTCTTCCTTGATCGGTGCGCCCTGCGCAATGAGCAGTGGCGCGCGGCTGCGAGCGAGCAACTGGAGACTCTTCTCATCGACGCAGACGACGGGCTCGCGTGGATCCAGGGGCCGTGCATACAACTCCAGCAGCTCGTACATCCGAAGTCGGTACTCCAGCGTCAGAGTGCCGATGCACCACATCAGTCTGAGCCAGGGCTTCAGGTCGTTTTTTTTAACATCCGGCGCACCGTCTCGCGACTTAGATCGGATCTGCCAGTTTCGCGTCGGGCGGCCTGCTCGAGTTCCACCAACGTCCAGCGCGCCCGTCCTTCTGGCGGTCCCGAGCACGCCAGCGCAGTGACTTGCGCCTCCACATCCGTGTCGTATTGGCGCGGGCGACCAGATCGAGCGACGTCCCACAGCGCCAAATCCAATCCGCCCTGCACATATGCAGCCCGCGCGCGCCACAGGGCTGTCCGTCCGATTCCAAGCACAGCTTGGATTTGCGCCTCGGGAATCCCCTCGTCAAGGCAAGCCAGCACGTGAGCACGGTTGACTTCCCGACTGCGATGAACCCCTTTGCCGCGTACCGCCTCCACAGTCGCACGGTCCTGCGGGCTCAGCTTCAACT
>NZ_JASZYM010000060.1:0-1114 GCF_030317005.1 Variovorax sp. J22R115 | reverse complement strand
ATGGGCTCGGTGCTGGACACGGACTATCTGATCGGCCTGGGCACGCTGGACGAGCGGATGCTGATCCTTGTGGACATCGACCGGCTCATGTCCAGCGAAGAAATGGGCCTCGTCGAGGCCGCAGCCGCCTGAACCCGATGCGCCAGCCCGCCTCGAGGCTTGCGCAATACCTCCCGTTTCCAAGTTTCCCCGTCCCATCATGAAATTTCTCTCCAACGTCCGCATCGGAACGCGCCTGGCCATCGGCTTCGGCATCGTCCTGGGCCTGACGATCATCTCGACCGCCTTTGCACTGGTGAGCGCGAAGAACAACGCCGAAGCGACGCGGCGCATGATGCAAAGCCCGCTGGCGAAGGAGCGGCTCATTTCGGACTGGTACGTGCTGACTTACTCGGCCATCGCACGCACGTCGATGATCGCGAAGACCACGGACGACACGCTGCCCGTCACCTTTGCCGACGTGATGGCCGACAGCGTCAAGAAAGGCTCCGAGACCATGGCAAAGGTCGAGGCGCTGCTGGTGGTCGACGAAGAGAAGGCGATGTTCAAGTCCATCGTCGAGCTGCGAAGCAAGTACCAGGCTTCCAAGGACATGGTTGCCAAGGCCAAGGCGAGCGGCAATGCGGCGGAGGCCGAGCGGGCGTTCAAGGAGTCGTTCTTGCCCGCCGCGAAGGCCTATGAAGGCCGCGTGCTCGACCTGCTCTCGATGGAACGCAAGGCGATCGACGACATGAGCAGGGCAATCGACGCGGCGAACTTGCGCGGCTTCAACCTCAGGGCTTTGCTCACGATCCTGACGGTGCTTCTCGGCGGGTGCGCAGCCTTTGTCATTTCGCGCAGCATCGTCAGGCCGCTGCATGAAGCCGTGAAGGTTGCGGAGACCGTGGCCGCGGGTGACCTGAGCAGCCGCATCGAAGTGGACAGCCGCGACGAGACGGGCCAACTGCTGCAGGCGCTCAAGAACATGAACGACAGCCTCGCGAAGGTGGTCGGCGAGGTTCGCACGGGCACGGACACGATCGCGACGGCGTCGAGCCAGATCGCGACGGGCAACCAGGACTTGTCCTCGCGCACCGAAGAACAGGCGAGCTCGCTGGAGCAGACGGCGGCCTCG
>NZ_JASZYM010000006.1:0-359991 GCF_030317005.1 Variovorax sp. J22R115 | reverse complement strand
TGATGCCGTGGAACTGCGGGCTGTGGGGGTCTTCCGAGGTTTCGCATTCGGCGTGATGCTTTCGGTGAATCGCCGCCCATTCCCGGGTCACCATGCCGGTGGTGAGCCACAACCAGAATCGGAAGAAGTGGCTGATAGCGGGGTGGAGGTCCAGCGCCCGATGCGCCTGATGTCGATGCAGGAAAATGGTGACCGCTGCGATGGTGACGTGGGTCAAGCCCAGCGTGACCAGCACCAGTCCCCACCACGGCAGGTCGAGCAGGCTGAGTTTCATCACAGGTCCATTTCAGGACGGCGCGGCGACCACCGTCGATCCCGGAGGTGTCTCGATGTCCCTGGCTTCAATGCTAGTCATACGAGGGCGGCTGTCTGTGCGCTACCGAACAGAGGACCGGACTTTTGATCACGCGCCCCCATGGAATGGAGCTTGCGGAACTCCCCCTCTCGACCATGGTCTGACTCCTGCTGCCGTCGAAGTTGGTGACAAGTCCAGTGTTCGCCTTTTCGGCTCCGAGGAGGAATACCACATGCATAGATTCCTATCCAACAACCGGGAAGATTTGATTGCGCGGTGCAAGGCGAAGGTCGCACAGCGGCCCAGGCGGGCGGCGACCGCGGCGCAGCTTGCCAACGGCATTCCGCTGTTCCTGGATCAGCTGATGAGAACGCTGCGAGCACAGGAAAACGGTCAGATTGACGAGAGCTTCAGGATTTCCGGCGCCGCAGGCGGAGACGCAGATGCCCTGTCCGAGATGGGCCTGAGCGCGGCTGCGCATGGCAAGGCACTCTTGGGGCTCGGATTTTCCGTAGACCAAGTCGTGCACGACTACGGCGACCTTTGCCAAGCCATCACGGACCTCGCGGTCGAGCGCAATGCCCCCTTCTCCGTCGATGAATTCCGCACGTTGAATCGTTGTCTCGACAACGCCATTGCGGATGCAGTCACCGAGTTTGGCGTCTGGCGTGACGCGAACGTCGCTTTGCAGCAGTCCGTTGATGAGAACGAGCGTCTCGGCGTGCTGGTTCACGAGTTCCGAAATTACCTGCACACCGCGACGCTTGCGTTTACGGCACTCGAATCGGGCAAGGTTCCAATCGGTGGCGCGACCGGCGCCGTCTTGAAGAGGAGTCTGGCTTCTCTGGCCGCCTTGCTCGACATGTCCCTTTCGAAGGTCAGAGGCGCAGTTGCAACGCCGCACGCGGAGGCTTTTTCGCTCGCATCGTTTGTGGCAGACGCCAAAAATGCCGCCTCACTGGACGCGAGCGTCAAGGGCTGCACGTTGTCGGTGGCCGACGTGGACGTCCAACTTGGCATTTCCGGGAATCGGGAGCATCTATTGGCGGCCTTGGTCAACTTGCTCCACAACGCATTCAAGTTCACCCATGCTCATACGGAGGTCACCCTGAGCGCGTACGCCAAGGGCGACAGTGTTCTGATCGACGTCAAGGACAACTGCGGAGGGCTCCCGCCAGGAGCTACGGCAAACATCTTTCGGCCTTTCATGCAGGTCGGCGACGACAAGAGCGGCTTGGGGCTTGGTCTTTCCATCGCCCGGCGGCATGTGGAGGCGGACGGCGGTGTCTTGAGCGTCCGGGACTTGCCCGGTGTCGGGTGCGTCTTCACCATTGAACTTCCTCTCCGAATGCTTCACTAGAGAACGGCATTGCGGCTTGGGCGGCCGGCTCCCGTCTAGGCGATTCGCAAAGCTCATAGTCCGCCCTGGCCCGCCGGGCTGCGTTGGGGCCGCGAGGTCACGTCAGGGAGCTTGCCAAGTGGCGCAAGGTCTGACGCGGGTCGCCTTCGATCAGCGAACCGTGCGAAACGAGGATGCGGTTGAGCGTTTGGATCTCGGCTCATGCGCGCCAGAGCGGGGCTTTGCTGGTGAGGTTATGGTCGACCTCAGGGCAGCAATTCCGCGTAGGCCTGCCGATCGGCGGCATAGCAACTGCACGCCATCGATTCGAGGCCATTGCGATCGAGCACCGTCAGGTCACCTCGGTGGTATTCGATCAGCCCGCTGCGTTGCAAGGCGCTGGCGGCCGTGGTGATGCCGACCCGGCGCACACCGAGCATGAGGGCAAGAAACTCGTGCGTCACACGAAAGGTGTCGGAGTGAGCACGGTCCTGGCTCATCAACAGCCAGCGAGCCAGGCGCGGACCGATCAGATGAAAGCGCAGACATGCGGCCGAAGCCGCCAATTGGGACATCAAGACGTAGATGTAGCGGTTCAGGCCGCGTTCCAGCGCCGGGCTGCGCGCAAGTTCTCGGCGAAAGTCAGCGGCGGTTACGCGCCATGCTGCTCCGGGGCCTTGCACCAGCGCGTGCAAGGGTACAGTGGCCACGCCCAGGGCCAACTGCGCGCCAAGCATCCCTTCACGACCCACCATGCCGACTTCGAGGCCTGGATGGCTGCCGTTGCGAGCCACCAGCGAGATGAAGCCGTCGACCGGAAAGTAGACATGTCGAGTCGATCTGCCGGGCTCGCACAGGATCTCCGCCAGCGCCAGCTGGATCGGCTCGCAGACGGCAAGCAGGCGCCGACGATCGTTGCGCGGAAGCAGTTCGATAAGGTGGTTCTCGACCGTGGTCAATTGGCGCTCCGATGCTTGCTGCCAGCCGAAGACCGGAAAGCGGGCGTCGATGTGCAACTGCGATCAGTCTGCACGAGGAGAGACGCGTCGACCGTCTGCTAGCGCACAGAACAGCAGATGAGATGCCGCGTCAAGCTGACACGCACGTCCGCGGCACTCCCCACCGAAGGTCTACGTTGCCAGTTTTCCGGGAAGCAGACGGTCATACTCCCTCTTGACAACGGCGTAGCACTCGCAAGTGCGTTGCTCCAGCCCTTGGCGGTCCAGCACCGAGATGCGGCCACGCGCGTAGCGGATCAATCCGGCTTGCTGCAACTTGAGCGCACCCTCGGTCACTCCTTCGCGGCGCACGCCGAGCATGTTGGCGATCAGCTCCTGCGTCATCAGGAGCTCGTTGCCCTGCAGACGGTCCAGGCTCAGCAGCAGCCAGCGGCATAGCTGCTGGTCCAGAGAATGGTGCCGGTTGCACACCGCCGTCTGCGCCATCTGCGTGATCAGCGCCTGGGTGTAACGCAGCAGCAAGTGCAGCACCGGGCCGGCCCGGTTGAACTCGTCCTTCATCATCTGCGCCTTCAACCGCCAGCCATGGCCCGCGCTCTGCACCACCGCGCGGCTGGGCGTGGACTCGCCGCCCATGAATAGGGATATGCCGACGATGCCCTCGTTGCCGACGACCGCGATCTCGGCCGAGGCGCCGTTTTCCATGACATAGAGCAGCGAGACGATGGCGGTGGATGGAAAGTACACGTGGCTGAGCGTGCCGCCCGACTCGTACAGGACCTGGCCCAGCGGCATCTCGACCCGTTCAAGTTGCGGCAGCCAGCGCTGCCACTCGGCCTGCGGCAGCGCGGCGAGCAGGCGGTTCTTTCTTGGGTCGGGCGGAGAGGCCATCACGGAGTTTCAGGGAGGGGGGCGGCTTCGAGGACTACGTGGTGGTGGTCTTCTACAGCACACGCAGGAGCTTAGGCAGCCGAACCCGCCTTGTATGTTCGCGAACGCACAGACGAGTGCCATCGGCTGGATTTGACCCACGGGCGCCGATTTCTATTGCCTGACATCCAGGGACCCGCAACGCTCGAAAAGTACGGCCGTGAAACCCGACGACTGGATCGAGCGCAACCTGCGCGCGAGGCACATCCGACTCGGTATTGGCGTCATGCTGGTGATCGACCCTGTGCCACGGTCGATGGAAGACGCAACGGGCGGCGCGCATGTTCGATGGCGCACAGACAAGATGAACTCGACCTTCTACAAGTGTTGCAGCAAAGCGGGTATCGCGCGCTTTGCGGGGCGCTCAAGCAAGGGCGCAGTGAAAGCCTTTGCGACTTCCAATTCTGATGGCGAAGAGAGGTTCGTATGAACACGCATTTCAATCTCAAGGCTTCGATTCTTGTTGTCGCCATGCTGGTGCTGCCACTGGCGCAGGCCGCGACGATGACAAAGGCCGAGTACCAAGCCGGCAAGACCCGCATCAGCGCGGACGTCAAGGCTGATAAGGCGGCGTGCGCTGCGCTTGCTGCCAATGCCAAGGACATCTGTGTAGAAGAAGCCAAGGGCAAGGAGAAGGTCGCGCGCGCCGAACTGGAATACGGCTACACCACCAAGTTCAGCGACCGGAACAAGGTGCTGGTGGCGAAGGCTGAGGCGGCCTATGAGGTCGCCAAGGAAAAGTGCGATGACCAGTCGGGCAATGCCAAGGACGTGTGCGTCCAGGAGGCCAAGGCACTCAAGACCAAGGCGCTGGCCAACGCCAAGATGGGCAAGGAGATCGGCGAGGCCAAGCACGACGCCATCCAGGAAAAGCTCGACGCCGACTACAAGGTCGCTACCCAGAAGTGCGACGGCATGTCGGGTGATGCCAAGGCAAGTTGCCTGGGCGTCGCCAAGACGAAGTTCGGAAAGAACTAAATCTTGGGGATGCGCTGAAGGATTCTTCACCATGGAAGTCAGCAAGCCCAGTGGTCTCTGGTCGACCACGGATGACTTGGTCGAGACCGACATCGCCAGACTCGCGCAACACATGAAGCAGTGCGAGCGCGCACTCGGTCGTGTCCCACGACTGCGGTCGGCGGTGGAAACTGTGCGAACCCAGATGGGTTTGCACATCGTGACTTCGGCGTGCCTGGGGGGCGCCGTTGGAACTTCCCTGGTGCTAGCGTTCGCCCACTTGAGATTGCTCTAGATCCCTATTTCTCGCTTTTGCTTGGTGGTCGATGTCGGTGCGCAAAGTTTCGTTGAGTACGGGCCTCTCTCCGCTTTCCAACCGCGTTGCAGCAACCCATACGACGGCGGCATGCAGGATCCTTGGAAGCCGACGTCCGTTCAAGTAGGCTCGGACCAATGCGTCGGCGGCAAGCTCGGAAGATGTCATCGCGCGGTTCATAGATTCGCTCCCCATAGAAGGCTGGAAGTCGAAACGGTAGCGCTGGAAGGGGTTTAGTACCGTGCGGCCGCGCACAAAGCGCCCAAGAGTTGGCTATCGCTTTCGTTTGTACGATAGCGCACGTCCGGGTTCCGTTTGGTACAGAATTTGATGAACTTCGCGGCAGCGGGTCTTCATGTCATCGACGCTACCTTCGCCGCGCTTCGCTGCGGCGCGCAATGACCTTTTGGAGGAGATGCCCCCAGAGGTCCGGGCTGGCCTCACGCCGCTTCTCCAGCATGTTTCGCTCGACCTGGGAGAGGTTCTGTACGAGTCGGGCGCCGCGCAGCAGTATGTGTATTTCCCGACCGATGCCATCGTCTCGTTGTTGTACGTACTCGAGAACGGGCAATCCGCGGAGATTGCGGTCGTGGGATTCGAGGGGATGGTGGGCGTATCGCTCCTGATGGGTGGAGGCAGTACGCCGAATCGCGCCGTGGTGCAAAGCGCCGGCCATGCGTTCCGGCTGGGCGCGAGCCACATCAAGCAGTTCGTCGAAAACGGCGGTCCTTTGCTCCACCTGCTTTTGCGCTACACCCAGTCGCTCATCACCCAGATGTCGCAGACGGCAGTGTGCAACCGGCACCATTCACTGGAACAGCAGCTGTGCCGCTGGCTCTTGCTGAGTCTCGACAGGTTGCCGAGCAACGAACTGTCGATGACGCAGGAACTCATTGCCAACATGCTGGGCGTACGGCGCGAGGGCGTGACCGAGGCGGCCGGGAAGTTGCAACGGCTGAACCTCATCAAGTACGCTCGCGGGCACATCACCGTGCTTGACCGCCCAGGACTTGAACGGCACGTGTGTGAATGCTATGAGGTTGTGAAGCGCGAGACAGACCGCCTATTGCCTCACGAAATCGCGACCTGACAGAGATGGAGTGCGCTCGGAGAACGAAGCCGCAGGGCCGTTCGCGCTCGTCGATCCATCGACGTCAACAAACTGCACGCTTGGTAGGCAACCGTCGCATGAGTATGGAGGTTGCACTTATGTGCGGTAGCGCACAGACTCGGTGCACCCGACTCCCTACAAGGAGCTTCAACGCGATAGCGCGGGCAGGCTTTCAGCCGGGTTCTCGAACGCGAACTCCCAACCATGGCTGCAAGCTGCGCGTGGTCGCGCCGCCGCGGCGACTCCAGCGAGTGCCGCGCGGTTTCAGCCTTTGGACGTGGCTCGGGTATCTCGACAAGTACGTCCTTTTCATCCCGAGCCTTGCATTGCAGTCACGTTGGGCCGACGTCGTCCACATCTGTGACCACTCCAATGGCATGTACGTGCGATGGGTGAAACGCAAGCCGACCATGATCACGTGCCACGACGTCATTGCCATGCAGGCCGCGAAAGGGTTGATCGCCGGGTGGAATGTCGGTTGGACCGGACGGCTGTTCCAGCGTCTGAAGGCCTCGGGGATGGCAAAGGCTCCTTGCGAAGGTCGACGACCGCTCTTGGCAGTAGAGCAAACATTCGGCGCGCCCAATCGAAAGACCGAGATGGCCCGGAATTGCCATCGAAAGGCCGACCGGCAAATTCCGTTGTGCACTGCAAAGCAGCGGTTTCCAGGAATGGCCCGTAAGTCGAACTGAAGCAATCGGCCACCAAAATCGGCCGGTCGGCTGCTGCTCAGAACTCGTGCGATAGCGGACGTTCACGGCGCGCAAACAACGCTTTGGTTCGGCGGCACGAGCGCCTGTATCTGGGCGGCTACTTCCACACGTACACCATGATCAACGATCCAGCAGCAGCCTCATCGATCCTCCAGGTAGTTGCCGGCGTCAAAGACCACCGGCTCCGCGTCCGGGTCGAAGCTCACGCCGGCTGGGTCTTCGCCTGCCTCAAGAAGCGCCAGTTGCGCCTTCAGGTAGCGACGCAGCATCGCGATGCCGCGGTCGGACGTCGCCAGATGCTCCTCCGAGTGCCGCGTGATCGCGCCCTGGCTCACCATCGCCTCGTAGTCACCGGGCATCCGCTGGTGCTCTTCTTCGGTAAGCTCTTCCCAGAGCTTGCCGTTCATGCGCGATCGCATGCGAGTTAGCTCGCCCTTTTCGCTCACGCGGCCGACCACGAAGATGCGGAAGCTGCGATCGTCGATCGGCAGGATCCACCCCAGCGACTCCACCCGACCGTAGCGTCCGACGCGAGGGCTCGGAATGACGCGCAACGTTGGCATGGCCGCTTGGCTGATGCGTCGGAACACCTTGCCGTCCGGCAGGCGCCGCACAGAGGTTGTGCGCACCCCGAGTTCGACCGTGTCCCAACTGACCTCAGGCATCTGAGCCATCTGCTCGACGAACTGGGTGCCGCTGAAGCTCGAATGCAGCACGACCACGTGAAAAGGGTCAACCAGGTTCTCGTAGTGCTGCAGCCAATTGCAAGGGATGACTTGCGGCCCGCCGCCGCCGATGCTGGCATCGTTGGTCTCGATGATCTCGCCTTCATCAAAGCGCTCTAGCGCGTCGTAGCGCGGCAGCGTCGGCTTCTTTTCCGGCGGCCCCATGTAGGTCCAGACCAGGCCGTAAAGCTCCTGCACCGGGTACCAGGGTTGCCGAATGCGGCCGCGGGCGCGCCCGAGTTCAGGCTCGCAAGGCTGCTCCAGGCAGTGACCCTCCGCATCGAACAACCAGCCGTGGTAGCAGCAGCGGATGCCGCGCTCTTCGACCCGGCCGTAATAGAGCGACGCGCCGCGATGGGCGCAATTCGGATGCACCAGGCCGGGCCGCCCGCTCTTGTCCCGAAAGAGGATCAGGTCTTCACCGAGCACCCGGACCTTGCGCGGTGTGTCGCTGGCATCGCCTGCCAGCCCGATCGGGTGCCAGTAGCGACGCAGCAGTTCGCCCATCGGCGTGCCTGGGCCCACCTCGGTCAGCGTCGGGTTGTGGGTCCCGGGCTTGCGTCCATATGCAGTGCCCGTATCGACGGCAATCGGGATCACTTTTTCGGCGGTCGTGGAATTCATCGATGTTCCTGGTGCTTCAATCGGCGGTCACGCCTGCGGCCTTGATCAGCTCGGCGACCCGCGGAAAGTCGGCCTGGTAGCTGGCTCTGAATTCCGCCGGCGTGTTGCCGAGCGGCTCGAATCCGAATGCGATCAGCTTCGACTGCACCTCGGGGGTGCGAGTAATCTCGCGAAGCGCCTGCGTCCACTGCTCGATGACGGCCGAAGGCGTCCTGGCGGGCGCATAGACGCCGATCCAACTGTCCAGATCGAAGCCGGCGAAGCCCTGCTCGGCGAAGGTGGGCACGTTGGCCATGGTCGAAACGCGGCGGCTTCCCGCAATGCCCAGCACCTTCATGCGCCCGGCCTGTGACTGCGAGCGTGCGGTGGACGGATTGGCCCACGCGAAGTCCAGCACGCCGCCGATCATGTCGTTGTGCGCGGCCGCCTCGGCCTTGTAGGCCACGTGGGTCAGCGCAATGCCGCTTTGGCGCTTGAGCAGTTCGCCCATCAGGTGCGCCTGCGAGCCGTTGCCCCAGGTGCCATAGGTCAGGCCTGGGTGCTGCTTGGCATAGGCGACGAACTCCTTGAGGTTTGAGTAGGGCGCGTCCGCGCGCGCCACCAGCATCGGCCCGCCGGTGGCGAGTTGCGAGATCGTCTCAAAGTCCTTCACCGGGTCATAGGGGAGCTTGGGCTGCAGGATCGCGTTGTTGATGTGGGTCAGCGGCAGGGTGAACAGCACGGTGTAGCCGTCGGGCGATGCCTTCGCCACGGCGTCGGACGCGAGGATCCCGCTCGCGCCCGGCTTGGCCTCCACGATCACGCTCTGGCCCCAGCGCTGCTGCAGCTTCTCGGCATAAACGCGCGCGATCACGTCGATCGGCCCGCCCGCCGTGCCGAAGGGCACGATGCGAATCACCTTGGTCGGGAAGGCGGCGCCGGTCTGGGCCGAGGCGAGCGGCGCCGCAGCGGCCAGAGTGAGTGCGATCAGGCCGGTTACGCAGGCGCGCCGGCGCGCCTGCATGCCGCCAAGGGGTCGGCGAGCGGACATGGTGTGGTCTCCTTCATCTTGTGGTTACGCATACGATAGGCGTGCCCCTTGGCGGGATCAATTCGAATGTTTGGATAACTGATATGGATCGTGCTGATATTCGCGGCATCGACCTCGCGATGCTTCGAGCCTTCGATGCGCTGCTACGCGAGCGCAGCGTTTCGCGAGCCGCCTCTCGCTTGTTCCTCAGCCAGCCGGCGGTCAGCGCTTCCCTCAAGCGACTGCGCGAGGCCTTCGACGATCCGCTCTTCACGCGCACGCCCCATGGCATAGCGCCCACGCCGTTCGCGCTCACACTTGCGCCGCGCGTCGAGGCCGTATTGAACGATCTGCAGGGCCTGTTGAACATGGACCGCGCATTCGACCCGGCGAAATCGGACCGGATCCTGCGCGTCTCGGGCAGCGATCACAGCAGCCGCGCGATGCTGCCGCTGTTGTGCCGGGAGCTCACGGCCTGCGGGTCGCACATCCGCCTGGCGTGGGAGCTGGCGGACTACAGTCAGTTGCCTGAAAGGCTGCGCAAGGGCGACATCGATCTCGGCCTACTGCCCCGTATGGCGCCGGCGGTAGGTGTGGAATCGGAGCTGCTGTATGAGGATACGTACTTGGCAGTGGCGCGCCGTGGCCATCCTCGATATGCAAACGGCATGGATCTCGAAGGCTTTTGCGCCATGCCGCACGTAGTGCTGGGGCAGAGCCGCTCGATGCTCGACGACACCATCGATCAGATCCTCGCGCGCCGCGGTCTGGTCCGCCATCTGCAGACCGCCGTCACAACCTTCAGCCAGATGACGGACCTTGTGGCGAGCACCGATGCAATCGCGGTCTTCCCGCAGCGCGTGGCTAGCCGCTACGCGGAGCTGCTGGACGCGTTGCCCTTGCCGTTCGAGTTGCCCAGCTACCGCTTGTACGTTTGCTGGAACGCACGATCGGACGCGGATGAAGCCGTGCGCTGGCTGCGCGAGGCCATGGTTCGGCTTGGTCGCATGGGGCACTAGCGGACTTGGTGAGTTTGGGGCGCAGGACCGAACACGGCCATGAGCGGTCGTCTGGCGGCAGGCTCTCCAAGGACTGGGGTCGGCAGCTTGAGCCGACATTGGTGAGGCAACTTGCTTCGGGCGGCTCAGTGCCCTTTGCAGACATGTGTGTGAGATTGTCGAATCGAAGCAACCGGCCATCAACAGTCAATCGCGCGTCTGCCGGCTACTACCGCTGCAGGACTGCTTGCGGCCGGTTAAGAATCTCCGCTGAGCGACTGAGGCTGCCAAGAGCGGCCGTTGACTCTTCGCTGCGCGACGGGCCGATCTACTCAGAACTTGATCGCCGCCACCTTCGAGGCTCGCAACAACCGATCTTGACTAGCATATATGGCTGCCACTTCGACTTGTTTTGGTTGACCACACCATCGAAGTGACAGTCCCGCTACGGCAAAGGTCCGACGAATAACTTCTCCGTCTGCATGTCGCGAAAGGTATGGGGGATGCCGCCGACGCCGAGCCCCGACTCGCGCAGTCCGGCGAAAGGCATCCAGTCGACGCGGAATGCCGTGTGGTCGTTGACCATCACCGCCGAGGCATCCAAGCGCGCGTAGGCGTGCATTGAAGTTGAGAGACTGCGGGTGAACACGGCAGCCTGGAAGGCGACCGGCAGCGCGTTAGCACGCGCAATTGCCTCGTCCAGTTCGTCGTAGGCGTAGACGCAGATGACCGGCCCGAACACCTCTTCGGTCGAGACCTTGCTGTCCGGCGGTGGTTCGAGCAGCACCGTCGGCTCGTAGCAGGAACTCGAGATCGGCTTCCCCCCGCAAAGCAGCGTGGCACCGCCGTCGACGGCCTCGCGCACCCAGGCATGCACGCGCTCGACCTCCTGAGGACGGATCAAAGGGCCCACCTCGGTTTCCGCCGACAACGGATCGCCGACCTTGAGTTTGCGGGCCTCGTCCGCCAAGCGGCGCGCGAGGTTGTCGCAGATCGAACGGTGCGCATAGACGCGCTGGACCGACACGCACACCTGTCCGGCATGGTAGAAGCCGCCTTTCACGAGTTTCGGCAGTGCTGCGTCGAGGTCGGCATCCTCGGCAACAAGAACTGGCGCGACGCCACCGTGCTCGAGCGCGCAGCGGGCGCCGGGTGCCAGCTTCGAGCGAAGCATCCAGCCGACGCGGGCGCTGCCGATGAAGCTCAGGAATCCGACGCGCCGATCCGCGACGAGCCGGGTCGCCAGGGCGGTGTCATCGATGACCAGCGCCTGGCACCAGGCTTGCGGCAGTCCCGCCTCGTGCAAGATCTCGACAAAGCGCAGGCAGGAGAGCGGTGTATCGCCAGCCGGCTTGACGATGCTCGGGCAGCCCGCAGCGATCGCCGGACCGACCTGATGCACGATCAGGTTCAGCGGGTGATTGAAGGCGCTGACCGCCACCACCACGCCAATGGGTTCCCGATGGGTGAACGCAACGCGCCGCGCCGATGCGGAGTTAATGTCCATCGGCACCACGTGGCCGCCCTCGGTCCGCAGCGCGTCGACGCATAGCTGAACGCCGTCGATAGCCCGCGCAACTTCAACGCGCGAGTCCAGCAATGGCTTGCCCCCCTCCCGCGCGGCTTCCAAGGCCAGTGACTCCGCGCGCTCCTCCATGAGCCTAGCCGCCTTGCGCAGGATCTCGATACGGCGAGCGGGGGGCAGCCAGGCAGAGCGGTCGCGAAACAGGGCATACGCCGTGGACAAGGCTCGCTCGATCTCGGCGTCGCCCGCCACGGCCACGGTCGCAATCAGACTACCGTCGAAAGGTGAACGAACTTCCATTGGTGGCCTCACAAGGGCGACTTCAGCGCCTTCAGGCGATGTGTCAGCTTCATGTTTTCGCCATAGTCAACCTGGCAGTCGATCACCACCACAGTGTCGTCGGCGATTGCCTGCCTCAGCGTGGGAAGCAGATCCTCAGCGCGCTCGACGCGATAGCCCTTGGCACCGAAGCTTTCGGCGTATTTGACGAAGTCTGGATTGTTGAAAGTGATGTGACTGGGGCGGCCGAAATGGCGCAACTGGTGCCAGGTGATCAGGCCATATTCCGAATCGTTCCAGATCAACACGACGATCGGCGTATTCATGCGCAAGGCCGTCTCGATCTCCTGCGAATTCATCATGAAGCCGGCGTCACCAGTCACCGCCACGATCTTCCGCTCCGGGTAGGCTAGCTTCGCGGCAATAGCACCAGGAACCGCGATGCCCATGGCAGCGAAGCCGTTGGAGATGATGCAGGTGTTCGGGCGCTCCGCCTTGTACATGCGGCTCATCCACATCTTGTGAGCGCCGACGTCGGAAATCGCGATGTCGTCGGGGGCGAGAGCCTCCCGCAAGTCCCAGACGATTTTCTGGGGCTTGACTGGAAATGCCGTGTCGTTTGCATGCTCGGCACGGTCTTCCACGATCGCACGGCGAACCGCAGTGAAGGGCACCGACGGCTGAGGCTTCGCCCGCAGTGCGATGGCCCGCAGCGACGACTGGATGTCCCCCAGGGCGCCGACGGCCACGATGTAACGCTCGTCGACCTCCGCGGCAAGGCCGTCGATATGGATGATCGTCTTGTCTCCATTGGGGTTCCACATGTCCGGGTGGTACTCGACCATGTCGTAACCGACACAGATGACCACATCGGCTTTCTCGAGGGCGAACCACGGGAGGTCGGTGGCCTTGAGCCCGATGGTGCCTAGCGACAGTTCGTTCGTGAACGGAACGACGCCCTTGGCCATGAAGGTGTTCGCGACGGGAATACGCAGCACCTCGGCAAAGGTGACGAGTGCCTCTGCGGCGCCCTGGCGGATCACGCCGTTGCCGGCGAGGATCACCGGCGCCCTGGCTGCACCGATCAACTTGGCGGCCTGTTCGATCTTGTGGGCGGGCGCCTCGGGGGTGTACGCCGTCTGGACCTTGATGGGCTGCTTGTCGACTTCCATCTCGGCCACGTTCTCGGGGAAGTCGATGAAGGCAGCCCCCGGCTTCTCGGTCTGTGCGACCTTGAACGCCTTGCGCACCACCTCCGGCACTATTTCGGGCGCCAGGATCTGGGCGGCGTACTTGGTGATGGGCTTGAACAGGCTGACCTGGTCCAGGATCTGGTGGCTCTCCTTGTGGAGACGGGTGGTCGCACCTTGGCCGGCGATCGCCACGACTGGCGCGCGATCCATGTTGGCGTCGGCGACGCCGGTGATCAGGTTGGTGGCACCGGGACCGAGCGTGGACATGCACACGCCGGCCCGACCAGTGAGTCGGCCGTAGACGTCGGCCATGAATGCCGCGCCCTGTTCGTGGTGACAAGTGACGAACTTGATGGGGCTGTCGAGCAGCGCGTCCATCACATCGATGTTCTCCTCACCCGGGATGCCGAAGATGTATTCCACACCTTCGTTCTCGAGCGCCTTGACGAAGAGTTGAGCGGCTTTCACATAATTCTCCTAGTTGTTCAATCTGACAGGGCAAGCGGCAGGTGGGTGGACCGCCGCTTCAAAACCACAACGGCGTCACGCCTTCGAGACGAGCGGAATAACACCAATTACCAACGCGCCGATCACCATGACCACGACCAGCCCGAGCACCCACAACAACGAAGATCGCTGGTTGTCCCCGTATTCGATGTCCAACAGCGCCACGAGCAGATAGGTCGATGCCACGAGCGGACTCAGCAGATGCAGAGGCTGCCCGAGCAGCGAGGCGCGGGCCATCTCGGCGGCCGAGATACCGTACGTTGCAGCGGTTTCGGCCAGGATCGGCAGCACCCCGAAATAGAAGGCGTCATTCGACAAAACATAGGTGGCCGGGGCGCTGAGCAAGGCGGTTGCGGGCGCCATGTACGGACCCAGCCAGCCGGGCATCACGTTCAACAAGCCATCCGACATGGCCTTCAGCATGCCCGTGCCGGAGAGGATGCCCGTGAAGATCCCTGCTGCAAAGATCAAGGAAACCACGGCGAGAACATTTGAAGCGTGGGTCGCGAGGCGCGCGTGCTGATCTTTCAGCTTGGGGTAGTTGAGGAGCAACGCGATCGCCGTGGCAATCAGGAACAGGGCGGGCAGGGGCAGGATACCCTTAATCATTGCGTAGAGAAGGGCCAGCGTCAGCAGCAGGTTCGGGATCATCATGGCTGGCCGCCGGATGTCCTTGGAGCCATCGATGTCTGCAAGAACGGCATTCTCCACGTCCGGCATCGTCAGCGCGCCGATCCTGCGGCGTTCGCGCAGGCCGAAGTAGGCAGCAATGCCAACCTGGTAGGCGAAGCCCATCAGCATGACTGGGATGAGCGGCAAGAACACGTCCGCGACGTCCACGTGCATGGCGGCGGCGGCTCGCGCGGTGGGCCCTCCCCAAGGAACGATATTCATGATCCCGATCGACATGAGCAACACCGTCGCCAGATACTGTAGACGCACACCCAACCGTTGGTAGAGAGGCAACAGCGCCGTCACGCAGATCACGTAGGTTGTTGCTCCGTCACCATCGAGCGCTACCGCGGTGCCCATCACGGCTGTGCCCACCAGCAGTTTGAGCGGATCGTGCCCGACGAATCTGACGATGAGCCTGATCAACGGGTCGAACAGCCCCGCATCGGTCATGATGCTGAAATACAGGATGCCGAACGTGAGCATCACGCCAGTGGGTGCCAGCTTGGTGATGCCTTCCATCATCATCTTGCCAACCGCATCGGGTGACGCCGCAACAAGCCCGAACGCGATGGGAACCAGTGCCAGCGCAACAAGCGCCGACATGCGCTTGGTCATGATGAGCACCATGAAGGTGGCCACCATGCCATAGCCGAGTAACAGCAACATCAAAGTCTCCTTGCCCGCCGACGGGCAGACAGCACTCGCTGCTTGCGGGCGCAGCGACCCCGACGGAACATCCGCCATGCTGCGGATGTCCGCAGCGGCTTGGTGTGAGATGGGGCGCGGCGCCTGCTAGGCGCTGTTGACGCCGGCGCTGCGACTAGGCCGCGCCAGGCAATGGCCTTTGCGGTGGGCCGTCGTATTGCCAGATGTACTCGCGCGGAATGGGGCCCTTGTTGCGCCCTCCCTGTTGCGTCTGCTCCCACGCATGCGCCAGGATGCCGACCGAGCGCGACAGGCAGAAGAGCCCCCGCGCGAGCGGTGCCGGAAATCCCAACTCGGCATAGATCACAGCCGTCGCGCCGTCGATGTTCATGGGAATCCGCTTGCCGTTCTTTCGAGCAGCGAGTTCGTCCTCCACCCCGCGGGCGATCTTCGCGAACCTGCCATCGACGTCGCCTGCTTCGGCAGCACGGTCAACCAGTTCCAGGAGCCGGGGAGCGCGAGGATCGATCGGATGGAAACGATGTCCGAAGCCCGACACGAACTTCCCGTGGACCGAGATGGCATCGTCCAGGCCGGCACCGACCGCGGCGACGAATTCCTCACCGCCGTCGATCCGGGCCGCGATGTTCTGGTACATCTCCACCGCCTGCTCCCCCGCGCCGCCATGGATGTCGCCCAGCACGTTGAGAGCAGACGCCATGGCGTTGTTGAGCCCCACACCGCAGGTGGCAGCCATTCGGGCGATTCCGATGCTCGGAGCTTGCGGTCCATGATCGACGGCGGAGACCAATGCAGCGTCCAGAAGCCGTCCCTGGCCTTCGCTCGGCAGATCGCCGCGCGTCATCAGCCAGACCATCTGCGCAAAGCTGACACGGCCCGTCAGTTCCTCGATCGGATAGCCGCGGTAGCGGATCTCGCCCGGCGCCATATCGATGATTGATGTGCGCCACCAATCACGTACGCCTTGCTCGACACTCTCGACAGTCTTCGTGCTCATATCGCCTTCTCCACTCGGAGAGCCTCGATCTCGGTGGCCGAATAGCCAAGGCTCACAAGAATTTCCTCTGAATGCTGGCCCAGAGTCGGCGGCGGCGTCTCGACACGAGGTGCTTGCCCGTTGACCTTGAAACCGGTGCGAACGAGTCGAATGTCTCGGCCAACGCCCGGCGCATTCTCGAAGGTGCCCACCATTCCGCGGTCAGCCACCTGCGGATGGTCGAGCGCCTGCGGCACGCTGTACACCGGCCCGGCAGGGACACCGGCCTGGTTAAAGAGCTTCCACCATTCGTCGGTGGACTTTGCCGCCATGGCTTCCTCGAGGGCGGCCTTCAGTTCGAAGCGATGCTGCAGCCGGCTCTGGCGCTCGATAAAGCGCTCGTCTTCGATCAGTTCGGGTCTGCCGATCACGCGGCAGACCGCCTCGAACTGCTCCTGCTTGTTGGCAGCGATGTTGAGGAGGCCATCCCCGGTTCGGAAAGTGCCCGAGGGACTGGCCGTGACGTTTTCGTTGCCCATCGGCTTGGGCTCGCGATCTGCGATCAGGTGGTTGGAGACAGCCCATCCCATGGTGGCCATGACCGCCTCGAGCATCGACACGTCGATGAACACACCGCCTTCGCGGTTGCGCTCTGCAAGCGCGGCAGCAACCGCGAATGCCGCCGTAATTCCGCCGATCGTGTCGGCCATGGGGTAGCCCACACGGTAGGGCGCATTCTCGGGCGCTCCGGTGATGCTCATCACGCCGGACATGCCCTGGATGATTTGGTCGTAGGCGGGCAGGTCACGAAGCGGGCCATCCTGCCCGAAGCCGGAAATGGCGCAGTAGATCAAGCTCGGATTTTCTTGCAGCAGCTCTTCGTACCCGAGACCCAGGCGCTTCATGACGCCGGGGCGGAAGTTCTCGATAACGACGTCGGCTGTTTGCACGAGCTTGCGAAACACTTCCTTGCCGGTCGGGTGCTTGAAGTCGATGGTGATGGAGCGTTTGCCGGGGTTCTGAGCGAGGAACGAGACGCCCATGAAGCGCTTGTTCAGGTCAGCATCGGCGCCGAGCTGTCGCGCCAGATCTCCCCCGTTGCGCGTCTCCACCTTGATCACGTCAGCGCCCATGTGCGCGAGTTGGTGGCAAGCGAAGGGGCCAGCCAAAACGTTGGTCAGATCGAGAACGCGAATGCCTTGGAGTGGTCGAGTCACTTCTATCTCCTTCAGTCGGCCTTGATGCCGGCTTGCTTGATGACTGCGCTCCAGCGCTGGATCTCGCTGGCGACCAGTTGGTTCGCCTGCGCCGGCGTGTTGGCGACCACGGTGAGGCCCATCTCCGCGATCTTCTTCTTGGCGTCGGGCTGCGCCAGCGCTGCGTTGAATTCCTTGTTGAGCTTGTCAATCACGGCAGGGGGTGTGCCCGCTGGCGCGCCGATGCCAATCCAGTAGTCAATGTCCATCTTCGGGATACCAGCTTCCTTGGCCGTCGGAACGTCGGGCAGCATGGCATTGCGTTCGGAACCGGTCACCATCAGTGCCCGCAGCTTCCCGCTCTTGATGTGTGGCAAGGCAGTGGGCACGGACGTGATGAGTGCCTGCACCTGGTTGCCCATCAGGTCAGTAAGGACGGCGCCGGCGCCCTTGTACGGCACGTGCACGATGTTCGTTCCGGTCGTGCTCTTGAACAGTTCGCCAGCCAGATGTGTGTTGGTGCCGTTGCCGCCGGAGCCGTAGTTGAGCTTTCCGGGCTGCGCCTTGGCCAGTGCGATGAACTCCTGCACGGTCTTGGCGGGCACTGCCGGATTGACCACCAGAACGTGAGGCACCTTGACGGCGGTCGTGACCTGGGTGAAGGCCTTCAGCGGATCGAACGGCAGCGTGGGGATCAGGCCCGCGGCGATCGCGTATGAGAGCTCGACCGTCAGCAGTGTGTTGCCGTCCGGAACGGCACGTGCGGCGGCGCCCCAGCCGACGACGCCGCCACCGCCCGTGCGGTTGTCGACGATCAAAGGTGCGCCGACGCCGGGCGCGGCGAACTGAGCAATGACGCGTGTCACCAGGTCTGCGCTGCCTCCCGGTGCGTAGGGCACGATGATCGTGATGGGTTTGTTCTGCGCGAGCACCGGTGTGCTCAGAAGGGTGGCGACGCCGGCGACAAGAACGGCACGACGGATACGGTTGAATTGCATGGAAGTCTCCTGGGTTTGGATAGGCTGTTAGTCGAGCTTGGCGCCCGATTCGCGGACGGCGGCGCCCCATCGGGTGTGCTCGCTCTTCAAGAAGGCACCGAGCTCGGCAGGCGTGCCGCCGCGCGCGACGCTGCCTTCGTCTTTGAGCCGTGCCACGACCTCGGGTCGGGCGAGCGCGGTGTTCATGGCCTGGTTGATCTTCGCGATGGCTTCGGGCGGCGTATCGACCGGCGCGACGACCGCCTTCCAGTCTTCCGCGACAAAGCCGGGGTAGCCCGACTCGGCAACCGTCGGCACGTTCGGCAGGACGTCGATGCGCTTCAGCGAAGTCACGGCGACCGCGCGCAGCTTGCCAGCCTTGATCATCGAGATCACGCTGGGTGGCGTGGCGAAGTAGATGTCGGTCTGGCCGCCCAGCAGGTCGGTGGTAGCAGGGCCGGCCCCCTTGTACGGCACGTGCATCACCTTGATGCCCGCACGCCGCGCGAACATCTCCCCGCCAACGTGACCGACCGTGCCCGTGCCGGCCGATGCCATCCCGAGCTGCTTCTTCTCGGACTGGGACTTGAGGTCGGCAACGCTCTTGATGGGCGAGTCGGCGCGCACCACCAGCACCAGGGGTTGCGATGCCAGCAGCACAACCGGCGCGAAATCCTTGAGCGCGTCGAACGGGACCTTGGTGTAAAGGGTCGGGTTGATAGCGAGGTTCGCGGTCTGCCCCGTGCCGACCGTGTAGCCGTCCTTCTTCGCCTTCGCGACTGCATCAAGGCCGATGTTGCCGCCGGCGCCGGGCTTGTTGTCGACGATGAAGGTCCACTTGTTGTCCTTCAGAGTCACTTCGTTGGCGACGAGGCGCGTTAGGACGTCGGTGCCACCGGCCGGTGGGAACGGCACGATGACCTTGATGGGTTGAGACGGAAAATTGGTTTGC
Source organism: Variovorax sp. J22R115 (assembly GCF_030317005.1). Taxonomy (NCBI): domain Bacteria; kingdom Pseudomonadati; phylum Pseudomonadota; class Betaproteobacteria; order Burkholderiales; family Comamonadaceae; genus Variovorax; species Variovorax sp. J22R115. Next base: position 341,069 of record NZ_JASZYM010000006.1, on the reverse strand, counting down.
GCGCCGGCAACGGCCGAGCAGAGCGCGAGGCCGAGAACCATGGCGACGCGAGGAGCAGATTTTTGAGCTTTCATGGGAGTGTCTCCGAGTGGGAAATTGAGTGACAGGACTGGGGTGCTTGGATCAGGCGAGGCGATAGACCTGGCTCGCGGTGCCTTTGAACAGTGCGTGGCGCTCAGCCGAGGTCGCGCCGGAGGTGAGACGCTTGAAGGCGTTCCAGCAGGTGGCATAGCTGTAGGAGCCTTTGTCGACCGGGAAATTGCTCTCGAACATGCAGCGTTGCGCACCGAAAGCTTCGATGCATGAGTGCATCCAGGGCGTCCAGGTATCCGCAAGCTGCTGGGAGCTCGGGGGCTTCACGCCCTTCTCGAAATCGAACCCGTTGATCCTCATCCCGAGGCCTCCGAGCTTGACGAATACGTTAGGCAACGCCGCGAGCTCGCGCATGGACTTCGACCAGGTGTCGAAGATCTCGGAGCGGCGAGCCTGGTACGCGCCAATGCGCACGATGCCGCCACAGTGATTGATGATGACCTTCGTCTCTGGGAACTCCCTGGCGAGATCGAGGAGTTCCGGCAGCTGCGGGAAGAAAAGCCATGCGTCGTAGCTCAGGCCCAACGGCTGAAGCTGGGCGACGCCCTGGCGGTAGGTCCGGTCCAACAGCAGCCCCTTCGGAGCGGCCGTGAGCGGGTTGACCAATGAAGGATGCGCATCCCAGGTGGTCAGGTGGCGAATGCCGCGGAAGCGCCCCATGCCGGCTTCGATGTGGCTTCGTAGTACATCGCCCACCTCCGCGCCGCAGCGAAGATTGGCGTATCCGATGATCCCCTTGGCGATTTGTGGAAGCAGCCCGTCGTCTTGTGAAGTGGCCGCCACGACGTAGTCGGTTTCGCCCACGGGTTTCATTTCAGCGGATCCGTCGGTGCGGTAGCGCGTCAGCGCCTGCATGTAGACCGAGGCCTCGACGTTGTGCCCTGAACGCGCATCCGCCAAGTAGTCGTCCGCCAGGTAAACCCAATCCGCGCGGTCGTAGAAGTGGTGATGGGCGTCGATGATCGGCAGGTCGGGCTCGAGGATTTCTTCCTTGTGGCTGGCCAGCCAGTCGTCCCTGACGGGAAGGTAGTTGCTCGTGCTCATCACTCGTCCTTCATGAACAGGAAACTGACAAAGAAAAGGAATGCATGTGGATGTCTCCAAGGTCCGAAGCGGTAACTCAAGTTCTGACTGTTCTGCTACACAGAACTATGATCTGTTGGATAGAACTATAGAGAGCGATTGGCCTTCTCCGTATGCGGGTAAACCCTTTTGTTCGACGCGTATTCGTTACCAAATTTGCAGCGAACACCGCGTGTCAAACTTGGGGGAAGCGCCTGCGCCACCGGCGAAGCAGACCCCTTTCCAAATGCCTTCGATGACCGATACGAATCTCTCCCAGCCAGCGACAAACGATTCGAGTGGCGTGGCCGTCCTGGACCGGGCTTTCGCGCTGCTCGCAGCGTTCGGCGCCACCGATGACCGCCTCTCGCTGACGGAGCTATCCAATCGCACAGGTCTCTACAAGAGCACGGTGCTGCGCTTGCTGGCAGCCCTGGAGCACGGGGGCTTCATCCGCAAACTGCCGGAGGGGCAATACTCGATCGGTCCCCAGCCGTTGCGGCTCGCGGCGATCTACCAGCGCTCGTTCCAGGTGGGCGATGTAATCGAGCCGTTGCTCAAGCAATTGAGCGCGGCGAGCGGAGAAACTGCGTCCTTTTACGTGCGAAGCGGGAACATGCGCATCGCGGTGTTTCGGGTGGAGCCTTCCCGTTCTGTGCGTGCGTCCGTGCGGGTCGGCCAGGAATACGCCATCGAGCAGGGCGCCTCGGGAAAGATCTTGTTGGCGTTCGCGCAACCTTATGCAGCGGATCTCAGCGGTATTCGTGATCAGTTTTGGGCAACCTCGTACGGTGAGCGAGATCCTGAGACAGCCTCGGTCGCGGCGCCTGTGTTCGGGGTAACTAGAGAACTGACCGGCGCCCTCGCGTTGTCGGCCCCCCGAGAACGGCTCACCGCGGCGGAGGCGATGTTCGCGGCATGTCGACAGGTCATCGAAGCCGCCCGCGAGGCGACACTTGCTTTCGGCGGGGATGTTTCGAGGTACAGCCGAAGCTTGGACGGTCTCTCGCTGGACCGCTTCAGCCCACCCTGACAGGGCGCTGCCGCGCACCCTTGGCCGGGTGCGTCGCCAGGGCACACGTCACCGGTTCGACGCTACAGGCCACCTGCCGAAGGGTCGGACCCAAAGCACAGTCTGCGAGAAGTTCCGACTCCAAGGTAGGAGCTTCACACCACTTCTGTTGCTCCGCTCGTCCAGCGTCAACAGCGTGTTTGCAGTCGGCCGCATAAAACGAAATTGGCTGCGCCACGAGTCGCGGCTCCTGAATGACCGCGCTCGGCGTCACAGCGTGCGTTCGCCGAGCGGCCGAGTGCGGCAGCAACTGCTGTGAAGCCGCCCGACGGCGGTCGATACTGACAGAGAGATGGGCCCTCCCGTGCCCTACGGCAGCCAACCGTCATACGACCGCTGCGCAGCAGCGGGAACGGACGTTCAGTGATGCCAGCATGACCGGCTCCTTCGTGCCCGTTGCAGACATCTGCGTGAGCTTGTTGAGCTGGAGCAACCGGCCCGGCACCGCCATTCCGCGGGCTGCCTCGGAAGCTGCCGTTCGACTGGGCCGCAGGGCAGAACCTACGCGCGGGGGCATTTCGTTCGATCGCTTCACGGCGTTTGTGATCGACGGCATGCCCGTACCCGCTGTCGAAATCACATCTCAGTTTGCTCAGCAATCTCTAACGCGTCTGGATGGGTTGGACGCACTTCCTGACGAGGAAACTGGAGCACGTGGGCACCGAGATGAGCCTGCACGTGTTGGCTTACAACCTGAAGAGGGTCATCGCGATCTTGGGTATCGCCAGGACGATGAAGGCGATGAGATTGATGGAGGCGTGAGCCTTATAAGGCCCCTCTGACGACCGATTCGAACGACCCCGGCGCACTTGCTGCGCGCCGCCTACTGGACAAACTGCTTCTGGCACTTCGCCGCGTTCAAGTAATGTTCTGCGCACTGTAAGCCGAGCGTTTGCACACGGCCTTGGCCCAAAGCCGAAGTCCGGATTTCTCGAAAGCAGCCGTTCAACTCTCGTAGTTTGTTGAAGGCGGCCGAACTGTCGGCCGTGCCGACTAGCTGCTCAGTCCTGAAGTGCAAACTGAGCGTACTCTGCGCTTAGCCGGCGCGAGTGCTGGACCAAGGCGCGCACGTAGGGCAATCGTGCAGCTTGGTAGCGCAAAAGCGCCTTGAAGGCAGGCTCGCCCGCGGGACGTGCTGCAAGTATGCGGGCCAACATCATGGCATCGTCCACACCGGTTGCCAGGCCGCTTCCTGTCATAGGCGAAACAACATGCGCGGCATCGCCGACAAGCGCTAGGGAGCCTACTGCCAATTTGTCGGGCAGGTACTCTGCGATGGGTGCGCCACTGAGCGATGCGGTCGATTGCACGCCAGTTGCAACGGCCTCCGCCCATGTCTTCGGCCACAACTTCGGGACCATCTCCAGAAGCTCGGCACGTACATCTGAGTCAATGCTTCCGCGTCCAAGCGTTCCGACAAGGTAACCGTCACGCGTGAGGCGGCTCGTGGCACGGAGCAGGTCTTCGCGGTGTGCATCGAACCAGGCGAAGGTGACTTGGCGTCTGCCGATTTCTAACGAACCATCTCGACCCGGAAGAACCGCAGCCACCAGACGATATCCCTCCTCAAAATCTATCCATAGACCGCCGCTCGAAGGCCAGGAAACTGGCCGTGTCAGCGTCTGCTCTTCCACGAGACCGCGCCACACGAGATAGCCCGCGTAGCGCGCGTAGGGCGCCTCTGGCGCAATCGCTCTGCGGACGACGCTGTGATAGCCATCGGCGCCGATGACGACATCGGCCAACATCTTCGTGCCGTCTGAGAAGAGGAGTTCCGCTCCCGACGCGAGGTTGTGCACCGAGGCCACCATCTTGCCCTCGTCGAGGATGATGCCTGCCGTCTCGAGAGCTCGGCCGCGCAACCATGCATAGAGTGCGGGCCAAGTCGTTAGATGACGGTCGCGGTAAGCGGGTACGACTGGCAGTGTTGGATAGACGCGAGGGTCGTGGCCCGTGGTGGCGGCAATCGCAGCGAGGCTCACGCTCAGGCTGTCGCCGCCATCCGCACGCTGGGCTGCGCGCTCCACCACATGCACCGGAATCCCCCGAGAAGCACAAGCCAGCGCGAGAGTGAGCCCGGCGAGCGAACCTCCCACGATGACGATGTGCGGTTGGGAACCCATGGCAATTCAGGTGTGGGAAGGTCTACGGCAGCTGCTGGGCCGAAGTGCGAAGACCTCGGCCCACAACTGCGGCTGGCGACTTAGGCGATGCCAGCGCCCAGCGCCGGGAACACGTCGGAGAACAGCAACCCGATGAGTTGTTGACCGTTGGGGGTGGACCAGTCCTGCGCGATTTCCGCCATGAGCGTGTTCGTGGCAGTCAGCACGACGCCGGCATCGTGCATGCGTTGGCGCGAGAACTCTTCGCTCAGGTCGCTCGGGGAGCCCGATGCATCCATCACGGCCTGCACGCCGAAACCTTCCGTCGCTGCGTCGATGGCGGGGAAGATGAGACAGACGTCGGTGGTCACACCGGCCATGATGAGGTTCTTGCGTCCGGTCGCAAGCACGGCCTTTTTGAAGTCAGGGTAGGCCCAGGCGTTCACTACGCCCGGACGCTTGACGCGTGCCGCGTGTGCTTCCGGCAAGATTTGCGCAATCTCCGGCAGGATGGGGCCCTGCGCCCGGTCTTCCTGACTCGACGTGATGATGACCGGCATGTTCAGAATCTTCGCCATCTTGGCCAAGGCAATCGACTGCTTGGCTGCGAGGTCCTTGTCGATGTTCTTGATGAGCTGCATGGTGCCGACCTGATGGTCGATGAGCAGCAAGGCAGAGTTCTCGGCGGTGAATTGTTCAGACTTCATGATGTAGCTCCTTGGATGTGAATGGGGCAAATGGGACACGTGCCCCGATGGTGTGTGGCTGCCCTTCAAAGGCTTCCCATATCGCCACGGTGATAGGCGGCTGCCGCTGAGGCCAGGTTGTCCCGGTTCGCGAAGGCCATCGGACCATTCGACAGGATGGGTTGGTGCAGCGGCTTGCCGATGAAGACCGCAACCTTGGCACCGCCCGCGTTTGCCACAAGCCTATGCGTCGACGCATCGGTTCCGGTAGGAAGGATGGGCGCACCCAGGTCGTCCAGGCCAAAGCTCTGGCCGTCGATTTCGGCGCTGCCGAAGACAGGCATAAAGAAGGCGCGCTGCCCCGCTGGGACTGGCACCTCGAGTTCAGCGTTCTCCTCAAGCGTGACGTCCAGCAAGGTGACGTCGGTCGGTGGCGACAACGGCGAGCGAACGCCATCGAAGCTGCCCAGGGGCACACGCACCCGCGCTCCGGAGCGTTGCACCACGGGTACGTCCTGCGGCTGCAAGGTCAACGCGAACGGAGCGTCGGTCTGGCGGCTTTCGGGCAGGTTTACGAAGATTTGCAGCAGGTGCGTTGTGCTCCCCAGCACCGCCGGATTCTCTTCATGCACCACGCCGCGTCCTGCAGCCGTCCAGTGCAGGCCACCAGGCTCAATCAGAGTCCTGTTGCCTTGCGAATCGCGGTTCGCAATGCCTGTCTCCGAATCGAGGAACAGGTAGGTCACTGCAGAGAATCCCGCATGCGGATGCGGCGGGAACGTGGGCGCGCTCATCCAGGCGTGGTCGATGCCCATGAAGGGGTCGAGCTGCGCGGGGTCAGAACCGTGCAGGCGGTAAGCGCGGAACTGCGTTCCCCGATTGGCGCGCTGCATGCGGGCGATGGTGGCGGTCATGGCATAGGCTCCTCGTGGCGTTAAGCCACCTCAATCGACCTCGGCGGGGACCAGCGCTGGGTAATCAATGTAGCCCTTGGCGGTCGGCGGTGCGAAGAAGGTGGTGCGGTCCGGCGCATTGAGCTCGGCGCCTACCCGGAAGCGTTCCGGCAGGTCCGGATTAGCGAGGAACGGCGCGCCGAACACAGTGGCATCGGCCTTGTCTTCCTTGAGCAGCGTCTCGGCGGCTTCCTGCGTGAGGCCCCTGCCAATCAGGTAAGCGCCTTCGAACTGTGACCGCAGCAACGCGTGGTAGTCGACCTTTGGCGAGCCGAACAGGGCCACGTGCAGGTAGGCCAGGCCCCAAGATTTCAGCTTGTCGACCAAGTAGGTGTACGTCTCTTGCGGAGCCGCATCGGAGATACTGTTGTAGTTCATCTCCGGCGAAATCTTGATGCCGACGCGGTCGGCACCGGCTTCGGCCGCCATGGCGTCGAGCACATCCAGGACGAAGCGCGCACGGTTCTCGACCGAGCCACCGTACAGGTCCTGCCGCTGGTTGCTGCCGGAGGACAGGAACTGCTCCGGCAGGTAGCCCGATGCCGCGTGCAGTTCGACACCGTCGAAGCCAGCTTCGATGGCGCGCCGGGTTGCTTGCCTGTAGTCGTCGATGACACCGGCAATCTCTTCCAGGCTCAGCTCGCGTGGCGTGACGAAGTCGACCTGACCGACGGGGGTCCAGGCCTGCCCTTCGGGCTTGATGGCAGAAGGGGCCACGGGGATGGCGCCGTTCAGCAGCGAGGGGTGCGAGACCCGGCCGCAGTGCATGAGCTGCATGAAGATACGTCCGCCGCGAGCGTGCACGGCCTCAGTCACCTTCTTCCACGCCGCCACCTGCACTTCGGTCTCGATGCCCGGCGTATGTACGTAGCCCTTTCCCATGGCAGAGGGGAAGACACCCTCGGTGATGATGAGCCCGGCACTGGCGCGCTGCGCGTAGTACGCGACAGTCATGTCGCCGGCGACACCGTCGTCGCTTGCACGGGAGCGCGTCATCGGCGCCATGACGACACGGTTCGGGGCGACAAGGCGGCCGATTTGGACGGGGGTAAGAACTTGCTTCATGGTCAATCTTTTGCTTGGGTGGTTGGAGGCAATGGGGTCGGGGTACTCACAGGCGGGCTTGCCCGCCGTCGGCGACGATGGTCTGACCGGTCACGAAAGCCGAGTCCAGCGAGCACAGGAAGGAGACAACTCCGACTAGGCACGTTGACGATGCGACCGAGCTTGCGCTCGACCATGCCGGGGATGAAGGCTTTGCTCATCAGGAACGCGCCGTCCAGATTGACGCCGAGCACCTTGCGCCACAGCGCGTAGTCGGTGTCTGCGAAAGACTTCCAGGGATAGATGCCGGCGTTGTTGACCAGGGCCACCACCGGCGGAAGGGTCTCGCCGACATCCGCGGCGAACTTCAGCGTCGATTCGGGCGAGGTCACATCCACCAGGGACGAGAAGAATTTGCGGCCGGCAGCTTCGACCAGCGCCTTAGTGGCGGATGCCTCGACGACATCGGCGACGGCAATGTCGAAGCCATCAGCGGCCAACCGCTGCGCGTAGGCCTGGCCAATGCCGTTGGCGGCGCCGGTGATGACTGCGGTTCCTTTGGGCATCGAATTTCTCCTGTGTGAATGCGATGTGGGAATGTTCGTTTGTTCCTGCCTAGAGATAAATACGGTAAATTGGCAAACATTGGTGCACAAATGGAGCAATCACTTTGGAGCTGTTGAACGATATGGCGCTGTTCGTGGAGGTGGCCCACGCCCGCAGCTTTCGAGGAGCTGCAGATGTGACCGGGGTGCCCAACTCGACGCTGTCGCGCCGCATCGGCGCGCTGGAGAAGGCCATCGGCTTGCGGCTGCTGCACCGGACGACGCGCAAGGTCGAGTTGACCGAGGCCGGTCAGGTCTACTACCAGCGCTGCCGGCGCATCGTGGACGAGGCCCGCATCGCGCACGAGCAGTTGGGCGAAATGCTGGCTCAGCCCAGCGGCGTTCTGCGCGCATCGCTACCGGTGGACTTCGCGACCATCTACATGGCGCCCCTGGTGGCGGAATTTGCGCGCCGATATCCCGGCATCGCCTTCGACTTCGACCTGACGCCAAGGCGTGTGGACTTGGTCTCCGAGCCGTTCGATGTGGCAATCCGCATGGGCGAACTGCCCGACTCGAACCTGATTGCCCGGTTGCTGGCGCGGCTGTCGGTGCAGGCCTATGCCTCGCCTGGCTACCTGAAGGTCGCGGGCGAGCCAACCCATCCGTCAGACCTCTCGCAGCACGAGTGCCTTGGCTTTGCGAAGGCCGCGACCTGGGAACTGCACCGTGGCACCGAATCCGTCCAGGTCGAGGTCGGCGGGCGCTTTCTGGTCAACAGCGTCGGCATGTTCCGTCGCTTGGCCACGCTGGACTTGGGCGTCGTGCTGCTGCCCGTGGAAATCGTGGCAGAGGATGTGGCCGCAGGCCGCCTGCAGCGGATACTGACGGACTGGGAGGGCAAGTCGACGCCGGTCTACGCGCTGACGGAAACGCGACTACTGCCCGCCAAAGTGCAGCGCTTCATCGAGTTCCTGCAGGAGCGCCTGGGCCAGCGCGAAACGTCGGCGCTGGCTTGAACGCGGCTATGCCGGCGTATCGTGAATGGCCTTGGGCAGATGCTCCACCAGGTGGTCGATGAGGCTGCGCACGGACGGCAGCATGCCGCGTGGCGGCGGATACACGAGGTGAATCAGGTTCTCGCCGGCAGACCACTCCGGAAGCACCTGTTCGAGCGCGCGGCTGCGTAGCGCCTCGGCGACGATGGGTTCGGGCATCAGCGCGATGCCGATGCCATGTAGCGTAGCCTGGTGCTGCACCCGCAGGTCGCTGGATACGAGGCGTGGGCGGAGACGGACGCGGGCCTGCTCGCCGGCGCTGCTCGTGACCGACCAGACCGCCGCGCCGTCCTGCTGGTCGCCCAGTTGGCTCACCACGTCGAAGTTGGAAATCTCTGATGGGTTGGCAGGCCTGCCGTTGCGGTCAAGGTAGGCCGGGCTGGCGACCAGGATTCGCCGGGCCGTTCCCAGCGTCTTCACAACCATGCCGGCATCACCGTCCATCTGTGGCCGGGCCCGCAACACCAGGTCGAATCGCTCCTCAATCTGGGCGACCGACCTGTCGGTGGCCTCCACGAACAGGCTGACTTTGGGATGCTGTGCCAGGTAAGCCGGCAGGATGGGGGCCAGGTAGCTTTGCGCCATGACCACCGGGCAGCTCAGTCGCACCTTGCCACTGGGCTCTGCCTGCAGTTCGGCCAAGCTCTCGTAGGCGGCCTGCGCACCGTCCACCGCCGCGGCACACCGCTCATAGAAGCGCAGCCCGGCCTCAGTCAGCGCGAGCTTGCGCGTCGAGCGCTGAAGCAATCGCACGCCCAGGCGGCGCTCTAATTCGGCAACCCGTCGACTCAACCGGGTCTTCTCCACGCCGGTCGCGCGAGCGGCGGCCGAGAAACCGTTGTGCTGCACAACGGCCGAGAAGAAGTAGAGGTCGTTGAGGTCGTCCATGACCAATTGGTGCGCTGACGCACCAATCTGTTGTAATTCGACCATCTTATCGACGGACTGGTGCAGCCATAACCTCATGGGGTGTCTTCTCAGACGATTCCCTCCCCCAGTTCAACAACCCAGGCAGCGTCGCGCCTGTCCCTGCTTGTCACCATCTTCCTGCTGACGCTGCTCGAGTTCTTGCAGTCCGGGATGATTGCCTTCGCCGCGGGCCCCATCATGGGTGAAATCGGTGCGTCGCCCGAGGAGTTCAGCCTGACCACGGTCGCGTACGCCGCAGTGGCCATCTCGACCATCTCGAGGCAGCGCTGGCTGGTCGAGCGACTTGGATGGCGGAACTTCGTGCTGGCATCGCTCGGGCTGTTCATGCTTGGCAGTGCCGTCTGTGCTGCCAGCGACTCGTACCAAGCATTCATGGCCGGCCGCGTCATCATGGGCTTGGGCGGGGCCGCATTCATGACCACGGGGCGGGTCCTGGTGAACCTGATTCCACCCAGCCCGCAGCGGTTCATCGGCATCAAGTACTTCGCGACCGGGTTAGCGGCCGGAATTGCATTCGCGCCCGGGCTGGCGTCCTTGTCCGTTGCCCACGATGAGTGGAGCGGAATCTTCGTTCTGCTGATGCTGGTGGCCGCTGCTGCCGCGGTCATGGCCAAGCTGTCTCTGCCCACCGACGTCGTGCAGGACGACCTGCGGAGCCAGAGTCACCCGGTGCTCTTCATGAGCCTTGCCTGCGGTAGCTTCCTGGTGCTCTACGCCATCCAGCGGAGCCAGTACGACTTCTTCACCGATACGACGATGTTGGTCACCATCCTTGGGTGTGGCGCACTGGCGATGTACTACTTCTTCCAGGTGCTCCGGAACTACGAGCGCCCCTTGCTGGCGCTCCAAGCCCTGAGGCGCCCTCGATACATCTTTGGCGTTGCCTTGTTCATGCTCTGCTATGTGCTGCTGGGCGCCAACAACCTCATCTTGCCCGTGCTGTTCCAGCGTGGTCTCGGCGTCCCTTGGGATGTCGTCGGGCGCATTCAGACCCTTGGTCTGTCGAGCGCGCTGTTGGCATGGGTCTTGATGATGTGGGCACTGCCGAGATGGCCCGGGCCCAAGAAATTTTTGGTGGGCGGCTTCGTCTCGTTGACCATATTCGGCGCTCAGATTTCCCGGCTGACTGGCGACGTCCACATCTGGACTGACATCTTGCCGGCCCTGGCCTTCAACGGCATCTTCCTGATGTTCGTGATGGCGACCACGGCGATGCACACCTTCCGGGATGTGCAACACGACGACGCCGTTCTGTCGCATGCCCAGCAACTCAAGAACATGCTCGCCCAGTTCGGCACTGCGCTCGGGGTTGCCTCATCGACGTTGTTGCTGCAGTGGCGAAGCACCGAGCACTACATGTCCCTCGCCACGCGTTTCGAGAACGGCAACCCAATCTACACCCAGGCCGTTCGGACACTGAGCCAAGCGCTTTTCGCCAACGGCGCCGGTCCCACCGCGGACTCGATGGCCGTGGCGCACCTGGCACAGATGGTGACGCAGCAGGCGACTCTGATGGCCTGTCTGGACTACTTCACTGTAGTGGCCATGGTTGGCCTGCTCGGGGCGTTGGCTATGTCGCTGCAACGTCTGATGAAGTGATGGCAGCCCTATGTGTTTGCCATCGCACCTCAGGGCGCGACGCAACAGCCTAGCTGAAATCAACGCTGAAGCTTGTGCGTCCGCTCTTGGCCGACTGTAGCCGGTCGGCGTCATTCCTCGTCCCTACGGTGTTGCCGTCGGCGTCGGCAGCTCATACCGCGCATACGAGGAGGCCCCTATCTCGACGACGCTGTGCAGGGAAAAGCCGAAGCCTTCATACAGGTTTCGCAGCCCTTGGCGGTCCGCGACGCAGTCCAGGCGAAGGTGGACACGTCCAAGCTCTTGAGCTCGAGTTCGAGCATAGGACAACAGTTCGGTCGAGACGCCCTTCTTCGCCCACGCTCGGCGTACGGCGAGCTTGTGAACGAAGGCCGAGGTGCCCGGCATGACCTCGGGCCAAAAATAGGCGTCCTCCAGCTCGAACTTCATCACGCCAGCCAATTGCCCGTCCAGACGAGCAACGTGGAAGAGCCCTTCGCTCGCGTCCCGCAGGACGCGTTCGTGGCCAATCTCGGCTGCTGACCAAAGACTTCTGCCATCGCCGGCGAGCCACTCCGCTGCCTCTTGCAGGACGGAGGCAATCATTGGTGCATCGGACGGGCGCGCTTCCAGGATGTTTATGGATGGCAAGAGTTCATTGGGCGATTGAAGTGAAGGTCCGGTCCTGGCCGACACCGCCATTCCAAGCTGGTTCCAGGAAGCTGCCGCTCGGCTCGGCCACAGGGCAGCCCCCGGGGAGGCGGGCAAATCCGAGCTCTGCGATCGGCGGCATGCCCGATTGATTGTCGCCCGGATCAGATTTCAGTTTGCTCCGAGATCTCCAAGGCGTCGTCCACCTCGATGCCGAGGTATCTCACCGTCGACTCGACCTTGGCATGGCCAAGCAGCAACTGCACGGCGCGCAGGTTCTTGGTGCGGCGGTAGATCAAGTTGCCTTGGTTCGCCGCATCGAATGCGTGCCGTACTCAGTGGGATCGAGGCCAAGTTCCTTTATCCAGCCCTCAAGAATCCGTGCGTACTGCCGTGTGCCCAGATGCGGTGACGCGTGGACGCGGCTTCGGAACAGAAAATCTTCGCTCTTCAGCCCGGATTGCTTGATCCACTTCTGTACAGCTTCACGTGTCACCGGCGTGATCTCGAACTGCACGGGGCGCTGGGTCTTGTGTCGCATCACTACGGCGCGAGTTGCTACCTGGTCGCCGTGGCAGACGTCCCGAACCTTAAGACTGACGAGGTCACAGCCCCGCAACTTGCTATCGATTCCGAGATTGAAGAGGGCGGGCTCGCGCACTCGGCTTTCCATTTGGAGGCGCACTCGGAGTGCCCAGATGTCCTCAATCCTGAACGGAGCCTCCTGCCCGACGATCTTGCCCTTGTTCCACGGTTCGCGATGAGGGACGCTGTGATTGGATGCCATGATGGACTCCCATCAAGTTGAGGGCCACCTAGGATGCGCGTTCGCGAACTCGAAGCAGTCGTCGCAGACGATCACGCGTGCCAGATTGGGCAGAGGCTTCAGTCGAGGGACCGCTTCCTGGATCAACTGCGCACTCACGGTTCCGGCCAGGAAGGGAAGTTCAGGGGTGGAACCATCCTCGTCCGGAACCGGTCGCTAAACAGTCATGAGGCGTGCACCTCGTCCGTCGGCTCCGTGCCCAATACAGACATCTGCGTGAGCAGATCAAATTGGAGCGATCGGCCACGAGCGGTCATACGCCATAACCTGTCGAAGGTCCGCTCTTCTTCGTGTACCGGGTGTTCAAGCGGGTGGCTGCAGCTTTGATCGGCGCCCGGACCAGAGGCTGATGTCGTAGCTCAGCAGTCCCAACAGGCCGGCCTCGGCGACGGTAGAAGGCGAAGGCCAAGTAGCACCGGTGGCGACGGCCGGGACGAGGTTCGGGTGCCGGCCACCAAACCCTTGGTCATGGCGATGAATGATGCATCGGCGACTGACACCTTAAGAGTGAGGTTGTTGTCGCGATTCCCGCAACGGCCCAGCAGGCGCTGGCAGACGCAGTGAGGCCGAGCCCTTGCGATTCGGCTTGGCCGGAGCGGACCGTAGAGGGACCTGTCTGGCGCTTTTCGGCGAGCGCGCTTGAGTCCAATACGTCTGGCTCAAGGCGTGATCGCGACTTTCAGAACGCCGTCGCGCTGGTGGCCGAAGAGTTCGTAGGCTGCCTCGATGTCGTCGAGCTTGAAGCGGTGCGTCACCATCGCCTCCAAGTCGACCCGCCGCGCGGCGATCACCGCCATCAGCCGGCGCATGCGCTCCTTGCCACCGGGGCAAAGCGTCGTGACGATTTTGTGATCACCCAACCCGGCGGCGAAGGCTCCGAGCGGGATCGTCAGGTCGGTCGAATAGACGCCGAGGCTCGACAGTGTTCCGCCCGGGCGCAGCGCCCGAAGGCACGCCTCGAAGGTCTGTTGCGTGCCGAGCGCCTCGATCGCCACGTCCACGCCACGGCCGTCGGTGAGGCGCATGATCTCCTCGACAGGATCTACCTTGCTCCCATCGATCACGTGATCGGCGCCCAATTTCGTGGCGATGGCCAGGCGGTCGGCGAGCCGGTCAACTCCGATCACGGTCGCGGCACCGCTGAGTTTGGCACCCGCTGTGGCGCACAGGCCGATCGGACCCTGGGCAAACACCGCCACCGTGTCGCCAATGCACACCCCCGCGCTCTCAGCACCGCTGAAGCCGGTCGACATGATGTCGGGGCACATCAGCACCTGCTCGTCGCTGAGCGAGTCGGGCACCGGCGCCAGGTTGGCCATCGCGGACAGCCGATCATCTCGGCATTGACCGTCGAGCTCGCTGGCACCTTCAACCTGTCTCACACGTCGGAGCGGTGGAAGAGGTTCACGTCCCGGCAGACGATCGTCGCCCGCCGCCCCGGCTTCCTCTGGGACGCAGAGATCGCTCTGCTGCCTGGGCTAGCGGTACGAGTGCTCGACGCCTACATCGGGGGTCAAGGCATGCTGCACGCCGCGGTGCTGGGCCTGTTCCAGGTGGCCGACATTCACGGCGATGGGGAGATCGCCCGCGGCGAGCTGTTCCGCTTCTTCGCTGAAGCGGCGTGGTACCCGACCGCGCTGCTGCCGAGCCACGGTGTTCGCTGGGACGCGTTCGACGACCACTCTGCATATGCCACGCTCGTGGATGGCCCGCTCACGCTGACACTGCTGTTCCGATTCAACGACGCCGGCTTGATCGACTCGTTTCGTGCGGAGGCGCGCGGCGCCATGGTCGGCCGGACGATGGTCATGATCCCGTGGGAGGGCCGGTGGTCCGACTATCGGACGCGAAACGGCATGACGGTGCCGAACGTCGGCGAGGTCGAATGGCTTTGGCCAGAAGGGCGCAGAAGCTACTTCCGCGGCACCGTGACGTCGATGCGTTTCGAGTTTCTGCCGTGACCACACGCCTGGGCGTCGCTGGAGCCGTCGCCGGTGCGATCGGCTTGGTCCTTGCAGTGGGCACCCTGTGGATCAGCGGGCGCTTCGAGCGCGACATGAAGCTGGCGATGGCCCGCGTGGCGCAGGGCAGCACGCTGCTCTCCACCCGCTGCGGCGTCATAGTGTACCAGGAGGCGGGCTCAGGGATTCCGCTACTGGCGGTGCACGGAAGCGGCGGCGGACACGACCAGGGCATGGCGTTTGCGGCTGCGCTGACGCATCGGGGGATCCGGGTGATTGCGATGTCGCGCTTCGGCTACCTGCGCACCCCGATGCCGGCAGATGCCTCGGCAGCCGCGCAGGCCGACGCTCATGTGTGTCTGCTGGATGCATTGGGAATTCGACGCGCTGCAGTCATGGGCGGCTCGGCAGGCGCCCCATCCGCCCTGCAAATGGCGATCCGCCATCCCGATCGGGTCGCTGCGCTGGTGCTCCTGGTGCCGCTCGCCTACAAGCCAGCTGCACAGGCGGATTCCGCGCCGCCGCTGCCGACTTGGGTCGAAAGCACGATGATGACGCTGATCGGTTCAGATTTTCTGTTCTGGTCAGCGCTTCATGTCGGCCGCAACTCGCTGATCCGCGTCGTTCTGGCGACCCCTCCCGAGCTGCTGTCGAGTGCCAGCCCAAGCGAGAACGCGCGCGTTGATGGCATGCTCAACAATATCTTGCCGGTATCGAGTCGCGCTGCGGGTATGCGCAGTGATTCGTTGGTGGGAAAGAAGTTGACGACAGCGCCACTGGAGGCGATCAGGGCACCGACACTGGTGATCAGCGCCCGCGACGATGGCTACGGCACGTATGCGAGTGCGCAGTACACCGCCACTCGGATTCCGGGAGCCAAGTTCGTCGGTTTCGAGACGGGGGGTCACACATGGGTCGGGCATGACGATGAAGTGATGTCCGAAATCGCGAAACTGCTCAGGTCACCGGGGTGAAGAACACCGCCTCGGACCACGCTGCCAAGCAGCAGTCCAGCGCATGGAGGTCTGCGGGTTACGGGGTCGAAACTGCCAAGCTAAACGGGCTCGATCCGCAAGCGTATCTGCGCGAGGTGCTCGCACGCATTGCGGATCAACCGCATCGTGGACTTGCTGCCCTGGAATATCGGCGGGCACCGCGTTGAGCAACGATTGGCAGCATGAACCACAGCACCAGGTTGCGCAACGAAGGAAGACGCAGTGAACCTGCAAGGCACCGACCCGATAAGCGCTGCGACCGGGACGATGGACTCCGGAAGGGCCTATGTCGACCGGTCTGGAAGCCACTTCTGGGCGTGGGTCACAGCGTCTCTTCAGGTCGTTTCACCGTTCCATCTCCCTTTCCAAGGAGAATTGCACCTGACCGCCGGGGCGCTCCGCGCAGCGTCAATGAACTCCCGTCAAGCTCCTAGGCCGGCACCTCACGCAGTGGTGGGATCGTATCGGGCACGGCGTCGTCGTGGTGTGTCGATGCCGACGCGCGATGGTTGATGAACGCGAGCGCGATGGCTCCCAGCGCACCCGCCGTCGCGATGGCGATGAAGTTCTGCTCCAGTGGCAGCTTCAGCGAAACTAGCAAGCCGATCAGCAGCGGCGCCATGATCGCGCCGGTGCGACCTATCCCCGCTGCCATCCCGATACCAGTCGATCGGATTGCCATGGGGTAGTACTGGCCGCAATACGCGTAGGCGACGATCTGGGCGCCGGTGGTGCAGGTTCCCACCAGTGCGACGATCACGTAGAGCACCTCCTGCGATGTCTTGATGGTCATCATGTACAGGAACACCGCTCCCAGCGCGTACATGATCACCAGCACGTACTTGATGTTGAACTTGTCGGCAAGCCATCCCCCGGAGATGGCGCCCACCATGGCACCCACGTTCAACGCCAAGGAGAACGTCAGGGCAGAGCCGAGGCTGTACCCTGCCATCGCCATCAGCTTGGTCAACCAGGAACTGAGCGCGTAAATCATGAACAGTCCCATAAAGAACGCGATCCAAAACATGATCGTGCTGAGAGCGCGGCCATCCTGGAACAGCTGGCGGACGGGCGCTGCCCCGGCCTTGTCCTCCGCTGGCAGCAGGAACTCTTCGTGTGCCTCCATCCGCAGGTCCGGCGCGAGGCGGCCGACGACTTGCCGCAAATGGGTGTCGTCATGATGCTTGATAAGGAAGGGCAACGACTCCGGCATCATCTTCAGGATGAACGGAATCAGCAGCACCGGCACGCCGGCGGCGATGAACACCGACTGCCAGCCATAGCTTTCAATAAACTGCTTGCCGACCAGCGCTGCGAGGATGCCACCGACCGCATAGCCGGAAAACATGATAGTCACCATGCGGCTTCGGATCGTCTTGGGTGAGTACTCGGTCATCTGCGCCACGATATTGGGCATCACCCCGCCGATGCCGAGGCCTGCAAGGAATCGCAACACGCTGAACGTGTACGGATCACTCGCAAAGCCGGCCGCCGCGGTGAAGACACTGAACAGGAAGACGCAGATGGAGATCGTCCAGCGGCGGCCGATCCTGTCGGAAAGGGTTCCAAGGAATATCGCCCCGAACATCATTCCGAACAGGGCCGAACTCGCCATGAATCCGGCCGTCGAGGCGTCGACGTTCATGTCCTTCATGATGCTGGGCAGCGCGATGCCCGCCACCGCAAGGTCGTAGCCATCGATGATGATGATGAGCACACACCAACAAAGAACAAGTGCGTGAAAGCGATTGAACTTGGCCTCGTCGACCAGTTTGTGAACGTCTATCCGATGCATGATGGGCTCCGCTTTGCTTTGGTCGATGACTCTGGCCTGAGCTACCGTTTTTTCACTTCAGTAGCCGCGGCCATACGCTCGCTTGCAGCGGTGACTTGTTGCGCAACAGCGGCCTGTCCTCGGGCTAGGAGGCCCATAAGGTTCTCAGCGTTCTCACGCGCAAAGGTCGCATAGTTCTCGGCGAGACTTCGGACGAGGTCAGCGTGTGCACTGGACGCCGCCGCGCCACCAAAGGCCTTCTGCGCGAGATCCAGAAACTTCTCCGCGTTGGCCTTCGCCAGTTCCGCGACCTCCGGGGATTGTGCGAAACGCGTCACGAGTTCCGTGTTGGACGTGGACAGCTTGACGAAGGGTTGCGTGAGGTCATTCATATAGATCTTTCTCCGGGATGCCCCGGTCATTGAGGCCATTCGATTCTTAAAGCACTACCAGCAGCCTGTATCAGCCAGTGCCTCTGATCAGAGCAAAAGACTCCGTGAGGCCTTGTGGTCCGATTCCGCCGCACGGAACCTGTGCTTGCGCCCATTTCCTTGCCTTCCCCTGTGTACCGCGAAGCGTCAGTCCGGTCGGTGCGGTAGAGCACCCACAGGCGCATTCATCGCGCATGCCGGGGTCCATCACGTATAGCGCTCGCGCGAACAACGAGCGGCCTGGGGCGGCCCGCAGTCAGACCAGGCTGAGGGCTTGCACCTGCTGCGGCTCTGCTGAAACCATCCTGGCCGGGCGCTTCGCGGACGAGGTTGTCATTACCACGGCCTCGCCGTCGATGACGACGGTCTCCCCAACCGCGCAGACCGTTTCGAGCGTCACGCGGCGGCGCAGCGCATCGACAGACTTGACGCTGACACTCGCATGCACCGTTTCGCCAATGCGTACCGGCGCACGGAAGTTCAGCAATTGGCTGAGATAGATCGTGCCGGGCCCTGGAAGATGGTTGGCCACCGCCGCCGAAATCACGCTGGCCGTAAGGAAGCCGTGCGCGATACGGCCGCCGAAGCGCGTCGTGGCCGCGAACTCTTCGTTCACGTGCAGGGCGTTGTTGTCACCCGATACGCCAGCGAACAGGACGATGTCGGCCTCTGTGATGGTCTTCGAGAAGGTTGCGCGCATGCCCACCTTCAGGTCTTCGACGTCGTAGCCGTTCATGTCGTTCATGTTGTCTCCCCCAGCTAGAACTGGGCATCCGTCAGGCCGAGGGTCGTCGACGCTCCATGCAGGACCGTGTCACGCAATGCGCCGGCCCCGGGCAATACGTGCATCGCATAGTGATGCGATGTGATCCGCTTCGCGTTCAGGAAATCGGCGTCCGTGTCTCCGCGCCAATCGCAGCGTGGCGACTTGCGCAGCGCGCGCCGTCAACCAGCCGGCGATCACCGTGCCGCAGAGCCGCAGGTAGGGCACGGCCCCGGCCGCCGCATCGCGCGGCGAAGCGGCCAGCAACCAGTCGGTGGCTTCGGCGAGCGCACGCAACCCGGTTCCTAGTGCCAGGGCCACGCCCGCGAGCACCGCGTCATCGGTTGCGCCCGGCGCATGAAGCGAGTCGACGTCGGTCTGCATCACCGCGATTAGCTCCTTCATCGCCGCGCCGCCGTCGCGCGTCAGCTTGCGCCCGATCAGGTCGTTGGCCTGGATGCCCGTTGTTCCTTCGTAAATGGTAGTGATTCGTGCATCGCGCATGTGCTGCGAGGCGCCGGTCTCTTCGATGAACCCCATGCCGCCGTGAATCTGCACGCCGTCCGACGTGATACCCAACGCGTTGTCGGTACACCAACCCTTGACGACGGGTATCAGCAAGTCGACCAGCGCCTGCGCCTTGTGCCGCGTGGAGGGGTCCTCGTGGCCATGAGCACGGTCCATCTGACCGGCCGCGTAGTAAGCCAGCGCACGCATCGCCTCGACGCGTGCCTTCATGTCCATCAGCATGCGGCGCACGTCCGGGTGGCCGATGATGGTCGCACTGGCGCCGCCTTCGCGGCCCAACGTCTTGCCTTGAACGCGGTCGAGCGCAAACTGCCGTGCCTTCTGGTAGGCGCGGTCGGAAATGGCCACGCCTTCGAGGCCCACGTTCAGGCGTGCGTGATTCATCATTGTGAACATGCAGGCGAGTCCCTTGTTGGGCTCACCGACCAGCCAGCCGAGCGCGCCCGGCCCCTCGCCGAACGACATCACAGCCGTTGCGCTGCCGTGGATGCCGATCTTGTGTTCGATCGAGGCGCATACGAGGTCGTTGCGCTCACCAAGCGAGCCGTCGGCATTCACGAGGAACTTGGGGCAGACGAACAGTGAGATACCCTTCACGCCCGGCGGCGCATCTGGCAGACGCGCCAGTACGAGATGGATGATGTTGTCCGCCATGTCGTGCTCGCCCCAGGTGATGAAAATCTTCGTGCCGCTGATGCGGTAGTGGTCTCCATCCGGAATGGCCTTGGTGCGAATGGCTGCGAGGTCGGAGCCGGCTTGGGGCTCGGTGATGTTCATGGTGCCGGTCCAGCGGCCTTCGATCATTGCCGGCAGATAACGCTGCCTCAGTTCCTCACTGCCGTGATGCGTGATGGCCTCCACGGCGCCCAGCGTGAGCATCTGGCACAGCGAGAACGCCATGTTGGAGGCCTTCCACATCTCGAGCACCGCGGTCGACACCAGCGTAGGCATCCCCTGCCCGCCGAACTCGGTGCCCGAGGGCATGCCGTTCCATCCGCTCTCGCAAAAGCCCGTGTAGGCGTGCCTGAACCCGTCGGCGGTGGTCACGACGCCGTTGCTCCATTGGCACGACCAGGTCGCCGGTGACTTCCTCATTGCCGACCTGCGCCAGCACGGCGTCTAGCCCACCATGCTCCTGCATCGCAAACAGCATTTCGTGCAGCGGGGGTGAATAGAAGTTCATGATGGCCCTCAAACAATGGCAGTGGCGGAATGCAACTGTTCACGCAGCACGAACTTTTGGATTTTCCCCGTGGAGGTCTTGGGCAAGACGCCGAAGATGACCTGCTTGGGGACCTTGAACCGAGCCATTTCCGCACGGCAATGCGCGATGATTTCCGCCTCCGTCGCAGTGGCACCCATGCGCAGTTCAACGAAGGCCGCGGCCACCTCGCCCCATTTCTCATCCGGCTTTGCCACGACGGCCGCCGCGAGCACCGCGGCATGGCGATACAGCACTTCCTCGACCTCGACACTGGAAATGTTCTCGCCACCGGAGATGATCACGTCCTTACTGCGATCTTTGATCTTCACGTAGCCATCAGACTGCATGACCCCCAGGTCGCCCGTGTGGAACCAGCCGCCCGCAAACGCTTCCTCCGTGGCCTGTGCGTTCTTCAGGTAGCCCTTCATCACCAGATTGCCGCGGAAGAAGATCTCGCCGATCGTTTCCCCGTCGGCCGGCACAGGTTCCATCGTCTCGGGGTTCAGCACGACGACGGCCTCTTGCATTGGATAGGCCACGCCTTGGCGCGCGTTCAGGCGGGCGCGCTCGCCCACCGGGAGCGCAGCCCACTCGACCTGCTGGGCGCATACCGCCGCTGGGCCGTAGACCTCCGTCAGCCCATAGACATGGGTGATCGCGATCCCTATCTGTTCACAGCCTTCGATGATCGCGGCGGGCGGCGCGGATCCGGCGATCAAGCCTTTGACTGCGTGGCCAATGCCGCGCTGCGCTTCAGGCGCGTTGATCAACATGCCGTACACGATGGGCGCACCGCAGAGGTGGGTGACCTTGTGCTCGCGGATCAGGTCAAACACTATCTCCGGTTCGAACTTGCGCAGGCAGACGCTGGCGCCGGATTGCAAGGCCAACGTCCACGGGAAGCACCAGCCATTGCAATGGAACATCGGCAGCGTCCAGAGGTAGACGGGGTGGCGCGGCATCTCCCACGTCACGACGTTCGACACAGCGTTGAGGTAGGCGCCCCGGTGATGCGTCACCACGCCCTTGGGGTTCCCGGTGGTGCCGGAGGTGTAGTTCAGGGCGATGGCATCCCACTCGTCGGAAGGAAGCTTCCAGCGAAAGTCGGGGTCGCCATGCGAAAGAAAGGACTCGTATGAAACGTCGCCGAGCGAATTACCGGCCGGCGCATCTTCGTCCTCGACCTCGATCACGAATGGCCGCCTGTCGCCAACCATCGCGAGTGCTTTCTCGATCACGCCCGCGAATTCTCGGTCGGTCAGAAGCACCTTGGCCTCACCGTGTTGCAGCATGAACGCGATCGCCTCCGCGTCGAGGCGCGTATTGAGCGTGTTGAGCACGGCGCCCGTCATCGGCACGCCGAAATGAGCTTCAAACATCGCCGGCACGTTGGGCAGCATCACCGCTACGGTATCGCCCGCGCCAACCCCGCGTTGCACAAGAGCACTGGCCAGTTGGCGACAGCGCGCGTGTGTGTCGCGCCAGGTTTGCCGTCGTGTTCCGTAGATCAGCGCGACGTGCCCCGGATAAACGCTGGCTGATCGTTCCAAGAAGCTCAAGGGCGACAAGGGCACGAAATTGGCTTCGTTCTTGTCTAGGCCGAATTCGTAAGGATGGGTTCTTTTCATGGTGATGTCCGTTCTTCGGCGCCGCTTCAGGCGCCTAGCCGTTCCAACATAGGCGCACTAGGTGAATTCGTCTGTGCGCTGCCGTACCACCTGCGGCGCCGAAGCTGGCAGTCAATGGAAACGCATCACCCACTTGCGCAACTCGCTGTACCAGAGCACCGTACTGGCCATCGCGACGCACAACAGCCACTCGTCGGGCGCAAGCGGCGCGGTTCCAAACGCGAGATTGAAAATGCCGAGGTGCACGACTGCGATCTGCAACACAACGGACAGCGCGACGGCACCCCAGAGCCAACGGTTGACGAACGGGTGCGAGAAGGCGCTCCGATGGTCGGAGCGCGCGTTGAAGCAATTGAAAAGCTGCGCGAGCACCAGCACGGTGAAGCCAGCAGTCCGGACCATGGCCAAGTCGTTGTCGCCCTCGATCATCCGCCCGGCAGAAAGAGGTCGATGCTCAGCAGCGTCGTCGGTGCCATCACCAAGCCGATCTGGACCACCCTCTCCACATTTGCGCGTCGATCACGCGTTCGCCGCGACCGCGCGGCTTTTGGGCGATCACGTCGTCACCCGGCGGGTTGACGCCCATGGCCAGCGCAGGCCCCGAGTCGGTGACGAGGTTGATCCAGGGGATCTGCGTCGCGAGAAGCGGCAACAGGCGCGAGTGGTGCCGACAACTTCGCTGGAAGAATGCAGACGGTGCAACTGTCAGCGCTGGCGCCGGTGGCCCAGCTTCAAGCTGTACAAAATTTGAGTCGCGTCATCAGGGTCAGGCCTGTGGTCGAGGTGCAACTGTTCTGCGAAGCGCCTCATAAGGTCGTTGTCCGACGCGTCGCTGGAGTGCATCTCGGCGATGCCTCTCTGCCTCGCAGCCTCCATCAGATGGTGCATCAGGTGCATCCCAAGCCCCTTGTTCTGCCACTTGTCGCTGACGGCCACCGCGAACTCGCAATCTCCGCCTCCCGGCTGCGCACTGAAACGCGCGACGCCGATCTGATGATCCTGGGATTCATCGTCGACGACGGCGACGTAAGCGACATCAGTCGCCGGGTCGATGACCGTGAGTTGCTTGAGAAGCGCGTCACCGGGTGAGCGCATCGTGTCCAGGAATCGAAATCGACGCGAAGCGGGCGAAAGTTCCTCGATGAATCGGCGCTCCATCGCTGCGTCTTCTTGGTGAATCGGACGAATGCGTATGCGATCGCCGCCTCGCAACACCTCCGTCCAACTCTCGTCAAGTTCATCCGCGCCGGCCCTGTTGGGAACGACGGGCAACGACTCGGGCATCGAATTCGCAGAGATTCCGGAAGCGATCATGGTGTGGCTTTCAAAGGGCGGGCAGATCTGCTCCTACCTTGCTCGCAAGGCTGCGCGGAGTCTGTACGTTGGCCCACTCAGCGATTACCGTACGTGAATCGCGACGCTGCAGAGCCGGCGTGCCCGCAACTGCATTTGGCCGCCGTCATCTTGTGAGCGCGCTTCACCGTCCATGCGCTGACCGATGGCCGAAGCGCCGCAAGTGAAGGTCGACCAGAATCGGGGGCAACGCCAGCACGGCCAATGTGAAGGCGATTGGAATGGTCGCCGCGAAACCCACAGCCTTGAATGCCAAAGCGCCGACCACGCCCCCCGCGAAGAACGACGCCAGGATGGCGCAATGAATGAAGAGTTTGTCGCGGTTGGCCTTCACGAAGTGCACGCTGTTGGCCGCCGCGTTGCGGTTCCAGTAAAACAGCCGGCCCAACTCGATGCCGATGTCGGTGGCGATACCGGTCATGTGCGTCGTTCGAATCTCGGCACCGGAAATCTTGGTGATGATCGCGTTCTGCAGGCCCATGATGAAGCACAGCAGCAGTACCGTGGAGGGCACCATGAGGTGGGCGAAGGACGCGAGATTCGCACCCGCCAGGCCGAACAACAGCAGCAGCGCCGCCTCGACCATCAAGGCCAGCGCATATTTGCTGTGCAACCTTTGGCGGCGTGCCCAGTTGATCAGCAGCGCCGTGCAGGCCGCCCCGCTCACGAATGTCGCAAGCGCCACCACGCCTGCGAGCGCCAGTGTCACGCTGCCGATTGCGAAGTCGTCGGCGACCGACGACACGATCCCCGTCATGTGAGAGGTGTAGCGCTGCACAGCGAGAAAGCCACCGGCGTTGATGGCGCCCGCAACGGCGGCAAGCACGCAGCCCAACTGGCGATTGGCCGCCTGGGTGCGCCGCCTCCCGACCAGCCCGTACAGGAAGTCTGCCCAACGCGCGGTCATGTTCAATGCGTTGTAGCTGAGCGAAGCGAAATGGTCTGTGCGGCGCCGCACCATCCATCCTGTCGGTGCACTGGCGCACCGACAAGTACGGCGCACGGGTCTACAAGGTGATGCCACATCTACAAGGTGATGCCACATCTACCAAAGAGAGAGACGAAATGACCCCACGTGACGTTGTGATTCTGGGCGCGGCCCGCTCGGCGATCGGCACCTTCGGCGGTGGCTTGGCAGACACGGAGCCCGCCGAACTGGCGGGAACCGTAATGAAGGAGGCCGTCCGGCGTTCAGGCGTCGACCCGAAGGCAATCAACTACGTGACCGTCGGCAACACGATTCCGACCGATAACCGCTTTGCCTACGTGGCGAGGGTCGCAGCGATCCAGGCCGGCCTGCCGGTGGATTCGGTCGCGATGTCCGTCAATCGCTTGTGCTCGTCAGGCCTCCAGGGCATCGTGACCACCGCGCAGAACATTCTGCTCGGCGACTGCGACTACGGCGTAGGCGGCGGCGTGGAAGTGATGAGCCGGGGCGGCTACATGTCTGCCTCGATGCGTTCGGGAGCGCGAATGGGCGATACCCCGATGATCGACATGATGGTCGCGACGTTGACCGACCCGTTCGGCGTGGGCCACATGGGGATCACGGCTGAAAACCTGGTGGCCAAATGGGGCATCACTCGCGAAGAGCAGGACGCGCTTGCCGTCGAATCGCATCGACGCGCAGCAGCCGCCATCGCCGAAGGGCGCTTCAAGTCGCAGATCGTGCCCATCGTCAAGCAAACCCGCAAGGGTGAAGTCACCTTCGACACGGACGAGCATGTCAAGGCAACAACTTCGATGGAGACCCTGGCGAAGATGAAGCCGGCCTTCAAGAAGGACGGCTCGGTGACGGCAGGGAACGCGTCAGGGATCAACGATGGCGCCGCGTTCTTCGTCCTCGCCGATGCGAGTGTGGCAGCAGCGGCTGGCCACAAGCCGATGGCCCGGCTGGTGTCGTATGCGGTGGCCGGTGTTCCGAACGAAATCATGGGCGAGGGACCGATCCCTGCGACGCGGCTGGCCTTGAAGAAGTGCGGTATGTCGCTCGACCAGATGGACGTGATCGAAAGCAATGAGGCCTTTGCCGCACAAGCCATCGCGGTGGCGCGCGGGCTGAAGTTCGACATGAAGAAGGTAAATCCGAACGGCGGCGCAATTGCCCTGGGCCATCCCATCGGCTGCTCCGGTGCGTTCCTCGCGACCAAGGCCATCTACGAGCTGCACCGTACGGGCGGACGTTATGCGCTCGTGACGATGTGCATTGGGGGTGGCCAAGGCATCGCCGCGATATTCGAACGCCTCTAGGGTCGTGCTCGCCGTGCATCGCCGCAGACGATTGCCGAGGCCGAATGCAGCTGCTCACGCAGAACGAATTTTCTAGATCTTGCCGGTAGGGGTCTTGGGCAAAAGGCCGAAGATCACCTGCTGGGAACCTTGAAACGTGCCATCTCCGCGCGGCAGTGCTCGATCATCTCGGCCCCCGTAACCTTGAGGCCCTTGCGCAGTTCGACTAACGCGGCGGCGACTTGGCCCCATTTCGCGTCAGGCTTAGCCACGACCGACGCATTCAGCGCTGCGGGATGGCGCTACAGCGCGTTCGCGCCTCGGCATCGAGTCGGGTGTTGAGGGTGTTCAGCACGGCGCCCGTCGTCGGCCGGCCAAACTGCGCTTCGAACATTGCAGGCCATGGGCAGCATGACGGCGACAGTGTCGCCGGCACCGACGCCCTGTCTCATGAGTGCGTCCGTCAGCGGCCGCATTGCTCAAAGGTCTCGCCCCAATTCTGACGACGCCAACCGCAGAGGATGGCCGTGCGAGCGGGGTAGGCACTCGCCGTGCGTTCGATGAACGCTTAGCGGCGATAGGGCCAAGAAATTGGCCTCGTCCTTGTCCAGGCCAAATTCGCAGAGATGGTTTCGCGTCATGCCGCGTCCTGTTCCTGGCTGC
Organism: Variovorax sp. J22R115; assembly: GCF_030317005.1. Taxonomy (NCBI): domain Bacteria; kingdom Pseudomonadati; phylum Pseudomonadota; class Betaproteobacteria; order Burkholderiales; family Comamonadaceae; genus Variovorax; species Variovorax sp. J22R115. Next base: position 314,940 of record NZ_JASZYM010000006.1, on the reverse strand, counting down.
TGCCGCAGCATCTCCTGGAGTACCCGGTCAAGGCGTTGCATCGTGACGCTCGTGAGTGCGACATCGCACAGACTTTGGCATTTTTTCGCTATACGCTGAGTCCATGCACTCCGAGCAATGCCATGTCTCTCGCCCTCTTTGCCGCTGAATCCCTGGTCCGCGATTTTCTGAATGGACGCACGCTGCCGACCGCCTTGCACGCCGCAGTGGTGCAGGCGGTCGAAGCAAGGCTCGTGGGCGGTCTGACACCGGTACTGGAGGAGCCGCTGTGCAAGACAATGGATGATGCGGCGACTTCTCCGCCCCCATGGTCGGTGGAATCGGTCCTCAAAGCTGCTCGGGAGCGCTGTATTCAGCTTCGGAGAGCCTCGAAAGCGATGAGCGGGCAGTACGCGATATAGACGAGCTCATCAAAGCTGCAAGCCCCTGCCGGGTGCATGCGCATTGCCGTGGCGTGACGGAATCAAAGCGGTGTCGATGTCGTCACGGGGCACTAACCCGGACGTTTGTCCGGCTCGTTGACGTGGGCATCCATGATGAAGCGCTTGACGCGGGAGTTCAATGATGAAGACGCATCCAGAGCCAGGCACGTGCCGTCCTCACCAGACACCTCCGCCAACCTCAACGCTCCGCCGCGTGCTTTCGTCGTGGTGGGGCGCATATTTGAACGCAACAGCCTGCATATTTCTTGCGCGAACTGCGGCGATTGCCGCATCGCTGGCGGTAACAATCGGCGCCTTCGCTCAAGCCCAGGCTCAAAGTCAAAGTGCAGCGCCCGCTCGATCAGATGCACAAGTGCGAGAACTCCAGAAAGAAAGTGAGACGCTGCAAGTGCCGCTGGGCCAGTTCACCGCCGAGCGCGATGCGGTCTCGACGCCCTTGCCGGACGGCAAGTCCGCAGGCGCAAAGCTGGTCTCAGCCTATTGCGCGCAGTGCCATGCGGCGCCCACGCCCACACTGCATACCGCCATGGAATGGTCTAGCGTGACCCAGCGCATGCACATGCAAATGGACAGCCGCTGGCAGAGCGTCAACACGCCGACTGAACAGGAAATGGACACAATCGTCGCGTACATGCAGAAACACGCTCGGCAATAGGCACGTGCTTCGTGCGCAGCCATTGGCTGGCCTCGCATCACGACGCGGATCGCGGGCCGATCCAGGCAGCACAGCGGGAAGGCTGCGTTCTAGGAGACACAAGATTGAGAATTGCTTTGGCCACCTGTGAGCGCTCTTAGTGGTACGTCTGAGTCGGCGCGCGTGGTTGTGCCAGCGTGGGCCGGCCTAGGAAGACGAGCGGTCAGGACCCGCCTGCCCACAAGGCTCGTGCGGTAGCGGACACGGATTTCAGTTCAAGTGCATATACTGAAAAGCGGGGTGTGCGCGAGCATGCCCAAGGTCATCCCTGTGGCTCATATTTCGGAGGAAGCGATGGCCCTTCGACCTGAACCGAGAAAGAATCACCTGTTGGGCACACTGCCCGACGCCGAATGGCAGCGGTGGCTACCTCAGCTCGAAGCGGTCGAGATGCCGCTGGGCCAGGTGCTGTACGAATCGGGTACCACGCTGAGCCACGTCTACTTTCCGACATCTGCCATTGTCTCCTTGCTGTACGTCATGGAGAACGGTGCCTCCGCGGAGATCGCCGTGGTCGGCAATGAAGGCATCGTCGGAATCTCGCCGTTCATGGGCGGAGAGTCGACGCCCAGTCGTGCCGTCGTGCAGAGCGCAGGCCATGGCTTCCGGCTCAAAGCACAGGCGATCAAGGACGAGTTCAACCGGGCCCCGGTCCTTCACCTGCTGCTGCGCTACACCCAGGCCTTGATCACGCAGATGGCGCAAACGGCCGTCTGCAACCGGCACCACTCGCTGGATCAGCAACTGTGCCGCTGGCTGCTGCTGAGCCTGGACCGGCTGCAGGGCAGCAATGAACTCGTGATGACGCAGGAACTGATCGCCAACATGCTCAGGGTGCGCCGCGAAGGCGTCACCGAAGGTGCACTCAAGCTGCAGAGGGCCGGGCTGATCAGCTATGCGCGTGGTCACATCTCGGTCCTGGACCGTCAAGGGCTGGAGCGGCGCTCCTGCGAGTGCTATGCGGTGGTGAAGAAGGAATACGACAGACTCCTTCCCGACAAGATAGCCATCTAGGACAGCACGATGGCATGGCCTGGTCAGCCTCTTAAATCGACCCTCGCGAGAGATTTTTCCTGCCGCAGCGAAATTTTCGAGGTCATAAGCGCAATCCTTTAAGCCGTCGAGCTGGCGTCAGCGAAGGACCGGCCCCGATCTGTTGAGGGTCTGGTAGTAGGTTTCCCCTCGCCCAAGAGGAAAAGATCCAAAGATCCTGGCGGCAGTTCGTCAATCGTAGAAGCGTAGGGCTCCAGCTTCGGATACGGGTGTTCGCAGCGCTAGAGCTCTGCCGGGCAGAAGGCCCATCTGCCCAAACTTGACGAAGCCAGCATCGTGTCGGCCACCAGCGACGTCGACGACGAGGCGCGAATACTTTAGCTTCAGAGCGGAACCAGTCATCCCAGCTGTTGTGCCCGAGGAAGGCACGTGGGCCTCCGCACGTCGGAGCGGAGGTTCGTTTCGGATCGGACTGCTGCAGGAATTGAAGTACCCGATTGAATGCACGTAGGTCGAAGAGCCTTGCGAAGGTCGACGACCGCTCTTGGCAGTAGAGCAAACATTCGGGGCGCCCAGTCGAAAGACCCGAGATGGGCCCGGAATTGCCGTCGAAGGGCGGCCCGGGGAATGCCGTTCTGCAGCGATAGCAGCCGATGGCGAGGGCAGGACGGAACCGCTGCATCGTGCCCAATGCAGCCTTACCGTGGTTGCGGTGCCGTCGTATCGCGGGCCAGGATTTCCCCTTCGTCGGCGTCGCGCCATCCGCTCGACAGCAGCCAGTCACTAGACTCAATCTCGTGGCGCTGGTCTGAAGGCTGATCAGGAACTCGCATGTTCGGGCAGAAGCGTCACAGGCCGCTGCGTGAGGCGGGACGATGAGGCCTCGTGTGCTGTGGGCGAAGTGCAGGAATGCGTGGGGGCGGCCGCTGTCTTCATCGAAGCCCAACCGGGCGCGCAACGCTGCGAAATGAACATGAGTCCGGCGGATAGGACGGGGAAGGAGACGACGCGAGAAAGATTCCGCTGACCCTGCGGGGAATGCTTAACAGCCGCGCCGCGATCTCATATGGGGGTTACGCCAAGCATGTCTGCCCAAAGCGATGCAGAAACGCTGGGGCCGCGTCGCGCCTGCTTCCCTCGGGGTCGCGCGCCGCGCGGCCCTTCGCATTTCTGAAATGGTGTTTTTCACCGCGGGACCTTAGTCCGAACGCCGTCGAATCGCACACTTGCTTCGTCAGAAACGACGTCCCACAAGCAAGGAAGCGAATCATGAGTTCCACCCCTCCCGCCAGTGAATGCGCGCAGAAGAGCACGCCCGCAGATCCCCCACCACCGGTATCGACCGAGTGGGACGAATGGAAGCCGGTGCGCGATCTGAGCTGAGGCCGCGCCATGACCACCACCCCCTACGAGACCTTGCGCCTTCGCATTGACGACGGCATCGCGACGATCACGCTCGCGCGTCCCGAGAGCCTTAATGCCTTCACCCAGCAGTCGCTGGTCGAGCTGCGTTCCGCATTGAAAGCCGTGATCGCGTCGCCGGCACGTTGCCTGGTGCTGACGGGCGAGGGCCGCGCCTTCAGCAGCGGCGCCGACCTTGCGGCGCCGCGCGACGGGCTGGATGAAAATGACCCGGACGAGTTCCTGCGCGACTACTTCGTGCCACCGTTCCGGATGCTTGCCGGGATGGAAATCCCGACGATCGCCGCGGTGAACGGGCCTTGCGCGGGCTCGGGCATGAGCCTGGCGCTGAGCTGCGACATCGTCATCGCCTCGGAGTCGGCCTTCTTCCTTCAGCCCTTCGTCAGTATCGGCCTGGTGCCGGACCTGGGCTCCAGCTGGCTGCTGCCGCAGGCCTTGGGGCGGGCCCGTGCCACCGGACTGATGCTGCTGGGAGAAAAGCTGCCCGCCGCCGATGCGGCCGCCTGGGGAATGATCTGGAAGACCGTCCCGCCCGATCAACTCGAGCACGCCGTGCTGGAGACGGCGCGCAAGTTGAAGGATGGTCCGAGCCGGGGGCCGGCCATGATCAAGCAATTGATTGCGCGCGGCCTGCGCAACGGGCTTGCAGAGCAGATGCAGGCCGAACTGGAGTTCCAGCGTGTCGCGCTGCGCAGCGCCGATCACATCGAGGCCCGGGCCGCGTTCAAGGAGAAGCGTGCGCCGGTGTTCGTTCGATAGCCATGGCGCAAGAATCCACCCCCTTGCCGGTCGCCAACGCGGAAACCGTCGGCACGGCATCTGAAACCGATCCGCGCGCGAACGGGCTGATGCGCGGCTCGCCGCCTCCCGAGGACAAGCGCGTCGTGCTTTCCAACGCGCTCGAATTTCCCCAACTGCGCTGGAGCGCCAGCCACTGGCGGGAACTCGCGCCCACCCAGCGCGTCTCCCGCGGTACGGGCGCGGCGGCGCCGCTGCCTCGAAACGAACGCGATCTTTCCGGCGTCCGCATCAGGACGTTGACCGGCGCGGACATGCGTTTCCCCGAGGCCCTCGAAGCAACGTATCTGGACGGACTCGTCGTGCTGCACAACGGTTCGATCGTGTTCGAGGAATATCGGGGCGAGGGCGGCCCGGACCAGCCCCACCTGTGCTTCTCCGTCACCAAATCGATGGTCGGCATGCTGGCGGTCGATCTCATCGTGCAAGGCCTGATCGACGACAGGGCCAGGGTCACCCGCTACGTACCGGAGCTGGACTGCGAGACCTTCGGCGACGCGACCGTGCGCAACATCCTCGACATGACGATCGCCGCCAGGTGGTCCGAGAACTATGCGGACCCTGCGGCCGAGATCCGGTCCTACGGGGTGCCGTCCGGCCTGCGCGAACGTTCGGCCGACTACACCGGGCCGACGCACCTGGCCGACTACCTTCCCAATGCCATGCAGCGCAACGGCGAGCATGGCAAGGCCTTCGTGTACATCACGCCGCTGTCGGACGTGCTGGCCTGGATTGTGGTGCGCGCCAGTGGCAAGCCGCTGTCGCAGCTCTTGAGCGAGCGTGTCTGGGCGCCCATGGGTGCGGAGCACGATGCCTATTTCAACGTGGACAGCGTGGGCGCTGCAGTCGCCGGCGTGGGCTTCAGTTGCGCCCTGCGGGACATGGCCCGGGTGGGAGAGCTGCTGCGCTGTCGCGGCAGCCTGATGGGACAAAGGGTGTTCGACCCGCAGGTGTGCGATGCCCTGTTCCAGCCTGCCAGCGCACAAGAGAAGGCGGTCTTTGCCGCGGGTGCGTTCGCTTCCCTGAAGGAGTGGTCCTATCGCAACCAGTGGTGGATGACGAACAACGCCAGCGGTGCCATCACGGCGCGCGGCATCTACGGACAGGCGCTCTACATCGACCCCAAGGCCGAAGTCGTGATTGCGCGATTTGCATCGATGCCGACCGCTTCCAACCTGGCAAACGATCACATCTCGCTGCCGCTTTACCAAGCCATTGCGGACGCCCTGGCTTGATGGGCGCCAAGCGCGCGCGGCTCCCCGTGCTCAGGAAAAAGGCGTGCGAGTGCGCGGCAGCGCGTGCACGCGCGCCGGCGAGATGGCGCACACCTCGATCCATCCGTCGTCCTCGGCCACATAGGCCTCGCCTTCGAAGAGCACAGAGCGATTGGTGAAGACCGTGTCGCCGAACCAGGTGGGCGGCGACACCACGCTCACCGTGCCTTGCTCGGCCACCAGTGAAAAGCCCTTGTCGATGGACAGGCGCAGTTTCTGGCCCGGCAGCAGCCGGGTCAGACCGTAGAGATCGCTGGTCATGCTGAAGCACCTCGAAAGATGACGATCCCGCGCTACTGCGCCGGGTAGTCCCAGACATCGGGCGGCAGCTTGTCCTTGAGCGATGCGTACATGGCATCGCGGAACAGCTTCACTGCGGGATACGGCCGCATGGCAATGGTTCGTTCCACGATCAGCCCTTGCTCGTTGTCCACGATGACTTCCAGGCTCTCGAGCTTGCGGCCCTCGATGCTCCCTTCCCAGCGCAGGAAGGTGGTTCGCTCATCGATCTTGAGCTCGGAGGTGTAGGTGCCGCTGCCGCGCGTGGAGCTGGACTGGGCGAAGATGGCCGACACGGCTTCACGCCCCGCGATCGAGCGGGCCAGTATGGGGCTGTTGAAGACGACGTTGTCGGCAAGCAGTGCGCTTACCTGGGCGGGTGTCGAGCTGCCGGCTTCGCGCAGCTTGCGTAGTGGATGCATGGTGGTTCTCCGTCTAATGGGTGGAGGGCTGCGTCTTGCAGGCCCGTGGATCCACTTTAGGTGGGGGACCGCGATAGAAAAAGCCGCATTTGCGCAAACCGCCTTTCCCGCTTCTGGAATAGTCGCGAACACCTTGTGCGACTTCGGTTCGAGAGATCCGTGCGGCTCCAGTCGGACGACGCCAGGCCTTCGGCTGCCCAGACTTCGTCCATCGACTGGCGGTGGGCGTTGGTCGGTTCATGTTCCAACCGAAGGAGAGTTCCATGTTGTTCAACATTGCCTGGCGAACCCTGCCACGGCGCACCCTGGCCAGCACCACGCTGGCATTCGCAAGCCTTGCCGCAACCCTGCCGCTGCTGGCGGCGCCGACGGACGCCGCTCCCGACCTCAGCGTGCGCCCCTTCAAGGTGCAGGTTCCAGAAGCCGAACTGGCCGCGCTGCGACAGCGCCTGGAGAGGATCCGATGGCCGCACAAGGAGACGGTCTCGGACCGCTCGCAGGGCGTGCAGCTGGACAAGCTGCAGGAACTGGTGGGCTACTGGAGCACCATATACGACTGGCGAATGGCCGAGGCGCGGCTGAACGCGCAGCCGCAGTTCGTCACGCGCATCGACGGGCTGGACATCCACTTCATCCACGTGCGCTCCAGGCATCCCAATGCCATGCCACTGATCATCACGCACGGCTGGCCGGGCTCGGTGTTTGAGCTGCTCAAGGTGATCGGTCCTCTGACCGATCCCACCGCGTTCGGCGGCCGCGCGGAAGACGCCTTCGACGTGGTCATTCCGTCCATGCCGGGCTATGGCTTTTCCGAGCAGCCCACCGACACCGGCTGGGGACCCGAGCGCATGGCCCGCGCGTGGGACGTGCTGATGCAACGCCTGGGCTACACGCAGTACGTGGCGCAGGGCGGCGACTGGGGGTCGGTGGTGGCGCAGGCGCAGGGCAGGCAGGCGCCCAAGGGCCTGCTGGGCATTCACGTCAACATGCCCGCCACGGTGCCTGCAGACGTGGCCGCCGCACTCAAGACGGGCGGGCCGGCGCCGGCTGAATTGTCCGCAAAGGAAAAGGCGGCCTACGACTCGATGAACCGCCTGTACACCCGAGGCGGCGGCTACGCCGGCGTGATGGTCACGCGCCCGCAGACCCTGGGCTACAGTCTGGCGGATTCGCCGGTGGGCCAGGCCGCGTGGTTCTATGACAAGTTCGCCGACTGGACCTTCAGCGGCGGCGTGCCCGAGCGTTCGCTCAGCCGCGACGACATGCTGGACGACATCACGCTGTACTGGCTCACCAACAGCGCGACCTCGTCGGCGCAGCTCTACTGGGAGAACAACAACAACAATTTCAATGTGGTGGAGCAGAGAACGCGGGAGATCAAGGTGCCGGTGGGCGTGACCGTGTTCCCCGGCGAGATCTATCAGGCGCCCAGGAGCTGGGCACAGCGCGCCTACCCGAATCTCAGCTACTTCCACGAGGTGGAGAAGGGCGGCCACTTCGCTGCCTGGGAAGAGCCGCAGCTGTTCGCGCAAGAACTGCGCGCTGCGTTCCGGCCGCTGCGCGCGCAGCACTAGCCGCACGCGTCGCCGGGCCGCGCCGGGCAGTCCCTTGTCAGAAGGTGTGGTCGCCAATCACGCGTGCCACCGTCTGCAGGGACTGCCTGAGCTTGTCCAGGTCGACGGAGCCAAGCGCCAGGCGGATGGCGTGGGGCACCTGGGCGGCTGTGGAGAAGGGGGCCGCCGTCGATACCGAGATGCCCTCGCGCAGCAGCGCCTTCGCGACGGCATCGGCCCGCACCTCATGGGCCAGTGGCAGCCAGAGGAAGTAGGAATTAGGATGGCCGACCTTCTTCAGGCGGCCCAGCGCCTGGTCGGCGACGCCCTGGCGCGCTGCCGCGTCGCGCCGCTTCTCGTCTTCGAGGCGGGCCACGGTGCCATCCTCCAGCCAGCCGCAGGCGATGGCCGTCATGGCCGCTGGCGTGTTCCAGGTCGTCGCGCGGATGGCGCCCCGGATCTTGTGAACCCGTTCCTGCGGGGCGCAGACAAAGCCCACGCGAAGGCCGGTGGCCACGCTCTTGGACAAGCCGCTGACGTAGACCGTGCACTCGGGCGCCAGGGCGGCCAGGGGCGGCGGCGCTTCCGTGGCGAGGAAGGCATAGGCCGCATCCTCGATCAGGATCAAGCCGTGCTGCCGCGCGATGGCGACCAGTTCCCGCCGTCGTGCCGCGCCCATGACCCAGCCGAGCGGGTTGTGCAGCGTGGGCATGGTGTAGACGCCGCGCACGCGCCGCCGCTTGCACAGGCCTGCCAGCGCCTGCAGGTCCGGGCCATTTCCGGCCGAGGGAATGGGCACGAGTTCCAGCCGCTGGGTTTCTGCCACCAGCTTGAAGCCCGGATAGGTCAGTGCGTCGGCGGCAATCACGTCGCCAGGCTCGAACAGGGCCATGGCGGTAGTCGCCAGCCCATGGGTCGCGCCGCTCACCAGCAGCACCGTGTCGGGCGAGGCCGGGATGCGGCAGCTGGCCAGGTGCCGTGCCACCGTCGCGCGCTCATGCTCGCGCCCGCCGTGGGGCTGGTAGCGCAGCAGCGACTCGAGGTCGCCCGTGGCCGCCAGTTGCCGCAAAGCCGCCCTGAGCAGGCCTGCCTGGTCGGGCAGGGCGGGGTAGTTGAAGCTCAGGTCCACCATGTCCGCGCTCACGGCGTGCAGGTCGATGCCTTCGCCCCGAGGCAAGGCCTCCTTGACGAAGGTGCCGCGCCCGGTTTCTCCGCTGACCAGGCCCATGGCCTGCAGTTCCGCATAGACGCGGGTGGCGGTGACCAGCGCAATGCCTTCGCGCGCCGCGAGCTTGCGATGGGTCGGCAGCGCAGTTCCCGGCCGCAAGCGGCCCGCGCGAATGTCGCCCGCGAGCCGGTCGACCAGTTCCTTGTAGCGCGCCTGGGGCATGGGCTATGTATCCATGACAATTATTTGAGTGTATTGATTGTCGACCCTACCATGTCAGCACACAACGCTTTCACCCCCGCGAGGACGCCATGCACATCTCCATCCTGACCTTCGACGGCTTCAATGAACTCGATTCCCTGATCGCGTTCAACATCCTGAACCGGATCAAGCGGCCCGACTGGCGGGTATCGATTGCCGGCCCCACGCCCAGGCTGCGTTCGATGAACGGGCTGGTCATCGACACCCATGCCTCGCTAAAGGATGCGTGCGAGGCCGACGCGGTGCTGGTGGGCAGCGGCATCAAGACCCGGGACGTGGTGGCCGACCGCTCGCTGATGTCGCAACTGCAGTTCGACCCCACGCGGCAACTGCTGGGCGCGCAATGCTCGGGCGCGCTGATCCTCGCCAAGCTGGGCTGGCTGGCCGATGTACCGGCCTGCACCGATGTCACGACCAAGCCCTGGGTGGAAGAAGCCGGGGTGCCGGTGCTGAACCAGCCCTTCTTCGCCAAGGAGAACATCGCCACCGCCGGCGGTTGCCTCTCGGCGCACTACATGGCGGCGTGGTTCATCGCGCGCCTGGCGGGCGTGGAGGCGGCACGCTACGCCATCGACTACGTGGCCCCGGTGGGAGAGAAGGAAGCGTACGTGGCGCGCGCCATGGCGAACATCTCGCCGTACCTCGAGGAAGAACGAGTGGCGCGCCTGGCCTGAGCGCGCTCAATGGACGAGCTCGGGCGCGGCGTTCAGATCCATCGTGAGCTCGGTGATGATCGCCGAGCCTGCCTGCCGGCGGGGGCGAAAGCCCAGGCGGCGCGCCAAGTTCAGCATCTTGCGGTTTTCGGAGAGGGTTGTGCCCACCAGGCGCCAGACACCGGAAAGCCTGGCAAGGTCGACCAGCGCCAACAGCAGGTGCGCCCCCAGTCCCTTGCCCTGCCACGCGTCGGTGATGACCATGGCGAAATCCGCTTGGCCGTCCGGTCCGTCGATGACATAGCGCGCCACGGCGATCTGCTGCTCGCGGTCGTCGACGATGGCTGTGGCCACCACCGCGCCTTCATGTTCCCGATCGATCGCGGTCCAGCGTTGCAGTTCCGCGAGGGTGGGCTTCCTGGCGGACATGAGCCGCTGGTAGCCGGTGCGCGGCGACAGGCCCGCGACGAACTCGATTTCGCGTTCCAGGTCGCCCGGCTCGATCAGTCGCAGGTGGACGGGCATGCCATCGACGAGCAGATGCAGGTCGTGCCAGGGCGTCGTTGCCGCCGGATCGGCAGGCAGTGACAGGAGCTGGAGTGCCACGCTCGATGCGAGGCTGGGCGAATGGGGCATGACGGTCTCCTGGCTTCGGATTTAGGTGGCGCTCACGCTGGGCTGCGCGAACTCGCGCCCCACCATGGCCCGTGCCAACAGGTAGTTGTTGCGCCCACGTTCCGACAGGGTGGACATATCCACCAAGCCATGCGCATCGCAGGGGAAGGCAAATCCCCGTCCGAGGTGAAACAGGGACTGGAAGCGGAGCTCGAAGGCTCCGCGGGAATCGATGTGGCTGGTGGGACTCATGGTGGCGACTCCAATGGCGCTGCGATGCCTTCAATCTAGTCCTGGGGCCGCCTTGGAAAAAGGCGATCCACGACAAGGCGCCATTGCGGCGATTGCAAGAATCGGCCGGGATGGCGGAACGCGTTGTTGACGAAACTGCAATGCGCTTTTGCGCCTGGCCGCCTTTGCGCTTCGCCCGAAGCTTCCTAAAGTTGTACCGTTCCCCGGCAGCTTTTCAGCTTCAACAAGGATGGGCGTATGAGCCAGCAACCTCTCTTCTTCGACGACCTCCACATCGGTGACCAGTTCCGCAGCGGCACCCATGAGCTGAAGGCCGAGGACATCAAGCGTTTTGCTAGCGAGTTCGACCCGCAGCCTTTCCACCTCGACGACGAGGCGGCACGCGCAACGATCTTTGGCGGGCTGGCCGCCAGCGGCTGGCACACGGCCGCCATCACCATGCGCCTGCTGGTGACCGGCGGCCCCCGCTTGGCTAACGGCATCATCGGTGCGGGCGGAGAGGTCGAATGGAAGACACCCGCCCGTCCCGGAGACGTGCTGCATGTCGAGAGCGAGATCGTGGAATTGATTCCCTCCCGCTCCCGCCTGGACCGCGGCGTTGCGGTGCTGCGTTCCAAGACGCTCAATCAACGCGGCGAGGTGGTGCAGATCACGACCGCCAAGTTGATGGCCACTCGGCGCACTTCGGCTCAAGCCTGACCCGCGCGCCGGCTCTATCATGGCCCTCCGCATCACACCGGAGGAGCCGCCAGCATGGACCGCATCACCGCGATGAATGCCTTCGTCCGCGTAGTGGAGGCTGGGACCTTCACCAAGGCAGCCGACACGCTGGACGTGCCCAACGCCACGGTCACCCGGCTGATCCAGGGGCTGGAGGAAGACCTGAAGGTGCGGCTGCTGCACCGCACCACGCGCTCGGTCACCGTCACGCCCGAAGGTGCCAGCTACTACGAGCGGGTGGTGCGCCTGCTGGCCGACCTGGCGGACATCGAATCGTCTACGCGCATGTCCCAGGGCAAGCCCGTGGGCAAGGTGCGCGTCGAGGCGCCGGCGGCCATCGGCTCGATGGTTATCGTCCCCGCCCTGGCCGACTTCTATCGGCAGTATCCGGATGTGGAGGTCGAGCTGGGCGTGAGCAACCGGCGCACGGATGTGGTGGCCGAAGGCGTGGACTGCGCCATTCGCGCCGGCGAGGTGGTCGAGCAGCAGATGGTGACCCGGCGGATCGGCCTGTTTCGCTTCACCACCTGCACCTCCCCCGCCTTCTTGAAGGCATGCAGGGCACCGGCGACACCGGAGGAGCTGCGCACTTGCCCGACAGTCGGCATGGTTTCGGCGCGCACGGGACGAGCGATGGACTTCCGCTTTTCGAACGGCGATGGCTCAGCAGCCGATATCACGCTGGAACACAGGCTGGTGGTGAACGACACCAACTCCTATGTCGCGGCCGGCGTGGCGGGCCTGGGCTTCATCCAGGCGCCCAGCTATGCCGTGAGCGATGCCCTGAAGGCGGGTACGCTCGTTTCGCTGCTGGAAGAGTGGAAGACGCCGGACATTGCGGTGAACGTGCTGTACGCGCCCAACCGCTACCTGAGCGCCAAGGTCCGCGTGTTCATCGACTGGACCATTGCGCTGTTCGACCGGCATGAAAGCCTGCGCCTGAGTTGAGCGCCCCGGTGCGTGCCAGCTCGACGCGCAGGCGTTCCATGCCGGCATCGCGGATGCCGAAGCGCGAGAGCGCGTCGATGGTCGCATCGAAGTAAGCCAGCGAAGTGCCCAAAGAGCCGTGGCCCGTGCGGATCAGCCGGGCGACTTCAGCCACCGGATGCCTGCCGATGTAGCGCTCGTGGCGCCGGTTCACCACGAAGGTGAGGGCGCGGTGGGCACCGGGTGCGCCACGCACCTGGATCCACCGGGCGTCGTAGGCGCCGGGGAACATCTCGCGGCGCCACAGCAGCTTCAGTTCCGCCGGAACCTTGGCGGCTTCGATGCGGAACAACAGCCCGCGGCATGCGCCGCCGTTGTCCAGCCCGAGCATGGCACCCGGGGCCTGCGGCGAGCCGCGCCCCAGAAAGCTGCGCAGGCAGAAGCTGCGATGCCAACCCTGCACGTGTACCAGACTGGCGTGGGCCGCGTCCATCGCAGGGTTCCACATGAGCGAGCCGTAGCCGAACACATGCAGGTCCTGCGAAGGATCGTGGTCGCGCAGGATGGCCTGCAGCGATTCCTCCATCTCCGCGTCGGTGCGAAAGCGCACGCCAGACGGCGGGTCGGCGCGCATTTCCTCGATGAGCGAGCCCGCGGCCAGGCGCTGGCGCGTCAGCTCATGCTCGGCGCCGCGGGGAAACTGGATGTCGTCCATGTGGATCCCGGTTGCTCTTACTCGGCAGCACCCGCGGCAGCCGCGGCGATCGCGTTGGCGACCTGTGCCGGCCTGGCCAGCTGGGGAACATGCGACGTCGGCACGCTGACGATGTGGGCCGAGATCTTCTCCGCCATGGCCTTCTGCAGGCCCGGGTCGATCATGTGGTCGTGCTCCGTCAGCACGTACCACGAGGGCCTGGTCCGCCAGGCGGCGGTCACGACCTTCTCGTCGAAGCTGCCGGCGCTGATCGGACCCTGGGACAGCGTCATGGAACGAACGGTGCCGGGGGGCAGATCCTGGGCAAAGTGCTTGCGCATGCCCTCGGCGTTCAGGCGCAGGTAGCCGGCGTTGTCCTTGGTGATGAAGTCCGCGCCGGGCGGCTGGGGATAGCCCTTGCCTAGGTCAGCCACCGATTGGCCTTCCGAGGGCGCAAAGGCCGCCACATAGACCAGTGACTTCACGCGGGCATCGCCGCCCACCTCTGAGATGACGGCGCCGCCCCAGGAGTGGCCCACCAGCACCACCGGTCCCGGCACATCGTCCAGGGCGCGCCAGGTGGCTGCCACGTCGTCGACCAGGGAGGTGAGCGGGTTCTGCACCGACACCACCTTCAGGCCCTTGGCCTGCAGCAGGGCCGTGACCTTGTTCCACGACGAGCCGTCGTCGAAGGCGCCATGGACCACCACGACCGTTGGCGGTTGGGGACGGGGCTCGGCGGCGTGCGCCTTCACGCCGACGTTGATCGCCAGGGCGGCGAGCATGGCGCTGTAGATCATGGTTTTCATGGCATTTCTCCTTCGGGGTGGGAGTGCTCAGGCGGCCTGATAGCGCTGCGCCGCGCTGGCCCGCGAGAGGTTGGGGCCCAGGGCCTGGCGCGCCGCTTCGAGGCGGTCCCAGTCGCCAGCGTCCGGCAGGGCTGGAATGGTCACCAGTTCCTTCCGGTCGAAGCCGACCAGGGCGGCGTCGACCATGTCCTCGGCGCTCATCACGATCTCGCCGGGCAGCTCGTCCACCGGCTTGCCGGAGACTTCCCAGAAATCGGTGCGGGTGGCGCCCGGCAACACGGCCTGCACCTGGATGCCTTGCGGCGCCAGTTCATGCTGGAGCGACTGGGTGAAGGCCAGGACGAAGGCCTTGGTGCCACCGTAGACGCCGTTGAGCAGCTCCGGTGCCAGCGCCACGACGGAGGCGATGTTGATAATGGCGCCCTTGCCGCGGCGTGCCAGGCCGGGAGCGACCGCCCGGGTCAAGCGCGTGAGGGAGGTCACGTTCAGCTGGATCATGTCTTCCAGGCTGTCGGCGTCGGAGTCGACCAGGGGGCGGGTGGCGCCGATGCCGGCGTTGTTCACCAGCAGTTCGATGCGCTCGTCGGACGCCAACTGCTTCTCCACGCGCAGCACGCCTTCCTTGGCCGTCAGGTCGGCCGCCAGCACTTCAATGCTGCGGCCGGTTTCGGCCTGCAGGCGAGCAGCCAGCGTCTTGAGCTTGGCCTCGCTGCGCGCCACCAGGATCAGGTCGAAGCCGCGACGGGCCAGCCTGTCGGCGTAGATGGCACCGATGCCGCTGGACGCACCCGTGACCAAGGCAACATGACGGGACTTGTCGATCGTTTGCATATGAGTTCTCCTGCAGATGTGAGGGTCGGACCCGGCGCGCGCGTGTCAGAACGGATCCTGGGGCGAACGGGCGGCGGTGCGCGCGTCGGCACGCGCCGAGGCGCGATCGACGAAGCCGCGCGAGACAGCGACCACGCCTTGGCCGTAGCTGTCGGAGTAGTGGTCCGGGCCATGGGCCGCCGCCACTGCCGTGCGACGCACCTCGCTGCGGTCAGCCGATGAGGAGGGCAAGGCCGTGACGTGCGACGAGGCACCTTCGGCATAGGGGTTGTCGCTGTACGCGGCAATCACGGCCTCTGCAC
Organism: Variovorax sp. J22R115; assembly: GCF_030317005.1. NCBI lineage: Bacteria > Pseudomonadati > Pseudomonadota > Betaproteobacteria > Burkholderiales > Comamonadaceae > Variovorax > Variovorax sp. J22R115. The sequence goes on along the minus strand of NZ_JASZYM010000006.1, from coordinate 299,830 downwards.
GCACGGCGGCGCGCGAGTTGGCCGACACCGGGGGCGTCACGCCTTCATACGATTCGGCATGGGCACCCACCGCGGCGAGAAGCGAGAGGGCGGCGGCGGCGATGAATTTCGAGCTTTGCATTTCGGTTTCCTTCAATGGTGTGAGTGAGTGGTTGAGTCGAGTAACGGGTGCAAGACAGAGCAATGAATGAATGACTACCCTGTGCGATGAAGTTTGTGGCGGCGACCCGTAAAGAAAAACCTTCTATCCGTCAGTACCTCATTGCTGGGATCGCAACAATCGCGGCGCGCCCCGCTATGCAGGCTGCGCGCTGGCCCATCCGCCGCCCAGGGCGAGGAACAGGTTGACCTGGTCGGCGGCCACGCGGCTCTCCGCGGCCGCCAGGCTCTGCTCCACCTGGCTCAGGGTGCGAAGCGCATCGAGCACCGGCAGGTAGCCCACGCGGCCCGCATCGAAGAGGCGCTGGGTGTCCTTGGCAGCCGCTTGGGCCTGCGCCCGGGCGGCCTGCAAGATCGCGCGCCGCTCCTGGTCGCGTGCATAGACCTCCAGTGCGCTTTCCGTTTCCTTCAATGCAGCCAGCACGATGCCGTCGAAACGCGCCAGCGCGGCCTCGCGGTCGGCCTCGGCCGAGCGGACGCGGGAATGCGCCCGTGCCCGATCCGGGAACTCCCAGGTGATGAGCGGGCCCAGCGAGAACTTGAGGCTGTCGTCGCGGAAGGCATGCGCCACCGTGCCGACGGATGACACCGAAGCGCCCAGCGCCACCTTGGGGTACAGGTCGGCCTTAGCCACGCCGATTCGGTCGGCGGCCGACAGGACCTCAAACTCGGCGCGCCGGATGTCCGGCCGGCGCTTGAGCAGGCTGGCGCCGTCGCCCACGGGAAGGGGCTGGCGCAGCAGCGGCTCCTGCGCGCAGTCTTCCAACTGCCTGGGCAGTTCCTGCGGCGCCCTGCCGGTGAGCGTGGCCAGGCGCACCCAGGCCACCCGCCGTTGTGCCTGCAGCGTGGGAATGCTGGCGCGCACCTGCTCCTCCTGCGTTTTGGAGCGTTCCACGTCCACCGAAGCGGCGCGCCCGTTGGCGGCGAGCCGGCGGGTCAGCTGCGTGCTCTGGGCCTGCAGGTCCACCTGGCCTTGCGCGATGCGGATCTCGCGGCCGGCGGAGCACATCTCCAGGTAGGCGCGCGTGGTTTCGGCCACCACGGTCACCCGCACCGAGTCGCGTGCGCCCGTGGCGGCCCCCACGTCGGCCTGCGCCGCCTCGACGCTGCGCTGGATCTGCCCGAACAGGTCGAGTTGGTAGGACACGCCGAAGCCCGCGCCATAGACCCACTTGCTGGGCAGCGGGTTGCCGGGATGCAGCTCTTCCTGTGCGGAGCGCCGCCCGAAGCCCACATTGCTGCTGAGGGTGGTGGTGGGCTCCTGGGCGGCGCCTGCCAGGTCGAGCGCCGCGTTGGCCTTGCGCAGGTTCGCCGCGGCCACGCGCAGGTCCGTGTTCGCCGCCAGGGCTTGCTGCACCAGGCTGTCGAGGGTGGGGCTGTCGTACAGCCGCCACCAATCGTTGGGCACGGGGTCTTGCGCGACGTTCGCGTGATCCGCATCGATGAAGCCGGCCTGCGCGGCCGGCTTGTTGACGGCGGCGTCGGCAGGCAGGGGCGCCACCGGCGGCACCAGGCTGGCACACGCGGCCAGCAGTGCGGCAGCGGCCATCCCAAGCCAGAGGCGGGCTTTCATGGCTGCACTCCTTCGCGCACGCTCGCGTGGCCCCGGCCAGCGTCCACCACGTCAACCGTCGCGGTGCGGCCCATGATCAGGCGCCGGTCGTCGGGCAGCGTGTCCAGCCGCACGCGGACGGGAATGCGCTGCGCCAGCCGTACCCAGTTGAAGGTGGGGTTCACGTTGGCCAGCAGGTTCGAGCTCGGGCTGCGTTCGCGGTCTTCTATGCCGGCCGCAATGCCCTCGACATGGCCGGTCAGCGCCTTGGGCTCGCCGATGAGCCGTACGCGCACCGGGTCGCCCGCGTGGACGCGGGCAATCTTGGTCTCTTCGAAGTAGCCCACGACGTGGATCGAATCCTTGTCGATCAAGGCCAGCGCAGGGCGCCCGGTGGTGGCATACGTGCCGGGGCGCAAGTCGAGGTTGGTGACCCAGCCGTCCACAGGCGCCACGACCTGCGTGCGCGCGACGTTGACCCGCGCGTTGTCGACGGCGGCCGCGGCCTGCGCGAGGGATGCGTTGAGCTGTTCGAGCTTTTGCGCGCTCTGCTCGCTGGCTTCGGCCGGCACCAGCTCGCCCAGGTCGCGGTTGCGGCGGTTCTCGCGCTGTGCCTGCGCAATCTGAGACTTCAGGCCCCGGACCATTGCCTCGGCCTGGGCCAAGGCGATCTTCGGGCGAACCGGATCGACCGAGAAAAGCAGGTCGCCCTTGTGCACTTCCTGGTTGTCACGCACGGCGATGCGCTCGACGATGCCCGACACGTCAGGCGCGACTTGCACCACCTCGGCCCGCACCCGACCATCGCGCGTCCAGGGTGCTTCACGGTAGTGCTGCCACAGCGCGTGGCTCGCCCAGGCGCCGGCCGCGACAACCGCGGCTGTGACGCCCATTCTCATAATCTTCTTTGCAGGTATTGCCATGATGTTCATCCCAACAGAAAGGCCAGGTCGTTCTGGAAGTGCGCGGCGACCATGGCCAATGCCAGCCAGAGCACGCCGAAGAGCGCGAGGTTGAAAAGCGGCGGGTGCCACACCCACCGGTACGCACCCGTGGCGGCCATCACGCGAGCCACGACGGCCAGGGCGGATGCCGCGAGCAGCGCGGTCGCCAGGCCCGCGCTGATAAACAGGCCGAAGAGGTTGAGGTCGGTGATCATGAGTTGTCTCCGTGGGCGCCAGCGGCGGCAGCGGCCGGCGCGAGCAAGGCCAGCCTTAGGCCCGTGGCTGCGGCAAGCCCCTGCGAGCGATGAGGGCCTGGGTCGATGTCGTTCAGATCGGCGATCACCTGGTTGATCGACCGGGCTATGGCCGCGCCCGGCGCGGCGTCGGGTTGGGCCAGCCGTTGGCGGAAGTGCGCTGCAAGCTGCAGCAGGGCCGCGTCGATGGCTGCGCGCGGCTGGGGTGCCACCTGCAGCGCCGTCTCGCGCAGATCCAACATGTTCACGCCCAGGCGCAGGTCGTCCAGCGCATGTTCGGCCCGGGCGCGCATGGGCCCCTGGGCCGCGGCCATGCGCGGCAGCAACAAGCCCATGCGATCCATCATGCGGCTGGCCCATGCCGCGCGCGTCACGCTGCGCTGGCCGTCCGCGATGTCGGCCAGGTCGTGCCACACCGCATGCATCAGTCGGCGGACTCCGGTGGCTGCGGCGATCACCCGGACGAGCGAGGTGACCGTCAGCGCAATGGTGGTGCCGAGCAGCGACCCCATGGCGGTCGCAATGAAGCTCGAGAAGTCGCCTGCCTGGACCGGCTGCACCGAGATCAACGTGACGACCACCAGTGTGAAGCCCAGCGCCGGGACCGTCCACTTGGGAATGGAAAGAAAGAAGGCGCTGGTGAACAGCAGGGGCGCCAGCACCATGGCGAGCGCCAGGTAGCCGTCGACCGCGGGAAGGATCGCGAACACGTACAGCGCAGCCACCGGCACGGCCAGCCCGGTGGCCATCATCATCAGGCGCAGGAAGGGGCGCGGATCGTCCAGGAAGGCGAACAGGCAACTGCCCACCGCGGCCAGGCCCACGGTGATGGCGCCCTGGTCCCAACCCAGCGCCCAGCACAGCGCGCCGGCACAGAGCACGGCCACAGCGGCTGACAGGCCGGACAGGGCCGCCAGCCCGTGGTCGATGTGCAGCACGCGGGGCGAGGCGACGGCCATCAGGCGCTGGATGGTTGCGTCGGGCGCCTTCGCGGGATTTTCCAGCTGGTGCATGAGGGCCAAGCATTCGTCCCAGGTCCGCAGCAGTTCGGCCAGGCGTTCCATGGCGCCCAGGGCCAGCAGCTCGCTGTCCGGCAGGTGGGTGCGCCCGATGTCGACCAGGGTGCGCCCGCTGTCGGCCAGTCGGGCGGCGTCGCCGTTGTCGCGCGGCTGTTCGAGATGGCGCCGCACGGCATCCAGGTGCTGGTCGATCTTCACGGCCAACGCGGGGTCTGCGGAGCGGGTGGCGGCGAGCCGTTCTTCTACGCCGGCCAAGAGCGGCAGCAAGGCGAGCGCGCGTTCCTCCAGCGAAATCACCACGCCCATGTCCCGCGCGCCGATACCGGGCTCGAAGCGCAATACGGCGGCCAGGGTGCGCGCTTCGGTCAGGTCGGCGGCCAGGCGTGTGCGTGCCTGTTGCGCGCGCTCGTCCGTGGGCGTGGCACCCAGGCCTTGCAGGATCCAGTGCTTGGCGTCGGCGAGCGTGGCACTCAGCCTCGCGACCATCAGCGGCTTGACTTCGCGCGGCGCGAAGACGGTGTGCACCGCGACCGACACGGCAGCACCCAGGGCCACTTCCTCGACGCGCCACAGCGCCGTATCGAAAGCCGACAACGGCGAGTTGGCAGACGACAGCCCGATGAGCGGCAAGGTATAGGCGGCCAGCAGGAACACATAGCTGCTTGGGCTGCGGTCCAGCAGCGAGACATAGAGCAGCAGCGCGACCCAGGTCGCAATGCCCGCCAGGAGCATTTCCGGCGCCGCATTGATGATGGGGATGAACAGGAGAATGCCGGCCGCCGCAAGCGCGGTGCCCACTACCCGGTACACGGAACGCGAGACGACGGAGCCGGACACGGCCCCCAGTTGTTGGCTGGTGAGAAACACCGTCAGGCCCGCCCAGCCGGGATGCGGCAGGTTCAGCCAGAGCGCCGACAGCATGGCGGCCAGCGTGGCCGCCGCGGTCTTGCTCGCATAGATGACGCTGCGCTTGTGGATGGGACTCATGGCTTGCCTCGTGGGTGCGTGCTGAAGGAAATGCAGGCACTCTAGGAGGCCGGGGCGCGGCGAGTTAGAGGGCTGGATGAAATGATGTTTTGCAGCGCGCGGGCTGGTTGATTCGAGCCAGCGCGACTACCTTCTGGCCGTCACCCAATTCGAAAGGACGCGCCATGAACAAGCTGTTGCAGGACGTGCTGGAAGCCCACGGCGGCCTCGATCGCTGGAACCGCTTCAGCACCGCGCGTGCGCAAATCGTCTCCGGCGGCGGCTTGTGGCCGCTCAAGGGCCTGATCCAGGACGCCGCCCCACGTCAGATGCGCATCTCGACGCACGAAGAATTCGCCTCGGTCGCGCCCTTCGGGCAGGCCAACTGGCGCACCAGCTTCCGGCCCGACCGCGTGGCCATCGAGACGCTGGAAGGCGAGGTGGTCAAGGAACTGGCCGACCCGCGCGAATCCTTCGCCCGCCACACGTTGACCACGCCGTGGAACCCGTTGCACCGCGCCTATTTCAACGGCTACGCCATGTGGACCTATCTCACCACCCCCTTCTTCATGGCCATGCCTGGCTTCGAAGTGCGCGAGATCGACCTGGTGGAAGAGAGCGGTGAGCGCTGGCGAGGCCTGCGCGCGACCTTCCCCGCGCATATCGCGAGCCACTCGCGCGAACAGGACTTCTACTTCGACGAGAAGGACCTGCTGCTGCGCCGCCACGACTACCAGGTGGACGTGGCCGGCGCCTTCCCGGCCGCGCAGTATGTCGACCGCGTGGTGGACGTGCAGGGCCTGAAGATGCCCAGCCGCCGCCGTGCCTATGTGCGCGGACCGGACCTGAAGCCGGTGCGCGACCTGCTCATGGTCGCCATCGACCTGAGCGATTTCGAGTTTTCCTGAACCGACACGGAGCTTGCATGAACCACCAGAACTCGCGCTCGAACATCCTGATCCATCACCCGGATCCGATCCTGTCTGCCGGACTCGTGGCGGCACTGCGGCAGCACGGCATGTTCGAGGTCTTTGTGCATGGCGTCGACCACCTGGGGCCCGATGGGCCCCGCATCGATGCGGTGGTGGCCGACTATGACGGCGCGCTGCGGCTGGTGGACCCGGCCACTCGGCGCGTGGGCGGCATCTGGGGCGAGTCGCGGGTGCTGGCGCTGACGGCGAACGAGCGCGAGAACGACATCCGCCGCGCCATCGAGGCGGGCGTGCACGGCTACTTGCTCGTCGGCGGCGCGCTCGGCGAACTGATCGACGCGGTAACCGCGGTGGCCCAGGGCGTTCGCTACCTGAGTGCGGCCGTCGCCCAGCGCATGGCGGACAGCCTGACGCGGGCCACACTGACGGCGCGCGAAGTCGAGGTGCTCAAGCTGGTCGCATCGGGGCAGCCCAACAAACACATCGCACGCGCACTCAACATCGAGCTTGCCACGGTCAAGTCGCACATGAGCGCCATCATGAGCAAGCTGGGCGCCAGCACCCGCACCCACGCGGCGCGCATCGGTGCCTCACGCGGGCTGGTGGCCGAGGACGCATTTCTCGCGCGACGCGGCGATGCGGTGGTGCCGGTGCTCGAAGGCTGAGTAACGCCCCGGTCGCGCGAGCTCTCCGACTTCGGTTGTAGATGCCCGCCCGACATCGGTGGGTACCTCGAAATCATCGCCACACCTAACCTGAAGGTGGATCCGAAAGCCTCGGTCCGAGTCTATTCCTTCCCACATTTCAGGAGTCACCATGATCACGCTAGTCAACAAGAAGGTGCTGTACACCGCGCGCGTCCACACCGCCGGCAACCGCGATGGCGGTTTTTCTCGCAGCGATGACGACCGCCTTCGCATCACGCACACCGTGCCCGGCAAGAGCGGCAACGGCACCAACCCGGAACAGCTGCTGGCCGCCGGCTGGTCCGCCTGCTTCCAGGGCGCCATGGCGCTGGCCGGCGCGCAGCTGAAGGTGGCGCTGCCGCCGCAGACGGCGGTCGATGCCGAGATCGACCTGGTGCTGGGCGACGACGGCTACAGCCTTCAGGCCCGCCTGAACGTGAAGCTGCCCGGCCTGGCCCGCGATGTCGCCCAGGGACTGATCGATGCCGCGCAGAGGTCCTGCCCGTACTCGAAGGCGCTGCGCGGCAACGTGGACGTGAAGTACACGCTGGCCTGATGCGACCCAGGCGCGCGTCCTGGGTGCCCCTCTTGCATCCGGGACACTCGCCTGGCCACGTCGCATTCAACAGCGCAATGGAGATGATTCCAATGAACACGCAACAAAGCGCCCCGGCGATCAACGCCCCTCGCCGCGGCTTTCTGGGCAGCGCCGTCCTTGCGGCGGCGGCAGCCAGTTGGGGGCTCGGCAAGCCCGCGTTCGCGCAGGCGGGCAAGGCGTCCTCTGCCAGCACGGCCGGCGCGAAGCCGGACACGCACACGTCATTTGCATCACTGAAGCAGATCGATGCAGGCGCACTCAATGTCGGCTATGCAGAGGTCGGCCCGGCCACCGGGCCTGCGGTCCTGCTGCTGCACGGCTGGCCCTATGACATTCACGCCTTCGTCGATGTGGCCCCGATCCTCGCGGCCCAGGGCTTGCGAGTCATCGTGCCTTACCTGCGCGGCTACGGCTCGACGCGCTTCCTTTCCAATGACACGCCGCGCAACGGCCAGCAATCGGTGCTGGCGAGCGATGCGATCGCGTTGATGGATGCCCTGCGCATCGACTCGGCCATCGTCGGTGCCTTCGACTGGGGCGCACGGTCCGCCAACATCATGGCCGCGCTGTGGCCGGGGCGCACCAAGGGGCTGGTATCGGTCAGCGGCTACCTCATCGGCAACCGCGACGCGGGCCGCAAACCGCTGCCGCCGGAGGCGGAGCTGCAGTGGTGGTACCAGTTCTACTTCGCCACGGAGCGCGGCCGCGACGGCTACGAGAAGTACCGACGCGAGTTCAACCGCCTGATCTGGAAGCTGGCTTCGCCCAAGTGGCAGTTCGACGATGCCACCTTCGAGCGCAGTGCGGCATCCTTCGACAACCCGGACCATGTGGCCATCGCCATCCACAACTACCGGTGGCGCCTGGGCCTGGCAGAGGGCGAGCCCCAGTACGACGCGCTCGAGGCCAGGCTGGCGAAGGCGCCGGACATCCGGGTGCCCACCATCACGATGGAAGGCGACGCCAATGGCGCTCCCCATCCGGTGCCGGGCGCCTATGCGAAGAAGTTCTCGGGCCCGTATGAGCACCGGCTGATCACGGGCGGCATTGGCCACAACCTTCCCCAGGAAGCGCCCGCGGCGTTTGCCCAGGCCATCCTGGACGTCGGCCAACTCTGAGTCACCACTCATCACCCCAACACCACATCAAGATCATCGGACGCCGTCCAATCGGCATGCATCGAGAACCAGGAGAAAGACCATGAAGGCCGTCATCAGTGCCTATGCACGTTCCCCATTCCACTTTGCCCGCAAGGGACGCCTGGCCGAGGTGCGGCCCGACACGCTGGCGGCCAATGTCGTCCAGGGCCTGCTCAAGCGCACCGATCTCGACCCCGCGCTGATCGAGGACGTGATCATGGGCTGCGCCTACCCTGAAGCCGCGCAGGGCAACAACATCGCGCGCATCGTCGGCTTGCTGGCGGGCCTGCCACACGCGGTGGGCGGCATGACGGTGAACCGCTTTTGCGGCTCCTCGATGCAGGCGGTGCACATCGCCGCGGCGCAGATCGAGGCGGGCATGGGCGACGCATTCCTGTGCGTCGGCGTGGAGTCGATGAGCATGGTGCCGCAGGGCGGCTTCAACTTTTCGCCCAATCCGGAGCTCAAGGAGAACACGGACGCCTACGTCTCCATGGGCCAGACCGCGGAGAACGTGGCGCAACGCTGGAACGTGAGCCGGCTAGACCAGGAACTGCTGGCCTTGCAGTCGCACCAGAAAGCTGCCGCGGCCCGCGAGCAGGGGCGCCTGGCCGCCGAGATCGTGCCGATTGCATTGCCCGGCGGCGAGTTGGTCGACGTGGACGGCTGCATCCGGCCCGCCACATCACTGGAGGCGCTTGCCGCGCTGAAGCCAGCGTACCGGCCCGATGGCGTGGTGACGGCGGGCACCTCGTCGCCGCTGACGGATGGTGCTGCCGGAGTGCTCGTCACCAGTGATGCATTTGCCGCGCGCTACGGCCTGCAGCCCTTGGCACGCGTGCGCAGTTTCGCGACCGTGGGCGTGGACCCGGCCATCATGGGCATCGGCCCGATTCCGGCCACCCGCAAGGCGCTCCAGCGAGCCGGCCTGACGGTCGACGACCTGGACGTGGTCGAGATCAACGAAGCTTTTTCATCGCAGGCGCTGGCCTGCATCCGCGACCTGGGAGTGGACATGGCCACAGTGAACCTGGACGGCGGCGGGCTGGCCATCGGCCATCCGCTGGGCGCCACCGGCGCGCGCATCACCGGGAAGGCAGCGGCGCTGCTGGTGAGAGAGAACGGGCGCTACGCGCTGTCCACGCAATGCATCGGCGGAGGGCAGGGCATTGCCACCGTCCTGGAGCGCGTCTAGCGACTCGCCCCCGCCCAGTAGTCCTCGATGCGCTGAACCAGGCTTTCCGGGAGCGGCACGTAGTTCAGTGCGCGCGCGTCGGACTTGCCTTGCTCCAGTGACCATTTGAAGAAGCGCAGCGCCTCGGCGGTCTGCGCCGGGTTGCGGGGGGTTCGCGGCACCAGCGCGAAGGTGGTGGCAGTGATCGGCCAGGACGCCTAGCCGGGCGCGTCCGTCAGCACCTGGTAGAAGTCCGGGCTCGCCCAGTCCGCGCTGGCCGACGCGGCCTCGAAGCTCTCGGGTGTGGGGCCAACGAAAGCGCCGCTCTTGTTGCGCAGCAGCGGGTAGATCATCTTGTGGTCCAGCGCATAGGCGAGCTCGACGTACCCAATGGACCCCTTTACGTAGTTGACGTAGCGGGCCATGCCGTCGTTGCCGCTGCCGCCGCTGCCCACCGGCCACTTGACCATCGTTCCTTCGCCCACCTTCGTCTTCCACTCCTCGCTCACCTTGGAGAGGTAGTTCGCGAAATTGAAGGTGGTGCCAGACGCTTCCACCCGATGCATCGCCGTGATCTGGAGATTGGGCAGGGTGAGGTCGGGGTTGAGCGCGGCGATGGCCGGGTCGTTCCAGCTCGAGAAGGCGGGCAACGAGGCCGGCCTGATTTTCGCCAAGGTGCGCACCTTCGAGGAATTCAGCCAGGAACCCCAGTACAGCGACGCGCTTTCCCGGATGCCCCTGATCAGCGTGGAGAAGATCGGAGACAGCGATCCTGTGCCCTTTAAGGAAGGGGCGAAGACCCCCCTGGATGGCATCCGTGCGTTCGGCATGGGCCACGTCATCGCTGGCGCTGGCATCGGCCGCGACCTGGCGCAGTACGGCGCCGACGTCCTGAACATTTGGCGCCCCGGCGACTCGGAGATCGAAGTCTTCGAGTGGGATGTGCAGGTCGGCATGCGTCAGACACCATGCACATCCGACGCATCGTCACCGGCCACGACCGGAAAGGAAACGCCGTCTTCGTATCGGATGCGGCTGCGCCGTGTACCTCCGAGGTCGAGCACGTTCCCGGCTTCGTCACTTCGTTGTTGTGGGAGACGCCTCCTAACGCGACAGTGCCCGCGGGGGAAGGGGACCCGGCAGTCTCAGCCAGGTCATGGACGCCACCGCCAGGTGGCACGAACCTGATGTTCATCACGTTTCCTCCCGACGCTGTGATGATGACTCCCGACTTCGATCCAGCTGCCGCCGGCGGTGAGTACATGCGAGTGCTGCACGGCTTGGCTGAGAAGTTCGAGATGGATCACCCCGGCATGCATACCTCCGACTCCGTTGACTACGGCGTGTTGATCGACGGCGAGCTACATCTCGAACTCGACAATGGCGTTACGAAAAAAGCTTGCGCCGTGCGATGTGATTCGTGAAGGATCTCGTCGATGCGCACCAGGGCTTCGTTCAGGTCCGCTCGGAGGGAAAGGACCGCGGAAGCGAGTTCACGATCAGACTGCCCCTTGGGCTGTAGCGCCACACCCCTTGCTGCTGCCGCTGAAGCTGCTTGGCCGCACGAGAGGTGCAAAGCGATCGATACCGCTGTCAGCCCACCTGGATTCTCCAGGGAGTCGGCATGTTCGACGGCTATAAGTGCGGCATTCAAGCCTATTGGGGACGAAGCGGGAGCGATGTCGGTTTGGGCCGGCACTGACCGGCCGCTCCGCGCCAGACGCCGGCGCAGTGCGAGATCGCGGGCACGTAGATTGCGTAAGCCTTCGCAAGCAAGCTGCGGAACATCTGCATGCTTGGATGTGGTGCATTGATTGTCTCCTCCACCCTCTCTTGGTGGATTTGCCCCGGGGTTTGCACCCCGGGGCTTTTCTTTGGTGCCTTTGGGAAACCCGGCTCGTGGCGAGCCGTTCGGCGGCGGCCCGTGTTTGGCCGATGCAACCGCGCGCAATGCGCGGCGACGCGATCAGCGGACGCAGGCATGCCGGGCGGAGAGTCCGCGACGGAACTCGACCTGCCGCGGAATGCGGATTCGAAGCCCAAATCGAAGCACAGACCCCATCGAGAGCGTCAAGGGCGTCCGAGGTGCTGGGAACCAGCACGCACCTATCTATCGGTGCGCCCAATTGCACGAGGCGAGAACTTCGATCTCGTCGGCATCGGCCTACGGATGATCGCGGCGAGGTGACCTACCTCCGGCCTGCCGCGCGCCTAACAAATGGCTTCTCCCACGACGCGTCTATGAACCGTCGCACCGTTGGCAGCGAGGAGCGCGCGCGGGCCAAGCCCACCGAAAGGACCGACATGACCAACCCATCCCAGGACCGCTGGCCGTTTCCCACAGCGGATTCCCACCAACCCCTGCCGGACGCTGAGAAGCCGAGCGTCATCGACCCGACGGAAGATGCCCTCGACTCGGGTGTCGAAGAGTCGTTTCCGGCCAGCGACCCGGTATCCGTGACAGTGAGCAAGTTCATCCCCGATGCCGCCAAGGCACCCAAGAAGGCTGATTGAGCGTCTGCGGCGCCACGACCCGTTTTGTTCTTGCCGCGTCCCCCGTCACACCGCTCACGATGCGGCACCCCGAAAGGAAGCCCTCCATGCTCGCCATGAACTATCGAGGCCCTTACCGCGTTCGCGCAGTCAGCATGCCTGACCCGGTCATCGAACACCCCAATGACGTCATCGTCAAGGTGCTGCGATCCTGCATCTGCGGATCCGACCTCCACCTCTACCATGGCCTGGTTCCCGACACCCGGGTGGGAACCACATTCGGTCATGAGTTTGTCGGACAGGTTATCGACCTGGGCAGCTCGGTGCAAAACCTCAAGCTCGGAGACCGGGTCATCGTGCCGTTCAACGTGTTTTGCGGCACATGCTACTTCTGCCAACGCGAGCTGTACGGGAATTGCCACAACACGAACCCCCAGGCCACGGCAGTGGGCGGCATCTACGGCTACTCTCACACCGCGGGCGGCTATGCGGGAGGGCAGGCCCAATACGTAAGGGTGCCCTTCGCGGACGTCGGCCCCACGAAGATTCCCGACGAGCTCCTGCTCGAAGACGCCGTCATGCTGACGGACGCTTTTCCGACCGGATACCAAGCGGCCGAAATGGGGGATATTCGCGAAGGCGACACCGTCGTGATCTTCGGTGCGGGGCCGGTCGGCATCTTCGCCGCGAAGTCAGCATGGCTGATGGGCGCGGGCCGGGTGATCGTCGTCGACCATGTGGACTATCGCCTGGAATTCGTGCGTAGTTTCGCGCAGTGCGAAACGATCGACTTCAAATCGGTCGACGACATGGCGCTCCATATCAAGATGATGACCGACGGGCTCGGCGCCGACGTCTGCATCGACTGCGTCGGCTGCGAGGCGGCCGGCAATGCACTGCAGCATCTCACCGGCGTCAAGCTCAAGATGCAGGGCGGCTCCGCCACGGCCCTGCACTGGGCCATCAATTCCGTGCGCAAAGGCGGCAACGTATCGATCGTCGGCGTGTATGGGCCGACCTTCAACGCCATTCCGATCGGGAACGCCGTCAACAAGGGACTGACCTTGCGCATGAACCAGGCCAGCGTGAAGCGGCACTTGCCGCGACTCATCGAGCACATTCAAGCAGGGCGGATCTTGCCGCACCGGGTGATCACGCATGTCATGCCCCTGGAAGAGGTGGCCGACGCCTATCACATCTTTTCCAGCAAGCTGGACGGATGCATCAAGACGGTCCTGATACCGCCGGGTGTGACGGCGTGAACGAGGCGGCACGATCATGCAAACCCAAAACCATACCCAAAACCAAGACCGCGAGCAGCATGCACACATCGTCGGCTGGGGTGCCGATCTCGACAGGTCCAACCGGCCCGCCTACCCCATGGAGCGAACGCCTGGGCGCCTGGAAAGGATGCCCTGGACGGAACCGCCCGAGCCCCAGCGAAAGCACGTCGAAGTGCTCCGCTCCAACGAGCGGCCGACCCTGACGCCGGTGTTCGGTTCGACCTGCCCGCCTCGCGGCCTCAGCGGCGTTGTGCGTCGCTCGGCCTTCGGCTTCAGCGAGAACGACCTGCGCCACTGGCTGCTGCTTCTTCTGGCCGATCGCGTCGACGTCGGGGAAGGTCTGATCGAAGACCTCGCCCACGGCCATCTGCCACGCGTCTACAGTGAAATGGGCGGCGCAGCCGAGTTGAAGCACAACCCCAAGGGCGCCGCAAGAAAGGCCCTCACGCTTGTCGCGCTTGTCGGTGTGGCCTACCTGGCGCTGCGCCGCAGGCGCGGCTGAGCGCCAGTCGGATGGCCGGCTCTCGGTCCCTGTGGGATGCGGTGATGGGGTCACTCTAGGGATCGTTGCGACGCGTCGCGTAAGCCCGGGCCCACCGGCTCGTGTAGGCGAAGCTGCCCGGTGAGATCCCTTCGTTCCCGCAGCGCGCTTTCGCATTGACGCCCGTCGAGCAACTTGACGCATAAATCGGCCCGACTGCGCACGCCATGTAGGAGTTGGATGTCGCCACATCGCGCGGCTTGGTTGGTCTGGCATCGAGTTCGGCGGTCGTTTTTCGTCCAGCTGGACTTTTTTGAGATGGACCTCGCATGACTGCCTCATCGACGCCCCCCACCGGTCAGACCGACCCTCTGTCGCTCGGCGCATCGCCGCTCGAAGCGGAGATTCGTGCATTGGATCTTGAGCGCGACCCGCAGCAGCGCGCTGCGGAAGACGACCGCGAAGATGATCCGGAGCAGGACCGAATCACCAGGATCCGGCGGGCTGCGTATGAAGCCTATCAACGTCGTGGCGGCCAGCCGGGCGGCGACGTCGAGGATTGGCTCGAGGCCGAAAAGGCTTCGACCAGCCTGCGGGCGGAACCAAGGCCGAGTAGTCGCGATCGGCTACGCCCCCATATGGCCGCAGCGCGCGCCTTGTCGGTGAATGCTTGAGGTTCCGACTGAACACGTGCCGCGTGACGCTCGCGACGTGCCTTTCATCTGAATCGACTTGAGATTGAAGCTGTCTGCACCTCCGAGAGGACGCCGTCGCGCGGCCCTCGACGTCTCTGAACGCACATGCGCGGCAAGACGTGCGTCGACATCTCGGGTCTTCCCATCCCTCGCGAGACACCATGCGCGACATCCTCCTCGCCCGGCGTACCCGAGTTCGAAGACCCGGAGTGGTCAAACCGGTTGAACCCGACACCGAAGCTTGATCTGATTGCCGCTGAGCATCTGGGACCAGAGTGCCTTCAGGCTCACTGCCTGCTCTCCCCACATGGCCGGCACCCCGCCGCGCAGCAGGCGCTGCTCGGCGCTGCGAAGAAAGAAGGCGCTGCCACTCAGCGACAGGGTGAGCGCGCTCGCGTCCGTCGCGCTCAGCCTGAGCTCCCCAAAGCCGGGCAACTGCTGAATGGATTCGATCCGCAGCGTGAGGGGCACAGGCGGCTGGCCCGCGATCGCGTGCGTTGCGACGCCTTTCTTTACCTTTGCGGCGTGCGCCTCGCCCGCATCTGGACGGGTGATCATGAGAGCGTTCCTTTCTTCCTTCCTCCTTCGACAGGCGGTGCAATGTCAGCCGGGACACTCAGCCATGCGATCGTGACACCTGGCTTCGGCTCTCAGCGACGACCGCTTCCGCGGGGTAGTGAGCCGCCCGAATGCTCACGCAAGGTCCGAGCGGGACTCAGCCTCCACGTCGCCGCGCCACTTTGCGCTGGCGGCCAATCCAGCGCTTGACGAGGGCGTCCCCCACCGCCAAGGCCGCCAAAACGACAAGCCGTTTGGTCAACACGCGCGCCCCGTCGCACGGGCGGCGTCAGACCCGCTGGGGTCCCATAGATGGCATCCGGCGATCTCCGGACCCGCGCGCATGACGGTCTGCGGCGCCAATCCCCGAACGGTGGGCAGCCGCGGGCAATCCGCATTCCTGGTTCATAGGTCCCGCTGACGGCCGCCAAGTGTGGCGCAGTAGGAGGCAAAGAGCGCACCCAATACCAACGAAATGAATATGAAAAGCGAGCCATAGGCGGTTGCCTTTCGTGCTGAGTCCGCCATCGCCTTCGCCTTGGTCTTGGTCTCTTCCAGAGTCGCTTTGGCGCGCGTGTAAACGTCATTGACGCGCTTCTCTGCATCCTGTTGGCTCAGACCGGTGCGCTGCGCGACGACCTGGCTTGCGTAGCGGCTGTCTTCAGGAGATAGCGTACCCGTGCGCAATGCATTGGCAAAGATCCGCCCTACCTCCGCGGTCGTCGCCCGGTCCGTCGTGGCTTGACCTCCCTCTGTCTGGCTGGCCCCGCCCGATGCCGGCGCCGCGCTTGGATCCTTCCGGAACAGGGAGTCAGTCATGTACGCCATGGGGCCGCTGCTCCCATCGTCGCTCGATCGATTCGCTGCAGTCCCTGCCGCCGCGGTTGCTGCGGTCGCTGCGCCGCCGGCCACAGTAGTGGCCACACCCATTCCGGCCTTAGCTCCAGCGCTCACCGCTGACCCGACGGCGGATGCGATCAGCGCGAAGGTCACTAAGGTAGCCACGGCCCACGAGAGGATCCCGTGTGCGGTGTCGCGGAACCGCGCCTCGTCCGTATGAATTCCGGTCCACTTCGTGCGTAAGCGCCCCGCGAGGTATCCGCCCAGGCCGGAAGAAGCGAGCTGGGTGAAGGTGATCCAGAAGATGCCGGCGATGCCGATCGTTTTCGCTTCCGCACCCTCGCCCTCCCAGGGAGACGCTAGGCCCAGTCCCATACCAGCGCCCAACACCATCATTATCAAAGTCAGCGCGGCGGCGACGGCCGCACCGGCGAACACGGCGCCCCATGAGACCCCCGATCTGGGAGCTTCAAATGCTACCGAGTCATGGCGTGGGCCCATGGCTGTAACCGGTGATTCTTGAGCGTAGGTGGCCATTGCGTCGTCCTTCAGTGTTGGGTACGTCGCATGGAACGACCCACGCGCAGGCGGCGGTGTACGCAAGGCTCTCTGTTGTAGGTAGGCGTCGCCCGACTCGGACGACTTCCGCGCCCGGCGGGTTCCTACGCCGAGGACCCGCGAGTCGGCGAAATGTGGGGCTCCTAAGGAGACTATTCCATGCCAGACACCAGTACCAGCGTGAAGCAGCCCGCCCCGCCGATCGACCCCACTAAGGAGACGGCGAAGATAGAACCCGGCGGAGAGGGACCAGGACCAACCGGCCCCAATGACGGCCCCAACATCACGAAGGGAACCGAGCGCGGCGCGCCCGGCACACCAAGCACTCCCCCAACTACCTGACATCGGAGACACACATGCCAGACGACACAACGAACCGCGGCACACAGGATCGCGCCCGTATCAATGTCAACGAGGACCACGAGGTCCGCTATTGGACCCAAGCGCTCGGCGTGTCCGAAGCCAAGCTACGCGAAGCCGTAGCCGCAGTCGGCGTCAGTGCCGACGCGGTGCGCCAGCATCTAGGTAAGCCTCACAAGTGAGGCCGACCGCTCTCGCGCGACGCCTCTAGCCGGACCCCGGGCCCGGCCGCGCGTCGAATCACTGCCTAGCGCTGTCGTCGCCCGTGGCTTCCTCGGCTTGCGCCGCGTCTGTGCCGATGTCGGGCGTGCCCGGGAAGCCAACCTTTTTGCTCGCCTCGCGTCCCATTCGGCTGCCCTCCTCAGGCGGGTCCTGCCCGATGGCGCGGCTCTGCTCGATGTTGCGGCCCGAGGACGCACCACGGTCTCCAAGCCTTGCTTCATGCGCCGGTGAGGGAACCGCGGTGGGTCGCTTGTCTTCAGTCATTTCGATCTCCTTGGACGAATCTCAAGACTGGTCATACCGCGAAAACGGCGAGGTAGTAGTTCGCCCAGCTGTACGTAGGAGACCATCGGCTTCTGCGGCTTCTGCGGCTTCTGCGGCTTCTGCGGCTTCATCGGCGTCGGCGGGCGAAGCACGGACACGCAATCCGCGGCCTCACAGGTAGATTTCTCGATTCATGTGCCCACCTTGAGGAAGTCCCAACTGATGACTGACCGTCTCCGCTCGATCGCCGTTACCGTGGACGAACCCGATCCGGGCGTATTTCATTGGGTGCTGATCGAGAGCACGGGATGCCTCGGTTTACCAGGAGCTTGAAGCTTCCGGAGGCCGCTACGACATCTGGGCGCATGCGCTCAGGCAAGGGACGGAGCGGCTGATGGCGCAATCGACAAGACGACACCGTGGCCGACTTGCCGATCATGGGCCCTAACGACCGTCCCGGTCCGAATCGCCCGGGATGGCTCGTTCGACGTTGTCGCTGAGCCGCTGCCACGCGTCGCGTGTGGCGTGCTTCGCTCGTTCCCATTCCAACGACGACCGGCCGCGAGCTGTGCTCCAGTCGCGACCGAGGTCGGCTTCAACATCGTCGAACTTCCGATCCGGGTAGCGCGAATACGCGTCTACACCGTAGCGGTAGGCGGGCGAGTAGTCATCGTAGCTGGTGCCGGCTTGGACATAGTCCCGGGTTGAGTAGTTGTCGCGCCAATAGGCGTCCTCAGCGACCGGGTCGGCTTTGACCGCTCGGCCAGCCAGTGCGCCGGCGACGGCGCCGACCGCTGCGCCGACGGCTGCGCCAACAGGACCAGTCATTCCGCCGACGGCGGCGCCGGCGGCAGCGCCGCCAGCTACTCCGCCAGCCACTCCGCCGACGACGGCGCCTACGCCGGTCGCAGTACCGGTCCCGTCCTTGTCAGCCGGCACTCGAGGATCATTCAGATCAGACATTGCAGGTCTCCTGGTAAGTGATTGGAGACAAAACAATGCACCGTTGGGCCGGCCGCGTTCGGCCGTGTGGAGCGCGTTAGCCTGCGAGAGAGAAGCGGCAGCCGATGCCGGTCGGAGCCTACGTTTCGAAAGCCGAGACTCGGCGTGCAGTCGACCGAGTCAGCCCTTCTTCCCGGGTGCAAAGACTGATTCCAATTCCTCAAGCGCAAGGCGAACCTGCGCGATGGCCGCGGCCAAATCTGCCAACCCGCCCTCCGGCGTTGCTCCTTCAGGCGGATCCATCACGAAGCCGAGACGCTCGCACGCAAGCACCCACGTCAACTGGGCCTGGCGCTGCTCGGGTGTTCTGTTCATCACGATCCTCCTCATGGCGGTTACATCCTACCCATTCATTACCTGAGCGCCCACTCGCCAGGGAATGAATCGCATTAGCCTCGCCGGAACGAAAACCAGAGACGGTGGAAGCAATGGCTGGTCTATCAGTCTTCCTCGTTGAAGACAATCAGAAGATTCGAGATCACCTCGTTCCGGCCCTTGCAGATCTGGGGTCGGCAAGCGTGATTGCAATCGCAAAATCTGAGCCGGAAGCGATCGCGTGGCTCGCTCATCACAAGGGCCAGTGGGACTTAGCGGTTGTCGACCTTTTCTTGGAGCAAGGGAACGGTCTCGGCGTCGTCGAATGGTGTCGCGGGAGAGAGCCCCATCAACGCGTCGCCGTACTGACCAACTACGCGACTGATACCATGCGAAAGGCGTGCCTCAAGGCTGGGGCAGATGCGTTTTTCGACAAGTCGACCGAGCTAGAGCAATTCTTCGAGTTCTGCCTGGACAGAAGCTAGCGGATTTCAATTCGGCCTCAGTTTCCAGAGCGTCGCAGAGCGAGCAGGTAGTCGTTTTGCGGCGACGCGCAGCCGACCAGGGCTAGACTTAAGCGAGTGGAAGGGCCGTGCTGTTCATATAAGGCTACCTGAAAAACGCTAATAGGCGCTGGAGTTCCGTGCGCTGGAGTTCCGAATGACTCCCCTGGGGTTGCCGATTTCATCGGGCATATATCCGGCCGCTGAAAGGCAGATCCGGCACTTGGCTGCCTCGCCTGCTCAAGAGCCACCGTTCGGCTTCACGATGGCGCTGCCAGACGGCCCCGCCCCCAACTTTCGCGCGAAGAGCAGCTGAAGGGCGCCTCGAGGATGTCTGAAGAACACAGCACCGCACAGGTCATCGCGGCCGCCGAACGTCTCCTCTTTGGCCGAGTGGACGTCCGGTTCGACAATCGCGCCGCGCGCGGGGGCGTCATCGTGTTTTCGCCTCCTACTCCTCGCGCATCTGCCCTCGGCGAAATCCGGGGGCTTTTTTTGCTCACGACAGCCTGACCGGTTCCTCGGCGCGGTGGCATTCTCGGAGCGCGCTCATGAACACCAGCGCCTTCGCGCGCCCTCGGCGCGCTGTCCTGCAGTCAAGGGCTGTGCGCGCCTGCAAGCCAACTCCATGACCGCTGTGCACCAACTGAAGCTGTTTCTAAAAGGCCAGAACCATGTCCACAGATCAAAGCATCCCCCTTTCAGACGGCCACTCCCTTGAATACCGCGGCTTCCGCTTTGAGCTACGCGCACCGGGCGCGCGCGGCGGCTATCAACCTGTCGTCGTTTTGTTCGAACTCCTGCGGATGAGGAAGAGACGCAACTGCCCAACGACACCGAGGAAATTGTCTATGGCACCGAGGCGGAAGCGATCCGTCATGGCGAGCAACAGGCGATGCGCTGGGTTCATGACCGCACCGGCGATGGGCAGGGGCAATTCTGAGTGGCGCTCGCGATGCTCCAGTAGAACGCGCGCCGCGCAGTAACCACAGCAAGCGACGCAGCAGGAAATCGCTGTGGTGGCCGGCAGGCCGCTCTAGCCGTCCCGATACAGACTGGGGATGGCACGCCTAGCGTGCTCTTGACCGGTTCCTCGGAACGAGTAAGCGCGAAACTCGCTGGATCCGACGAACTGCCTCGCGGGCGACGAGGTAGGCGTGGATCTCGTTCTCGCTCATGACCGCCCTGCCAGGTCCTGAACGCCTACTGGCCGCCAAGCCGCCATCCGAGAGGGAAGCGCCAAATCTCGATGACATGATCAACTCCTTTCTCAAAGTGACGTGCGGGTTAGAAAAGCCGTCTCAGCGGTCGTCGCTTCGCTCCGCTGGCCGAATTACTTCGCGAGCGCGCTCCGCCGCGATCTGGAACCAGCTGTTCCGGGCAGCGCCTCGGTTCTTGCTAGCCTCAGGATAGTGGTAGCGCAGCAGTTCACGGTTTCCCTTTTCTGTGATCGCCAACACCCGGGCACCGCGCTCCGGAGGCTCATCCACCAAGGCCAGCACCAACCCGGCCTGGCGCAGTATCCTGATCGCGTCGACGTCTCTCGCTGCATTGAACGACTGGGGAAGGGGAGTGGCAGCGATCTGCCGCAAGAATTCAACCGACATAGCAACCTCCTCTACAAAGTCCGCGAAGCAGAATATCGACGGCCCAGCGTCGGTCAAGTCAGAACGCACCCAAGCCCCTGTCGGCCCTTGTCTGACAGGGGAAACACAGGGTCCTCGTGCCTTGGCTGTCAGGCCGAGTCCGAAGAGTAGCCGGCCGATTCAGCCGCAGGCGACTCATCAGCTCTTTGGCGGTCTCATCAGCCTGCTGGAGCTGACGCACCCGGTCATTGATGACGCTCAGCAATTCGTGCTCGCCGCAGACCAACGTGGCGCCGGAGCCCGGCCCGCCGTCCGTCATTTCGCCAGGGAAGGACAGGTTCCAGTATGGCCACCCGGCGGGCATGACTTCGATGTTGTAGGCGTCGGCCAGTGCGAAGGCCGGGATGGCTACCGATTCGAGGAACTTGTGATCTGGCGAGGCGATTGGCACGGGACGGTACGCTTTGACGGTGAAGGCAAAGCGCACTGGCATGTCGAGTTCCAAGGTCCCGGCCCGAACGAGTGCCGTGAGAGTGGTCGGCGCGCTGCCGGTCCAGGCGGCTGCTTCATTGCCCAAGAATGCGAATGCATCACCGGACTCGCAGATTACAAAAAGCCGCTCACAAGGGCCTGGAGATTGCGCGTAAGCGCGGAGCAACTCGCCCATGAAAGGCCGTCGCCGCTCGTCGGCGTAAAGGCGGTGGGGCTCGTAGCCGAACCGGTGCAACGCCGCGTGACAAGCGTCCTCGGGTGAAACCTCGGCATTGACCCCTGCGAGCCCTTTCAAGGCTTCAATGCACTGCCAAAGCATCCGACTGACCTCGGTCAGTGGCTGCCCGGTGATTGCAGCGATCGCCGCGGGGATCGGCTGCACGGCGCCCGCCCGATCTCGAATGATGGGACTGAGGGCGCGTGTGGACGTCGTGGTCATGCAGATTCCTTGGTATGAAGATCCAGAGCGGCGATCAATTGCGCTGTCTCGCCGTCCCAGGCGTCCGGATTCACGAGTACCTTCTCCGGCCTTTAGCTGTTTCCTTGCGCGCCTTCCGGGCGGATGTCATTCGTCCAGACGGTGAGCGCCTCGTTGATTGACCGTTCTACTCGCGTGAGCGTCGCGAAGCCGTTGCTCAGCTTCGCTTCCCGCACGTAGGACTGCGCCACCCGGATGCTGTCGTATTCGATACACGCGGCATCGAAAGCGACAATGCTGTCGATGGACCGCCCATCGATCGAGTCAAGGCTAGGACCGAAGGGGAGGGCGAGCGTCTTCCGGGCCTGCTCTTTGTTCTTGTGAATGCCAGCGAAGGTGTGCGCAAGGACGAGCTTGAGGACGCGCTGTCCGACCTCCGGCGCGGCGACGCTCTAGCGTCAGGCGATCGCCAGCACTCGCCCAATCCGCAGGATTCACGGCGGCGTCGAGGTATGCTCCTGTCGTGCAGCGCGCCGCCGCGATCATCGGTTCCGTGATCTTCCTGGTCATTGCTCCGGGCACGCTCGCCGTGTACGTCCCTTGGTACTTCACGCACTGGCACTTTGCGCCTCCGCTATTCCCGATTGCGCGCGTGCTCGGCGCCGCTTTGATCGTGGCCGGGTTGCCCATCTTGCTCGATTCGTTCGCTCGCTTCGCGTTGCAGGGCCTCGGCACACCGGCGCCCGTGATGCCTCCCAAGCGCCTCGTCGTCACCGGGCTCTATCGCTACGTCCGCAATCCGATGTACGTGGCAGTCACGGCGTTGATCGCCGGCCAGGGCCTCCTGTTCGGGAGCGTCGCGGCGCTGGGGTACGGCGCGATCGTGTGGGCCGGATTCTTCTTGTTCGTTGTCGCCTACGAAGAGCCTGCGCTGGGCGAGCAGTTTGGCGACGAGTACAAGCGCTACCGGGCGAACGTGAGGCGATGATTGCCGCGCATCACGCCATGGCGCGGGTAGGTGTCGAGAACGCTGCGTGCGCGTCGTCGCTTCACGCGCTACATCGCCAACCCCCGGTACCGGCTCTACGCGACTTCTGTCGGTGGCAACGGAGTAGGGCGCTGCTACTCCCGCAGAGCGCCACCTTGCAGTCGTCCATGCATGCCTATCTGGAGGGCCGCTTTCGCTGCACATCAGCCGCATAACTGCTGAAGGCGAGAGGCAGGAGAGGCCCGGAGCAGACGTACGCCGACCTTAGTTCGACTCCGCAAAGCGGACGCAGGCCAACGAAGCATTAGTAGCAGCTCAGGGCCGCGTCATCGGCGAAGGTAGCGGGCATTCCTTGACCTTCATGCGCCCTATGCTCCCATTCCATAACGCGCCTGTCACGCGAGAAGGCGCAGCAGCGCTTCTCTGGCGCGGAGCCTGACAGTCAGCTCGCTTGAGATGCGCAACCTGACGGAAGGGCCCGGCGAATGGGCTAACTGCCGGCAGCCCGCAAGCCGACACCATAGCCAGCACCCATCTCCGAGACGACGGCCTAGCGTTCGAGCTGCCCCTTGTGCTAAGGCCGCGGCTGGATCTGAGAAGACTACCCCGACCAGCTGAGCGCTCCGTCGCCCCGCACCCGCTTTGCGGTGAGGGCGGTTCGGAGGTAATCTCGGCGCATGAATCCGCGTCCGGACGGCTTTGCACGCCGGCTCATCGTCCTCGGTGCGGCAGCCGGCATCGCGCTTGGCGTCTGGCCAGCCGACCGCCCGCGGCGCATCGGCTACATCTCGTTTTTTCCGCGGCCAAGCCCCGGCGCCGTGCCGGTCTTCGATGCCTTTTTCGCCGGCATGCGCGAGCAGGGCTACGAGGAGGGCCGCGACTATGTGATGGACTGGCGGGACACCGGGGGCAAGCCGGAGGGTCTCGACGCGCACGCCGCCGCACTGGTGGCGGACGGCGTCGACCTCTTCTTCTGTCTTACCACCGGCGCGGCGTTGGCCGCGAAGCGTGCGACGAGCGCGATCCCGATCGTGTTCGCAGGGGTGAGCGATCCGGTCATGAGCGGCCTGGTCCCGTCGTTGGCGCGCCCCGGGGGCAACCTCACCGGCATGTCGGCCGTCGATGACCAGTTGCACGGCAAGCGGGTCGAGTTGCTGCGCGAGTTGCTGCCGCAGGCCCGCGAGGTCGCGGTGCTGTGGATGCCCGACTGGGTGGCCAACCGCAACGAGCTGACGCAGATCGAGGCGCTGGCGCCTCGGCTCGGCATCCGCATCCGGCGGGTCGAGCTGAACCGTGTCGAGGACATCGCGGCTGTCATCCCGCCACTAGGGCGCACGCGCACCGACGCGTTGTTCATCCTCCCAGCGCCCTGGCATGTCTACTCGAGCGCCGAGTTGGTGACCGCAGCGACGCAGGCACGCCTGCCGACCATCGGCGTGGAGCGCTACCACCATGTCGGTGGCGCCTTGCTGACGTACGGGGCGGACTACGCCGCGCTGGCGCGCCGCGCCGCCGGCTACGTCGACCGGATCTTCAAGGGCGCCAAGCCCGCCGACCTCCCAGTCCAGCAGCCGCTAAAGTTCGAACTGCTGATTAACCTGAAGACTGCCCTTGCGGTCGGTGTCGCGGTGCCCAATAGCCTCTTGTTGCGCGCCGACGAGGTCGTGCGTTGAGAGGCTGCGGGGCGCTTTGACCGCCGGCCTCTTCGCCTGCAGCCGACTGTCGCGAAGGTCGGCTCCTGGCCGCGTGCCGAAATCTAAGCGCGGCCATCGAACGTCGGCTCCCGCTGCGGAGCGCACTGCGCGGCGAATCACCGGGATTGACGGCGGGCGTCACGCGTGTACCTGCAACGTGGAAAGTTGCTGCACCCCACGAAGGGCCCGTACGTCGACTTTCTGAGCCTTAGGAACCGAAGCCGCGCTGGCCCGCGTCGTGCGCGTCTTCGGCGCAGCGCACCCGCGCCATGCGTACCTGTTCGCCAATCGACGGGCAAACCGCATGAAGGTGCTGGTACACGACGGCATCGGTGTGTGGCTTGCTGCGCGCCGGCTCAACCAGGGCAAGTTCGCGTGGCCCAAGGATGCGGGGCCCACACTGTCGTTGGACGCACCCTCAACTCGACGCACTCGTGCTCGGCTTGCCTCGCGCGCGATCTGCCCGAGGAGGCGCGGCGCGCCTCCCTGACGCGCCACGCCCACTCGACGCGCCCGATCGTGGACGGGCGCCGGACGCCTGATACGCGTGGGACGTGTATGCCTTTTTCGAAGGCTGAAGACGCCGGCACCGGCTGCGCCTTTCAGCGCGTCAGAATGGCCGCTGTCATTCACATGCCGATCACCATGGACAAGCCGCACCGCCTCTACTTCTACCCCGACCCCGAAGACTTTGAGTCGGACTACGGGGCGGTCCCCAGGGATCGCGACTTTCGACCCGACCTCGATCCAAGCTCCTTGCACGTCGGCGACACGATCTCGTTCGGTGGCGACAAGCGGGTCGCGTTTGTGATCAAAGCCAAGCACGTGTCCGAGCTGGACGGCAGTTGGAACTGGTATCTGGAGGTGGGGCGGGGTCGGCACCCTTGGTTCGGATAAGGAGGCATCAGCCGGCGCGTGGCCGCGAGCTGCCGCCCCACCATGCCCATCGAAGGGGACGCGCGCAGGACCTGCACGGGCACCGGGCCCGGCGTCTGTCTACCGGGCCTATGACGGCGGTTCATATCGCTGTGCAGCGACCTCCGGAGACTGCAGCCGCACCTCCCTCTGCTTGGATAGTTGCGTGGCCACGTGCTGAGTCGCCATCGATCCCGTCGAGTGCAGCATGCGTAGTTCGGCAACGCAGCGACCGATCCACTCGCTGGTGGAGACGACGTAACCTGCACCCGAGTCGTCCGGGGGAAAGTGGACGGTTGAAGCTCGCTGTGGGTCAAATCGATAGCCGCGAACGAACGCTGCAATCGGAATGGCGGTTTCCTCTTGCGAGTGAAGATACGAGTGGTTGAATCTGAATCGAAACCAGGAAGATCGAGGAAATCTCGCCACCACACGCTCCTCCAGGTGAAGGAGCTTGTTTGGGATTATCACGAGTTTGAATCGAAAATGAATCCCAACTCGCGGATCCTCTCCCATGGCCAGCGCCCTGAGAATCGCCCACACCAGTTGTGTCGGCAAGACCGCGAAAGGATTCAAAAGCATCAATGCCATTCCGAGTGGAAACATCCATGCGATGGCAGGGCCGGGTGGCGAGGCGTTTATGATAAAAAAGATCGGCAGCCCAAGCACCAAGATCAAGGGCGGCAAGATCATGAGGACAACGCTTGCGGCGGCCAACATGACGGGCAGCACGCTGCTCACGGCACCGAAAAGCGACAGCCCACGAACAGTTGACAAGGCCTCATCAAATTTCGTTCGCAGCGAAAGAACGTGCGCGGGGATGCGACTGTACTCATAGGGTCGCAGCACACTCGCGGGATCGAGGTCCTCCGCTGTGACGCGCCAGTAAAGCATGAGGACGCTGGTCAGGCCGAGCCAAACGGCAACGAGCACAATGGCGTACAGCCAATGCACGCCAAGCATTTGGCTGAACGCATAGGCCAGAAACTGCGCACATGCGAGCCAGACCAGCCAACTCCCGAGCGGGAAATCGCTCAGCATCTCCAGCGGCAAGGATTTGCGCTCCTTAGCCTCGATGAATGGCGTCGAGAGGCAAACCACCATCGAGATCGTCTTGCGGGTTTCCGAGTCGTTGGTGAGCGCCATGAGCGCCAAGTTGCCGCCATGGCTATGCGCAAGGAGCATGTTCAGGTTCTCATCGGACTGGGGCGGCAGCGAGGCAATCTTTTGCCTCAATTCTGCGGAGCCTTTTTCGCGGGCCGCATGCGAGTTCGCCCCGGTCCATCCATGCCGCACCCACTTCACTTCGTATTGTTCTTTGAGATGCGCCTTCAATGCGCTGCAAAGGACGCCTTCTTCCAGGTTGATCGATTCCCCCCACGACGCCGACGGCGTGACCTAGACCGCCCACCAGGATCCTGATAGAGGCCGTTGGACATGGCGCCGCTCGGACTCTACCGCCGTGCCACCCGGCTGTGGATGCCGTCTGGATGGTCAAGGCGCGCGGGCATCCGGATTCGGTTCCCGCAGCAGGTGGGGAACACGAGCGCCGTTCTATTGACCACAGCTATCGCCAACGCGATGTCGATGGATGCCGTATAGCGAAAGCATCACAACAAGACCCGGGGAGAACACCATGCAGCCATCCAAGGACCTGAAGCTTTTCCTCGTGGCCGCGGCGCTGGCCTGCGCTGCGGCGCCGGCCCTCGCGGCCGGCAGCACCGCGCCGGGGATGAGCGTGACGAACAACCGCGCCGTGAGTTCGATGTTCAATTAGACCGAGATCCAGCAGGTGGACTCGACCACGTACCAGAACGGGCGCGATTACACGGACTCGAAGATCCTGCCGGAGCAGCAGCAGGTCAACATCGTGAACCAGCAGATGATCGACCAGGTGAACAACCTGTACTGGCAGATCGCGGTGTCCAACAACACGATCACGTGGGTGAACAACAAGCGGGACAGCAACGCCGCCGCGATCGATGGCCGGATCACCCTGGTGCAACTCCTGGCCGAGCAGGCCCTGTCCCACGCCGGCGGCGGGGGTGGGGGCGGCAACGTCGTTGGCAGCTGGTCCGGGACGGTGACCAATGGGGTCAGCGACGCGCAGACGTCCGTGACCGTTGGGGGTCTGTGCGTCACGGGCATGCCTGACAACGCGGCGCCCAAGTACGGCAGCGGCAGCAACAACTTCTGGATGAACCAGGCCTGCCCGCCCGGCTCGGGCGCCCCTGAGGACGCTTGTCTTCGGCGCTTCACCACGCCCGCTTCGGCGGGCTTAGTCGTTTCTGGCGGGATCTAACGACCGCGTTTGTATAAAAAATCTGTGCGGCGCACGCCCCGCCGCTTCGGTGCAGCGCAGACCAGGCCCGGCTGTGGGCGCAACCCTTGAGCCGTCTAACATCCCGGACATCGAGCCCACTTTTTTTGCAGGATCTGCGTTGCCGTGCGGGGTGCTCCTTGTGACCATTTCGAATGGGTGTCCAAAATTGGGGTTGAAAGCCACGAGGCGCCGTTCCAGAATGGCCGCCGATTGGGGCCCTTTCTGAGAAGGAGACGATCATGACCAAGTGCGCTTACCCTTATTGCCAGAACAATGTGGGCGATTGGGACATGTACTGCTCGAAGCATCGCAACCACCGAGAGCCGCCAATTCCAAGATCGCGCGTCCTGGGGATGATCCTGGGCAGCACCGCCTCCTCTGATCTCTCTGATCCTGCCGCCTCCCAGAGTCCGCTGGAAGACTTGCCTCCGGACATTAAGCTCCCGCCAGAAAAGTAAGTTCCAAGCTCGCTGGCGCAGCGGCAACGCCCCTTCATTTGCCGTCAGGAATGAGCCGCAAGGCAGGAGGGCGCTGTCTATGGCTTCCCCGGTTACCACCCAGGACTTCTTCAAGGTCGGGCTCGATAGAGCGGAAAAGGAGTACGCGCTCCTGTCCGACACCTGGAAGCACATCGACACCAAGGCGCAAGCCACAGCCACGATCAGCGGCGTTTTCGTGGCTGCAGTGTTCTCGTTTGTTCGGAACACAAACCTCGCGCTCGAGGAGTACGAGAAGTGGCTTCTGTGCGTCGTGATCGTTCTGTTGGTCGCGACCATCGCGCTGGCCGTTATCGCGATTTTCAACAGGCCGACATCGAACCCTTGGTCGGCAAAAACTGTCCTGGACAAGTACGCCACGAAGGCAGCCGATACAACCAAGGAAGTCCCGCAGGCGCCACCCTCCGGAATTCTCGACATCCTCATCCCGGACAAGCGCCGAAGTCTTGCCAAGCAGAGCGTTGCAGAGGAGCAAATGGCGCGACTGGTGTTCGCCGTGTCCAGGGACCATGCGTTGGTCAACGCGGACTTTCGGATCGAACTGGAGAAAAAGGCGGTCTGGCTCATGGCGGCACAGATTTGTCTGCTTTGTTCCGCCGCGGTTGCCGCTGCACTGACGCTGATTGCGATCGTCACTGGCGCGGACATGGCCAGCGCCAGTCGCGCAGCTGCTGCTGCGATGCAGCCGTGTGCGCCGGCGCAACCTGATCGTTGACCACGCGTATCGGATTGGCCTGGCCTCCAGGCACATTGGCCTTCGCCGCGTGGTCGCCGACTAGCGGCCCGTGGCTCGCTGAACGCACACTTGATAAAGCGAGAAACTGAGGCCCTCGCAGTCGGCGAGCGTCGGTGGACTCGCGGCGCGAACGCACTGCTGATACAGCGAGGGACTGATGCCTTCGCAGTCGGCGAGCGTTTGTCGAGCCGATTGCTGAACTTCCACATCCACCACACGCGGGCAACTGCGATTTTGAGCCGGCTGCATCGAACGCGCACGCGCTGAATTCCGCTGTGTGGTGGCCCTCCAACGTCAGCCCCGCTTCTGGCCGACCGCACGCTGGGAGCCGCACTCCGCGCACAACCAGACGCGGTTGCACCCTAGCGAGCGTGCTCATGTCCAACGCCCTTTGTTGGACACGTGCAGCACGATCTCTCGCCAAGCGCTCTTGAACTCGCCGGCGATTGCGATCGCTACGGCTGCTCGAGTTGCGGATCCGACCCAGACGGCAGGTTGCCGACCGGCACCCGGCTTTTCTGCAGGATGTAGATCTGCTTCGTTTCGATGCCGTCGTAGGTGTTGGTCTCGACGAGCACGCGCTGCTGAATGAGCGTCGCCTCGGAATTCGAGTTCGTCTCGATCTCCGTGAGTTTCTGCAGCACACCCGCCGAGGTCTGCTCGTTCATGAGCGCGGCCTTGTTTGCCGGATTCAGACCTTCGCTCGCCTTCAATTTGAACTGGTAAAGCTCCAGGCCGAACCCGACAAGCTGCAGGATGCGGCCGCTCTCCGCTGCCCTTTGGGCTTGCGCCAGTTCCTCGTACAAGCGGCGGTTGAGTTCATCGAGTTCCTTCAGCGCCGCCGTCCGCTGGTTTTCCAGCTTGGTCATCTCGGATTGCAGATTCGCATCCCGGGTCTGCGCCGCGAAGGATCTGGCGAGACGTCCAACTTCATCCTGGCGCGCACGCACCCAATCGTACTTGGCGAGTTTGCGCTCGCCATACAACGCAAACGTTCCGCGCTTCAACCAACTGAGCTGGCTGTAAGCAATCTTGATCGACCCGTCACTCGACTTGGTGAACCAGTAGCTCAGGCTCGCCTCGGGATCCGGTTTGCCCCCCTGGCTCAGTCTGTCGCTGGAGGTGTAGGCGAGGTTGGCATCGGCGGGCGAACTTCCGATCCCTACGTACTCGAGACCGCTGCCGATCAGGCTCTGATAGTCGCCAGAGTCAGTCTGCGAGACCTGCACCGGAATGATCACCAGCACGCCTTTCGCGTGCTGAAGATCGTCGGCAACACGCGGGAGGATCGACGCGACGCCCTGAGCGATCCTCATTTGCACGCCTTTGTTGTTGATGCCGGACATGGCGCGGCCAATCAGCTCGACAAACGAGTCGTGTGCCTGCGCTTTGCTCATGTCCGGCGGGGGCATGTTCGGCGGTAAGACAACAGTGCCAGCCCGCGTTTCGGCCATGCCGGCCAACGGCGTGACCCAGGCCAAAAGCATGGCGCTCGCCACGAGCCACCGTCGGCTCATGGCGTCGCCCCGTCGCCCACCGGTGGCAGATCGGCCATCAGTCGCTTGACCACGCGAAGCTCCTCCGCGACATGCGCCAGGCACTCCTTCGAAAAGGCCTGCTTGATGCGCTGAACGTTGACTGAGTCGAGCACCTGCTGCGCAGCGTCCAGCGGATACCAAGTCTCGCTGTGTAGCTTGGTCATGGGTGGGATGTAGGCTTCCAGCTTCTTTTTCTTGTTCTCATCCTTTTCGGCCGCCGCCCTTGTCCGAAGCCCTTCGATGTATGTCGTCATCTGCCAGCTGGCCCCGGCCTCGGCCCCCTTCATGAAGCGATCACGTGATCGGTGCTCTTGGGAGACTCTGTATCTGAATCTCTGGTCCAACCACGCCGTGTCCTCGTTCCAGAAGTCGTACATCTTGTTCCGGTAGGCTTCCTCAGAGCCTATCCGATAGTCGGTCAAGGCGTGCGAGAAACACTGACTGCGATCAAAACCGGCGACGCCATGGGTGTTGTAGTAGATCCCCCCACTCGGCGTGATCAGAGCGTGATCGTAGAATGTCTTGTCGTTGCGCAGGTTCTTGAGAAAGAGGGCGCCTGAATGATCCACCGCATCGCGCTTGATCTTCGTGACCATGACAAGCGTGCTGCGTCGGACTTTGATGACCTTGCCGGGGTAACTCTGGGAAAAGATCTCTCCCTCCACGGTGTTCACGACGCAAACATCCGCCGGCGACGATTTGTAGGCCAGCACCGCGAGGCGGTTGACAAAGCGCGTATCAGCAGTGTTCAGCGAATCTTTCGATTCCTTGTCTGCCGCTGCGATGACATTGGCCTCTTCCTTTAGTGCCCGATCGAGTTCCCATTGCGCGGTGTAGTCATCGGGCTTGCTGAACCTGTTCAACCATTTGAGATGCTCCCTCAGTGTCAATGCCAGGTACGTCTCAGAGAAGAACCCGTAGCCGAAGGCCATGCAGTCGAGCGCGACACAGGCCGAGGTGAGCGTCGAGGCGTAAGACGACGCGCCGTACTGCCACTGCATGAGCCTGTTGCGTTGGAGGTTGAATTCTTTCCACGCCTCCTGGAGTCTTGAATAGATCGTCGCTTGGTCTGGACTAGGATTCGCAGGATCCAGTGAGATCGCGCGTAAGCGAGCTTCTTCGATGATCTTCTGCCATTCCGCGATCGCGGATTTCATCTCGTTGCATCGTTCGAAGGCATATTGCTGCCCCATCGCATCTACGATGGTCCGATCGAGCATCGCCAGCTGCTCGTAGATGCGGCTGAGCGTCTTTTGAACCTGCGCCAGTTGGTTGATGGCCAGATCAAGCTTGCCATTGATGGCACGCAGCGTGGCGCCCAGTCCGCCATCTCCGCCCAGCGCTTCCCGGATCGCGCGAATGGCGCCGATCGCCGTGGTGGTCGCTGTGACGGGGTCTATGGCCGCAGCGGCAGGACGTGACACAAAAGCCCATGGGACCGACGCCACCGTCGACCACGAGGCCCCCCCAAGAGCAGAACGAAGCACCTCACGCCGATTCATAGCGTCGCCTCCCTCCATAGGATTTGGCGATCATGACAGCCAGGTTCAACCATGACAAGGAACCGGAATCGCATACGTGTCGATCTCGAGCTACAAATCACCTATTTTGGGGACGTCGGCCGTTGATCAGATGTACACATTCGGCCGAGCCACATCCCCCGCAGTGATATGGCTACGCAAATCCCTTCGGATCGCATTACGAGGACAATCAACATGAAGATTGGATTTCTTTTCTGCGTTCTCACGAGCGCTCTCTTGATTTCAGGCTGTGGTGTTGTCGAGGGCAGCAGCTCTCAATTGCCCGAATCGCCAAGTGCAGTGCGGGGCCCTGCTGACATGGTCGTGGCGCAACTCCACTGCACCGCGGGAAGAACGTATGTCGAGTATTACAAGTGCAGCGGCGGAACCCAGAAGTCCGTGACCTGCACGGTTTGGACGGACCTCAATGGCAAAACCTGCAGAGGCGACACTTGCACACCGACCAAAACGTGCGCGCCTGGCGAATAGCGGTCCTGAGCTTGGGAGCGAGTTCGGAAGGTCGGAGCGGCGATTCTTCCCTCTTCCCAAAGTCGCTCCGGAGTTCCTGCCCATGCAGCCCTTCGGCGCTGCGCCCCCCATATGCCGTTTCGGCGTTCCGGCTGCTGCTAAGGCCTCGCGGCGCCATGGCCGGCTCCGCTTTTGCCATTGGCTCGCTTTTGGAGGCGTGTCCCGCAATGTGTTAGCAACGATCGGCGCGCCATGCGCGAAGGGGACCACGGTCATGTCGTCTGCGGAACTCCAGCGTCAGTGAGTGATGGGCCAAAGTACATCTGCGAGATTCCCGCTTTTGCCGCTACCGCTTCGCACCGACTGCACGGCCGCGAAGTGGAGTAGAGAACTGCTCCCAGCAAGCTTTCGCGCCCCAGCTTGAGCTGCGCATCGCGGATTGCCTCTCGTTCCGCATGAGCATCGGGATTCCGATTCTTCACGACCCGGCTTGGCCCTTGGCCAACGAGCTCGCCATCCAGCACCAGCACGGCGCCGTACGGTTGGTCACCCCAAGACTCAGCAAGGCGCTTCATCTCGGCAGCGGCTTCGTACCAGCGAGCGCTTGCCTCGTTGGAAGGAATCCGGGGCTGGGCAGATACCCTCAACATGCTGCCGGCGAGCAGCGCCGCCCCACTGCCTAGCAACATTCTCCGGCCGTTCGGTGGCATATCAATGCATCTCAGTTCCACGACCAATCGTTCGCCCGACCCGCTGAGCTTGGCCGAAGCATGCCCGCATGCGGCCACCCAACTCGACATGGAAATCCATGTCTGAGCATTTTCGCCGTCTGCGGCAAAAGATCGTTTGAAGTCTCGCGCGTCAAGTCTCGACGGAGTGCTTCGCAGCGATTGCGGTCCTTCCCCTCTTTGAGCGCGGACGACTGCCTATCGCCGCTTTCCGGCCATTCCGGGCGCCGCACTGGCACTTCTGCAGTGAAGGGCCATGGCGGAGCGATCCCTTTCGACGGCCAGCAGATCCGGGCGCGTCTGGCGTGCGCAGATCGCGGGCGTGGCCATCCTAGGTCAAGGCTGCGTCTGCAGCTCGGGCTCCCGGTGCACACCTATGCTCCTACGCACGATGCAGCCATGGGTGACCTCCGCCAGCGCCAGCGCGACGAGAATCATGCCGGCGCCCACGAGACTGAGGTAGTGCCTGTCAATGACGAGGAGCACCAGCCCGCCCAGCACGCTGGAGCAGGCCAGTCCACCGTAGGTGGCCGTGTTGTTGAGTGCCAGCAGCAAGGGGGCGACCTTCGGTGCCATCTTCACCAGGCGGTGCTGCTGCGGAACGATGACGCCCCAGCCGACGAACCCCCAGATCGCCAAACACAGTACGGCGCCCGCCACCGAAGTGGATGCCCAAGGCAAGGCGCAGAAGTTGATGATGGCGATCGCGAGGGAGGCATTCATTACGCTGCGGCTGCCGAAGCGGTCGACCAACCGGCCGGAGGCAAGGTTTCCGATCAGGGCGGACACGCCCCAGAACAGCAGGAGCGTCGCGAGTATCCGCTCGCTGCCGCCAGTGACGCGGTCCAGCACCGAGCCCGCGTACGTGTAGACCATCAGCAAGCCGCCGTTCGCGAAGACGTTCGTCAAGAGCGCGAGCGTGACGCGCAGATCGCGCACTGGCGCGAATCGCTCGCGCAGCGTGATGCGCTCGGGCGCACGCACGGAGTCCAGAAGCCACCAGACGGCGAGCATCGCGGACAGGCCCAGCATCGCGACGAACCACAGGGTCGTCCTCCAGGTCCCGAGCCCGCCGATGAAGGTTCCCAGCGGCGACCCCAGGGCTGTCGCACCTGCCAGGCCAGCGGTCACGATAGACAACGCGCGGCCTCTTTTCTCCGGCGCAGTGATCGTCGATGCGACGCCCAGCGCCGTCGGCGCGAACATTGCCGCACCCAGGCCTGCCAGTGCGCGACTCAGCAGCACGGTGTTGAGGTCGGTGGCCAAGGCGCTGATGGCGTTGCCCACGACGAAGACGGCCAGCGCAGTGACCAGTAGCGGCTTGCGCGGCCATCCGCCGCCGACCGCGGCCATCACCGGCGCCATGATGGCAAACGATAGTGCATACACGGCGACCATCTGGCCCGCGAGGCTGACGGAGGTTCCGAGGGAAGCAGCGACGCTGGGCAGGATGCCGGCAACGACGAAGTTGTCGGTTCCCATGGCGAACATGCCGAGGGCGAGGACAGGGAGACGACGGTCCATGATCAGTGTTCTTCTAGGTTCTTCTGGCGGTGTGCGGGTGCCCGGCACCCGTCCGATCCAACCAGGTCAGGCGCTCGCCCGCAGGGCTGGAGCTGCAATGAGGGCATCAGGAGAAGCCGGCGAGCTGCGCGAATTCGAGCGCGCTCGCTCGCGGCATGCGGACCTGGTTCACAGGTGCCGTGCTCTGCGCGAAGCCCATGGACATCCCGCAGGCTGTCACGTAATGCGCGGGCATGCGCAGGCGCGATGCGATCACGGGATGGAAGCGCGCGAACGACACCTGCGGGCAGGTGGCCAGCCCCCGCGCACCTGCGGCGATCATCACGCTTTGCACAAACAGCCCCAGATCCAGCCAGCTGTGTGCCGTGAGGCGCGAGTCGATGCTGAAGATGAGGCCCACTGGTGCGCCGAAGAAGTGGAAGTTCCTCTCCGTCTGGGCTGACCGGGCCGCGGCATCCAGCCGGTCGATGCCCAGGCAGCCGTAGTAGCGGGAAGCGAAGTCCGCCTGTCGCGCGCCGAACTCTGCCGGGAGCGGATCCGGGAAATGGGAGGAGGGCGGCAGTAGGTCCTCGCGGAAGCTCTTGACCAGCGCATCCCCCAGTTCGCATAGGGGCGCGCCAGCCAGCACATGCACGCGCCACGGCTGCGTGTTCGAGTTGCTGGGTGCGGTGGCAGCGCAGTCGAGGATGTCGAGCACCGCTTGCGCGGACACGAGATCCGGTTTGTAGGCGCGCGTGGACCGACGCGATCGCAGGACCTGCTCCACGCAATGCCCAAGTGCAGCCTGGCGGTCATGCAAGGCTTGAATGTCCTGCGTCGGGCTCATCCGGCAGGTGAGCTCGCAGTGGCCGGCATCCATGTCTCACTCCTCGGAGCGGAACCCGGAGGCGCGAACGATGGGCGCCCAGAATTCCCGCTCGCGCCGCAACTGCTTCGCGTACTCCTGCGGCGTGACCGTCAGCGGCTCGAGGCCGACCTGTTCGAAGGCCGTGCGCAGCGCAGGGTCCTTGGTTGCAGTCACCATCGCCGAATGCAGCGCCTCGATTGTGCCTTCAGGCGTGCCGGGAGGCGCGAAGATCCCATAGGTCTCGACGCCGCGAACCTTCGGGAACCCCTGCTCGGTGAAGGTCGCCACCTTGGGCAGGAAGGGCGTGCGCTTGTCGCCGGTAACCCCCAGGATCCGGATGCGTCCTTGCTGCAGATAGGGCAGGAAATCTGCCACGAAGCCGAAGTAGGCCGGGATCTGTCCTCCGATCAGGTCCTGCATCGCAGGGGCGGACCCGCGGTATCCGACATGCTGC
Organism: Variovorax sp. J22R115; assembly: GCF_030317005.1. Classification (NCBI taxonomy): domain Bacteria; kingdom Pseudomonadati; phylum Pseudomonadota; class Betaproteobacteria; order Burkholderiales; family Comamonadaceae; genus Variovorax; species Variovorax sp. J22R115. The sequence goes on along the minus strand of NZ_JASZYM010000006.1, from coordinate 264,105 downwards.
AGCTTCAGCCCCGCCGCATCGGAGAACTGATACCCCAGGAAATGCGCAAAGGAGCCGGCAGCCGGGGAGGCATAGCTGACGGCATCGGGCGCGCGGCGGACCCAGTCGACATACGTCTTCACGTCGACAACGCCGGCAGGCGCGGTGCTGCTGACCGCGAACGCACAGGTGGCGGCGACCAGCGGTGACACGGGCTGCAGGTCTGCTGCCGCGTCGTACATGAGTCGCGAATACACGTGCGGGTAGATGGTCAATGCGGAGGTGTGCGTGCAAAGAAGCGTTGCGCCGTCGGGCCGCTCGCGCTTGAGCTGGCTGTTGGCGATGCGGCCGGCCGCGCCCGCCCGGTTGTCGACGATGTACTGGCGCCCCTGCTTGCGCCAGGCCTCCGCCAACTGGCGCGCCGTCGTGTCGAGGGTGCCCCCGGCCGGATAGCCCACCAGGAGCTTGCCCACGCCGGCCACCGCCTGCGAGAACGAGGGCGGAAGCCAGCTTGCCGCTGGCAGTGTCAAGGCGATGCGCGCAAACGCGCGACGGTTCATGGTGTTCATTCCGCACCCCAAATGGTTGGACAACTCGAAGTGGCGGAATGATGGTGGCTGGCCGGGCCGAAGGGAACTGAAGTCTTTGCAAGGGCAAGATGCACGCCGTGCACTTGGGCGGCGTCAGCTAGCCGAGCGCCTCCTCGGTCAGCCGTGCCGCATCGGCCACCATCTCGCGCAACCAGCTGTGCCCCACGTCATGCTCTTCCCGGCGATGCCAGACTGCCCGGATGGACGAGGTCCCCGCTGGGTAGGGAGGGGGACGGCGCAGCAAGTCGCCGTGCTTTGCCAGCGCCACCGCAAGCGACGCGGGCACGATGGACAGCATGTCGGTTTCGCGAAGGAGTTCAGGTATGGCCAGCGAGTGCGGGACCGTCACGCGCGTGCGGGGAAGCTCATTCAGCTCGCGCAGCGCTTCCTCGAGCGCGTGCCGATCGAACATCTCGGACTGGCGTGCAAGGCCGCGCTCCAGGATGAAGCCTCCGACGGCCCCTTCCTCCTGGCCACCTACCGACAGCGTGACGAGCGGGAACTTCGCCATGTCGCGCAATGTGAGCTTGCGGCGCGAGGCAGGGTGTCCCTTGCGCATCAGGATGGTCTCGCCCTGGGACATCAACGTGCGCGAGTTCAGGCGACTGGGCACCTGGGCGAAGATGCCGATGGCGAGGTCGATGCGTCCCAGATCGATCTGCTCTGCCAGGTCGAGCCGGGTAGAGGGGCGGATCACCAGGTCGACGCCGGGCGCCACCTGCTGGAGCTCGCGCGACAGCGGGGCGATGATCACGGCGGTGAGATGATCGTTCGCCGCGATGACGAAGCGCCGTTTCGACTCCTGCGCTGAGAAAGGCTCCACGCCCAGCGTCGCCTGGATCTGGCGCAGCGCATCGCGCAGGGCGGGCGCCATGGCAGCAGCGCGGCCTGTGGGCACCATGCCCTTGCCCGTGCGCATGAAGAGCTCGTCGCCCACCAGTTCGCGCAGCCTCCCCAGTGCGTGGCTCACCGCGGACTGGGTCAGGTTGAGCCGCTTGCCCGCCACGACCAGGTTGCGCTCTTCGTAGATCGCATCGAAGACCTTGAGCAGGTTGAGGTCCATGCGGCCAAAGCTCATCTGGCGCTCTCCCGGCAAATTGAACGGCATGCATTATGAGCTTGCAAAAGCATCAGTTCCCTTCAGTCCGGTGGCGGCCGATGATTGCCTTCAGATCATCGCGAGAGCGCACACACCATGACCACCGAGACCCTTATCCGAGACCGCGAAGCGCTGATCGAGCGCTCGGCTTCCTTTCTCGAGGAAGTGAAAGACATGACCGCGGGCACCGACGTCGAACACTGGCTGAACCAGAAGTACGGCCCGGACAGCGAGCTCTACCAGACCCTGGCCCGGCTGGTGAAGAAAGGTGTGGAAGATGGCTGGGCAGCGAACGTCGAGATCGACGGCCCTGTCTACCGTCGCAGCCGCATCGCCGAACCTACCGAGCGCACGCTGCACTTCAGCATCACGGCGGTGTACATGGACAGCACCGGCAACTGCCAGGGACATGCAGACCAGCGGCTGCGCGGCCAGTACCACGGGCATCCCTATGGCGAGTTCAACATGGTCGTGCCCGTCACGCCTGGCGCTGCCCTGAACGGCCCCAACGGATGGTGTTTTGGCGGGTGGACCGCCCCCTCGCCAGGCAGCCAGCACTATCCAGAGGCCAGGGATGGCGCCGTGATCGCGCTGTTCTTCCTGCCCTCGGGCCGGATCTCCTACCACGCTGCGCCGCAGGAGTGAGCGATGGACAATTCCGTATGTCATCTGGCGCAGGAGGCCGTCGCGCAATGCGTTTCGAGCGTCGTGCGCTCCCGTCGCGCGACCCGGGCCTTCAAGCCGTTGCTGCTCGATCGCCAGCTGGTCGAGGACATCCTTGACGACGCCGCGACCGCACCGAGCGGCGCCAACATCCAGCCCTGGCGCGTCTACGTGGTCAGTGGCAGCGTCAAGGACGAACTGGCCGATGCAATGCTGGCGGCCTCCCGCGCAGGCGCCGTGCCTGCGCCCGCACACTTTCCCGATCCGTTGCCCGACATGTTCCGCGCCCGCCTGCAGGACTTCGGCGCGCGCTACTACTCGTCGCTCGGCATCGATCGGAACGACGCGCCTGCGCGTGCACGCCAGTCCGAACGCAACCTCTCGTTCTTCGGGGCGCCCGTTGGCCTTCTCTTTAGTATCGACCGTCGCCTGAAGCCGCACAGCTGGATCGACCTGGGTCTGTTCGCGCAGAACGTGATGATCGCGGCAAAGGCGCGGGGCATCGACACCTGCCCGCAAGTGTCCTTTGCGCCCTTCCATGAGGTGATCGCGTCCCACCTGGAGATGGCCCCCGAGGAAGTGACGGCCTTCGGGATGTCGATGGGATACGGCGATCCAGACGCGAAGGTCAACCAGGCACCGATGCCGCGCGAGCGTGTGCGCGCCTTCGCGCGGCTGGTTGGCTTCTCGCAGTGACCTTGCGCGCGATGCGCGACCAATCGAGAGAACCCCTATGAACATCGCGCTGCTTTCAGCGGCCGTCGCCGCCGCCGCGATGGGCGTCCTTGCGCCCGCGCCAGCCTCGGCGCATGAAGCGACCGAGAAGGTGACCCCCAAGCTGGAGCAAGCCATCCCGAACATTCCTGGCAAGTCGCTGATTGCGCTCGTCGTCGACTATGCGCCGGGGGCCGCCTCGCCGTCCCATACGCATTCGAAGTCTGCCTTCATCTACGCCTATGTCGTGTCGGGCGCCATCGAATCGCTAGTGGACGACGGGCCCAAGAGGATTCTGCGGGCAGGCGACAGCTTCTATGAATCTCCCGGTGCGACGCATCGCGTGAGTCGCAACGCGAGCCGGACCCAGCCCGCGAAATTGCTGGCGGTGTTCGTCGTGGACACAGGCGACATGCCGCTCACCATGCCCGTATCTGCACCTCTGGAGAAGAAGTAATGAGCAGTCGCCTCAACTACAACGCACTCGCTCCCGCCGGCCTGAAGGCGCTCGGCACTGTCTATGGCTACGTGGCGCAGAGTGCGCTTTCACCCGTGCTTGTCGATCTCGTGTACTTGCGCGTCTCGCAGATCAACAACTGTGCTTTCTGTCTGGACATGCACACGCGAGATCTTCTGAAGAAGGGGCAGGCCATCGAGAAGCTCGCGCTTGTGCAGGCCTGGCGGGAGGCGGGCGAACTCTTCGATCCGCGCGAGCGCGCCGCTCTGGCCTGGGCCGAGTCGGTGACGCGTGTGGCCGAGACCGGCGTTCCGGACGCGCACTACGAAGCAGCGCGGCACGTCTTCGAGGAGCGCGAACTGGTGGACCTCACGATCGCAATCGGACTGATGAACACCTACAACCGCATGGCCATCAGTTTCCGGAACATCCCTCAGGCTGCCCTGCAGAAGTAGGGCGGATCGCGGCAAGTGCTTCGCCGTATCGGCGAATGCACGTCACTCTTCTTTCTCAACCACTCCAGGCAAGCTCATTCAATGGCAAGAGTTCTCGTTCTCTATCACAGCTTCTACGGACACATCGAGGCCATGGCAGGAGCCGTGGCGCGCGGGGCACGCAGCGTGCCGGGCAGCGTCGTGGACCTGAAGAGGGTTCCTGAGACTGTGCCCCCCGACGTGTTCCTTGGGGCTGGCGGCAAGGTCGACCAACCGGCGCAGCTTGCGAAGCCGGAGGAACTCGCGAACTACGATGCGATCGTCTTCGGTTCGCCCACGCGGTTCGGCAATGTCAGCGCACAGATGCGCGCCTTCATCGACCAGACCGGGCCGCTGTGGATGAAGGGCGAACTGGTCGGAAAGGTTGGATCGGTGTTCACCTCCACCGCCACCCAGCACGGCGGCCAGGAGAGCACCATCCTCACGTTCCTGCCGACGCTGTTGCATCACGGGATGGTCGTGGTCGGACTGCCCTACGCCGAAGCCCGTCAGATGGGAATCGACGAGATCAAGGGCGGCAGCCCGTATGGCGCCGCCACCATCGCCGGCGGTAAAGGCGAGCGCATGCCCAGTGAGCAGGAGCTGGGCATGGCCGAGTTCCAAGGCAGGCACGTCGCGTCCATTGCGTCCAAGCTCTTCGGCTAGAAGAGCCCGGTGCGATAGGGCAGGGCGCGCGCCGTGGGCGTGCCATTTCTACATCCGGAACTCCCGCTCGTGCGAGCAGCCCTGTGACAGGCCGGGCAGTCGCCCAGCGTTCCCGAGCGCTCCTGCCGGAGTCGCGCTACCGTCCTTGCTCACGCGCGCGAGCGCGTCCACTGCCGGTCACGAATGCAGCACGACCTTGCACGACAAGCTCGCACGGCAGCAGCCTTTGGGCTTCGTCGACTTCGCTGGCGTGATGGGCGCCCCAATCCATCAGCGAGTGGAGGATGGGCAACAGGCTCTCGCCCAGCGGGGTTAACCGGTACTCGACCCCCTGCAAGTCCGACGCGACAGGCTGCTTGCTCACCAGTCCGTGTTCCTCAAGCGCGCGCAGTTGATCGATCAGCACCTTCTGCGACAGGCCGGCAATCCGATTGTCCAGTTCGCAGGTGCGTTGGGGACCCTCTCCCAGGGCAAGCAGGAGAACGGCCTTCCACCGCCCGGAAATCATTCCCAGCGCCCGTTCAACCGGCAAGCCTGGAAGTCGTTTGATGAGCTTCATGTTCAACCACTGACCAATGTGTGTGTAGATACGGCGCCTTGCGACAAATAACCTTCAGTCTCGGAATCAACTGAAGGAAGACTGTGGCAGACCTGTTTGAACCCCTGTCGCTCGGCGGCACTGTGTCACTGAACAATCGGATTGTGATGGCGCCCATGACCCGCACGCGCACATCCGAGGGCGACGTCCCCAGTGCGCTCATGGCTACGTACTACGGGCAGCGTGCGAGTGCGGGCCTGATCGTGACTGAGGCGGTTGATGTCGCGCCGTCCAGCAAGGGATATGCGTGGACGCCTGGCATCTATTCGGAGGCCCAACGAAGAAACTGGCGCCTCGTGACTGACGAGATCCACCGAAAGGGGGCGCGGTTTTCATGCAGCTATGGCACGTCGGCAGGATGGCGCATCCCTCGATCATGCCCAACGGCGAGATGCCCTGGGGCGTGACGGAACAGAGGGCCGAGCATTCTGACGTGTTCGCCCATGATGCGAACGGCAAACTGGGCTACATCCGCGCAGGAACTCCGAGACGGCTCGCGACGAATGAGGTGTCCGCCCTGGTTCGGACGTTCGCCCAGGTATTCGTCGATGCGAGAGAGACCGGCTTCGATGGCGTGGAGCTGCACGCTGCCAATGGCTACCTGTTCGAGCAGTTCATGAACCCGGTGCTCAACACGCGCAAGGACCGCTACGGCGGCGGCAGCCTCCAGGATCGCACCCGCTTCCTGATGGAAGTGGTGGACGCGGCGGTGCACGAACTGGGCCCGGGCGCGTTGGTGTCCGGCTGTCTCCATTCGGCCTTTTCAACTCGATGCCGGCGGATCCGGACGTCGAGGGCACCTTGCTGTACCTCGCCGAGGAACTGGGGCGCCGAGGCGTCGCTTATCTGCACCTGATCTACGAACTCATGCCGACGGGCAACATGGAGACCGCCGAATTCAAGGCGCGCTACATCGATCATGGCTTGCTGGCGAAGGTTCGCGCCACTTTCCCGGGAGCGATCATCTGGTGCGGAGGCTTCAAGAGCCGTGAGGGTGCCGAGGCAGCACTAGAGACCGGGCTGGTGGATCTGATCGCGTTCGGCAGGCCCTACATCGGGAACCCGGACCTGGCAGAGCGGCTCAGGCACGGATGGCCGCTGGTCGAAGCGGACCGGTCGACCTACTACACCCGCCGAGGACCGCTTGGATTCACGGACTTTTCAAGCTTCGGCGGGTCTCAGGCTGCAGTTCTCTGAAGCGTTCGCGTGCCGGACTGAGTCAGAGGCAGGGATCGGAGCTGGCGGCGTGCATTTCAGCTGCATCGGCCGTCGCAGGAGCAAGCGCGCTGGGACAAGGAGTTCCAATGCGTTTGCGCGATGGAGACTTGGCACGATGGCAATGGCCAACATGTAGGGACGCGGAGCGCCGCTCTCTACCTCTGCAAGGGAACCTACTCGACGCGAGGCACCGACAACGGGGCAGGGCGCTGGCAATGGCTGCAGAGCGATACCTTGCGGTCATCCGCATACGCGGGATTGGACGACTGCTATCGCTGCTGCGAAGCAGCGAGCCGACCGAGCCGAAGGCGAGACCGCAGCTTTATCCAAGGATCTCCGTCTGATGGTTCCGGCGATCTGCCTACGATCGCTTGGCATGGCCAAGCAAGCCCTTTGCGGCTTCTATCCGCAAAGCCATAGGCACCGATTCGTCGTTCATGACGCCTCTTAGGAAGCGCTCTGCGTCGGCGCCCCCTTGTTCGGAGGTGGCCACTTTCGGCAAGCCGGACAGCTTCAAGTCAGCTGGCACTTCCTCTATGACGCTAAGCTGGCTTAACGTTGCTTCGAAGGCAACTTGCCGGATGGGCTCGAGCGCGCGCAGAAGCGTTGCCTGGCCTTCGCCGTTGGGAGGAAGGTCCAGCCACGGTGTATCGGCAAACACTGAAGCCAAGTCGGGGGCGACGAATGCCGACCAGCGATCCGGGCTGGTCTCTAAGGGCGGCGCGGACGGGAGTTGCGCCGCGTCGGCGATCAGACGTACGTGGGTCGATCCTACGTGCGGCAGATACCGCGCACGCAGGCCCTGCAGGAAAAGCTCGCCAGCACTCGGCGAAGTCGGCGATGCAAGGGAGAACCACAGCTGCAGTGCGTCGACTCCCGAGACCGCGATGGCCGGGGGAGGAAAGCCGAGGTCCGATTGGACGCCCGTCCAGACCGAGGAAAGCTGGGCCCATCCCGCGGGGGGCCTCAGCTCCAGCACCAAGGCTCGAACGCCCTGGGCGGCCGCTGGGGCAGCGCCGTGCGCGGCGCTCGCACCAGTCCGTACAGGCGATCGAGTTCGAACTGCAATGGGTTCATGCCGACATGCTAGTCGACCAGCCTCGCCCGATGTTCGGGAGTGCCCGGCTTCCGGCGCCTTAGGCTGGGACAGAGCAGCTCCAGCCTGCCTGGCAATGCCCTGGCCGCCTCTGATGCACTGCGTGGACAGTGCTCAGCTCTGTGTTCGTGCGGGGATGCGGTAGGGTTAGGGCATGAACTCAGCGGCATCCGAGCCCATTCTTGTCGTCAAAGACTTGTGCTTCGCCTATCCAGGTCACCCGCCGCTCCTATCCGGATGGAGCGCGTCCATCGGGGCCGGACTCACCCAACTGTACGGCGACGACGGCAGCGGAAAATCGACGATTCTCCGATTGCTGGCGGGCAGGCTGGCTGCAAAGGGCGAGCTGACCCTTGCACGCGCTGGCAGCAGCCGAGACCTCAAGTCCTATCAGCGAAGCGTGTTCTTCGTGGACCCGGCGACTGACGAGTTCGACGAGGTCACCGCGACTGACTGCACTTCAATGCTCCGGGCCAGCGATGCCGGCTTCGATGAAGCCCGGTGGGGAAGCTGTGTTGCGGGATTTTCTTTGGCCCCGCATCTTGCCAAGCCGATGTACATGCTCTCGACCGGTTCGAAGCGCAAGGTTTGGCTCGCGGCTGCGCTCGCTTCGGGACGCGCATTGACCTTGCTTGATGAGCCCACAGCCGGGCTTGACAACGCGTCTATCCGCTTCCTGTGGCGTGCGCTTGCCGACGTGGCTGGGTCTTCCAACCGTGCCATCGTGGTGGCAAGCGCAGCCCGGTTGGACGCAGTTCCGCTTTCAGCTTTGATTGAACTTCCGCTACATGCATCATGACCTTAGGTCTGCACTCGCGACTGAATGCGGGCCAAAACCGGACCTCGAGGTGCGCAAGGGTCGGCCACTGCTAGACTTCGACACATGCCACTTCGCACGTCGACTCCGGTGATTATTCGAATTCCCCGCTGACCGGGCACGTGCGCGTCGTCCCGGTCAGCCGGGTCGACGCTTCGGGCAACTTCTTCTCCCCTCTTCGATCCACGCGCGTCCTCATCGCTAGCCTCAGCAGGGCTAGCCATCGCCGACGACCAGGATCGAAGTCATGAATTCTCCCAACCTCACCCCCCGAACTGCGCCCACCCTCGAGCAGGTTTATCTAGTTGAGCGCGATGCTGGCTTGCTTTGCCGCATCCTCGGCCTCTATGTCGCCCGCGGCGTTGACGTACTCCACGTCGACTACGCTTACGCTGCGCAACAGTTCATGAGGCTGCAGGTGTCCGTGGCAGGCACCTTCGAAGAGACCGAGGAGGTTGTGCGAGTGATCGTCGACAAGGCCTCAACATTCGTCGGAGTGCTCGCTGCGTCCGACCAACCCGCGGCGCAGAGGCGGGCGGCGTTGAGAGCTCCAGCCAATTTCGGTTGATGGTTGCCCGCGGCACTTGGGCTAGAAAGACCGATTTCGCGAGCGCGCAACTTCCGCACCGGGCACGGAGCAGCGGTCGATAGTGCTTCGCTGACTGTCGGCTCCCGCTGCACAACGGTTGAGTCTTCGACTCAGGCTTTCGAGCTAGGCCTGATTCGCATGTCCCATGCAGACCCCGATCTGTAGGGGGAAAGCACCATGCGTACCGCGTGCCTTCCGATGCTAAACCGCTGGCTTCGGCATCTGCCGGTACTTCGAAGGATAAGCATGCACTTCCCCCTGCATAACCGTGTCCTCACTGGCTCTCTTCTATTGCTGCTGCTCCTGGGCGGCTGCGGCGGAGGTGGTGACAGCGCAGGGGGTTTCCCTGCCGCAGTCGCCCAGAGCACGAAGCCCGCGACAGCGGCGTCGCAGTCGGATCCTTCATGCACCGCGATCACTGCGAGCGGTTCCGTCGTCGTCGGCTCAGGCCTTCCTGGTGACCCGGCGGCCCCGGAACTCGCGTCGGGCTACCGCACCGGCATGCAGGCTGTTTCTGCCAAGAGCTTCATGGTGGTGGCGGCCAACCCACTCGCCAGCAAGGCCGGCTGCGACGTGCTCAAGTCCGGCGGCACCGCGGCCGATGCCGCAGTCGCGGTGCAGGCGGTGCTCGGTCTGGTCGAGCCGCAGTCCAGTGGCCTCGGGGGCGGTGCCTTCTTGCTGCACTATGACGCCCGGACCCAGGTGGTGCAGACCTACGACGGGCGCGAAACGGCACCGGCTGCTGCTACCGAGAACCACCTCCGCTGGATCGATGACGTGGCCGACCGCACCACGCCACGCCCGAGCGCCCGCGCGAGCGGCCGGTCCATCGGCACCCCAGGCGCGGTCCGCATGCTCGAGCTGGTGCACCAGGAGCACGGACGTAAGCCCTGGAAGAACCTGTTCGATGCCGGCATCGACCTCGCGGACAACGGCTTCAAGATCCCGGGGCGGATGGCAGATGCCATCGCTGGGGCGCGAACCAACCTGATTAGAGACGCCGAAGCGGCAGCGACCTACCTGAATCCGGACGGCTCCGCCAAGGCACTGGGGACGGTGCTGACGATTCCCGCCTATGCGCAGACGCTGAGGGCGCTCGCGCAGGGTGGCGCAGACGCGCTCTACACCGGCCCGATCGCCCAGGACATCGTGGCCAAGATCAACATCGCCACGAGCGCCGACGGCAGCACGCCGATCACGCCGGGCAAGACCACGCTGGCCGACCTGGCGAACTACCGGGCCAAGAAGCGCGATGCGGTCTGCACCACCTACCGTTCGTATTGGGTCTGTGGCATGGGGCCGCCGTCTTCTGGTGGCATCGCGGTAGCACAATCGCTGGGCATCCTGGAGAACTTCGACCTGAGCCAATACCGGCCCACCAACGTGGACAACGACGGTGGTCGGCCGCAGACGATGGCCGTGCACCTCGTCTCCGAAGCCCAGCGCCTAACCTATGCGGACCGCGACAAGTACGTCGCCGACACCGACTACCAGCCGCTGCCTGGCAATGGCGTGCCCACCATGGTCGACAGGGACTATCTGCGCGGCCGCGCCGGCCTCATCAACCTTGCCACCAGCATGCACACGGCGCAGCCGGGCAACCTCGGCCCGATCCCGGCCGGCATCATGCCGCCCTCGCCCGAGAACGGCACCACGCACATGACGATCGTGGACCGGGACGGCAACGTCGTGTCGATGACCACCACGGTCGAGTCGGGCTTCGGCTCGTATCACATGGCGCGCGGCTTCATGCTCAACAACCAGCTGACCGACTTTTCCGCCGCGCCGACCGACGCCAGCGGACTGCCGATTGCCAACCGTGTTCAATCAGGCAAGCGCCCGCGCAGCTCGATGGCGCCCACGCTCGTGTTCCGCAAGGCGGCGGACGGCTCCCGCGGCGATTTCGTGATGGCCACAGGCTCGCCCGGCGGCTCCGCGATCATCCAGTACGTGACAAAGACCTTGGTAAGCGCGCTGGACTGGAACTTCGATGCGCAGCAGGCGAGCGCGATGGTGAACTTCGGCGCCTCCAACAGCCCGACCACCTCCATCGGCGGCGAGCATCCGAAAATCGATGCCACCAACAACGGCGCCAACGATCCATTGGTGACGGAACTTCGCGCGATGGGGCATACCGTGAACGTCGGTGCGCAGTCCAGCGGCGTCGCCACGATCATCCGGCTCCAGGATAAGAAAGGCACTTTGCAGGGCGGCGCCGACCCACGTCGTGAAGGCTTGGTCCTGGGGGACACGTTCACGCCTTAGACTGGTCTGCCGGGGGTGGTCAATCGGAGGGCCGTGGGGACTCTGCCGAAATCGAGTTCGCTTACCGCAAACAGGCAAGCGGTCACTCGACGGAGTGGCCAATGTCGGCCGGGTAGCCACTGACCGGAGCGGCCAGTGACGCTCGTCGGGAAGATTTGGCCGACTCGATCGAGGTCGGTGACCAAGCTTGGTTGCGGGAAGGCAATCCGTTTAAGCCCGACAGGCACCGCGCGCTTGGCGAATTGCTCGACCTTCGGCTGTCTATGGCGATGCAGCCCTCGTTGTCTGAAGAGCAAGGCAATGCAGTCTTGCTCGAGTGCCGGGTCGAACGTCGGCTCTCGCTGCGAAGCCGTCGGCTACTCTGGCAAGAACGCTCCCAATGCCTGGAGTGCCGGCTCCTGCCCAAAGCGGATACGTGAACGTCCCACCGACCTAGGCCGCTTCCACGAGTTGCGCGATCAGTTCGATCTCCACGCAGGCGCCCAGCGGAAGCTGCGCCACGCCTACTGCGCTACGGGCGTGAGCGCCCTTGTCGCCGAACACTTCAGCGAACAGCTGGCTAGCTCCGTTCGTGACCAGGTGCTGCTCGGTGAAGTCTCCGGCCGACGCCACGAAGCTCGTGAGCTTCACGATTCGCATGATCTTGTTCAGATCGCCTGTCGCGGCATGGAGGGTCGAGAGTAGTTCGGTGGCCGTCGCACGCGCGGCTTCAATGCCCTGCGCAGTGCTCAAACCGTCACCAAGCCGACCAGCCAAGACTTGGCCGTTTAACCGCGCAAGGTGGCCGGACAGATAGAGCATCTGCCCCGCGCGCACAAAAGGAAGATACGCCGCGGCCGGCGCGCTCGGCGTGGGTAATTCGATTCCCAAGGCCTCGAGGCGTTGGTATGCATCTGAGCCCCGACCCGCATCGCCAGAAAACGCCGGCCCGTTCGGCTTCATGCGCATGCCCTGGCCCAAATGGCGCCACGGCAGTTGCGACGGATCGGCGACAAAGGGGCCGGGCGAACGCACGACGAGAATCTCCTCGGCGATCGGCGCAAAGTCGGCGCGAAAATGCACCGAACTCTTGTTCACGAGGATCTTCATGTCCTCGGGTGCGATGCCGACGGTGCGGTACATGTTCCGGTCGAGCATCTGCGCCTTGCTCGAACTCACCGCGACGCGCACGCCGTCGATGCGCAGGCAGGCCATGGGGCCCAGGTCGGCCTGCTTGCCGTTCATCATCGGACCGCCGTAGACGAACTTGCCATCCGCGAGTGCCTCGACCCGGCAGGCGGCGCGAAGGGGCTCGTCGCCCGGCACCTGCGGGCAACCGCCCAGCGCGATGTCGATCGTCGCGCCGACGCCGGCTGCATGGGCGGCAGCCGCGGTGACCGGGTCGCAGATGAGCCCGATCGCCGCGTCCTTCACGCCGTACTTCAGCAGCGTCCGCAACACGCCCGTGGTGTTCGAATCGCCACCGACGCCGGGATTGTCCTGCGTGTCCGCAAGGATCACCGGGCGGGTCGCCGTCTCCGCGATGCGCATGGCGCGCCGCACCGCAGCCTCCGGCTCTTGGAATTGCACCGCCCATTTCTCTTCGGGAACGCACACGCCCGCGAAGAGCGCGTCGACCGCTTGCTCGATGCGCGCCTGGTCAAAGCCGTAGCCCCAGACCACGGGGCCACATTCCGGAAAGTCGGCCGCCGGAAACCCGGGCGCGAAGGACAGCGAGAGCACGCCCTGGGCCTCGAGTTCCTCCAACAGGTCGTAGACGCCGCGTGCGGGTTGCAGCATCGTCGACATGCTGTTGACCGGAATGAGGAAAGGCACGCGCCGCACGACTCGGCAGGCAGGCTTGTCAGCCCCCATCAGCGCCAGCAGGATCTCGCCCGCGCGGCGGCCGGTGTCGGCCATGTCGATGTGGGGATAGGTCCGGTAGGCCACCAGGCCGTCCGACAGCGCGAGCATCCGGGTCGTGACGTTGGCGTGCGAATCCAGCGAAGCCACGATCTTCACCGCGGGTCCCACGACGGCGCGGATGCGGGCCAGCAGTTCGCCTTCCCCGTCGTCGAGATGCTGCGTGACCATGGCCCCGTGCAGGTCCAGGTAGATGGCATCGTAGGACGCGGTCATCACCGCCGCGAGGATCTCCCCCGCGATACGCTCGTAGGCATCGGTCGTGACATGGGCGGAGGCCCCCGCGCCGGCCCAGATCACGGGCGTCACACTGTGGCCGTTCGCCCGCACGTGGTGGATGAATCCGCTAATCGGAACATTGACGTCGAGCAGTTCGAAGACCCGTTCGCCGCGCACCATGCCGGGGAAGTCTTCGCCGCGCACGAAGCTTTCGTAGCTGGCAACAGTGGGTGCAAAGGTGTTGGTTTCGTGCTGGAAACCGGCGACGAGGATGTTCATGTAGGACCTTTCTTCCATCAGGTTTCAGCGGCTCATTCGGCAGCCAGCTTGATCGAGCGCGCCATCTTCTGGAACTTCGCCGTCTCGTCGGCGTAGAACTTCGCAGAGGCTTCAAGTGGTTGCGGCTTCATCGGCTGCACGCCGGACTGCTCGAGTGCCTTGATCATCTCGGGCGACTGGATCGCCTTCTGCGACGCTTCCAGCAGCACCTTCTGGCGGTCGACCGGAATGCCGCTCTTGGTCATGACGGCCAGCCAGACCGAATGCACGAGCTCTGCCTTCTGCGGGATCGCCGATTCGGAGATCGCGGCAGCGTCGGGCAGCGTGGGCATGCGCTGCGTGTCGAGCACGTTGATGGCCTTGAGCTTGTGGCTTTCGAGCAGCTGGGTCGAGGCGCCGAGATTCGGCAGGATCGTGATGTCGATCTGCTGGCCGACCAGGTCCTGCAGCATCGGCGTGGCACCCTTGTAGGGCACGTGCAACAGCTTGGCGCCCGTGGTCTGCGCCATGTATTCGGAGACGATGTGGTACATCGAACCGTAGCCCGGGCTGCCGAAGGTGAGGCTCTTGCTGCCGGGCTTCCTGCCGTCTGCGATCAGTTGCTCGAGCGAGTTGAACGGCAGGTCGTTGCGGGCCATCACCACCAGCGGATGCGTGGAGATCGGCGCCAGGAGCGCAAACTCCTCGGCCTTGTACTTAGCCGACGCGTTGGCCAGCGGCGCGAGGATCGCCTCGTTGGGCGAGCCCATGATCAGCGTGTAGCCGTCGGCCGGACGGCTGAGCAACCGCTGCGCCGCCAGTGCGCCGCCCGCGCCCGGCAGGTTCTCGATGATGAAGGGCTGACCCAGCAGTCGGCTCATCGTGGGTTGCATCGCGCGGGCCAGCACGTCGGCCGGACCGCCGGGCGGGAACGCCACAAGCATGGTCAGCGGCTTCGAAGGAAACGCTTCCGCTGCGAGGGCCGGCGCCTGGGCGCCGATGGAAAGCACTGCGATGGTGGCCATCAGGCAGGCGGCGGACTTCTTGAGGTATCGCATGAAAGCTCCTTGTCTTGAGGGTACGGGTGGTCGCGAATAGGTGGGTGAAGCGGATTGTTTGAGCTAGCATTCGTTCGAGCAACAGCAATTTTGTGACCACTTCGTTGCTCCTTGGGCAACGGACGGGGGCGCGCCATGCGAGAAATCAATCAGAAACGCCTGAAGTACTTCCGAGAGGTGCTGGTCAGCGGGTCGATCCGCGGCGCCGCCGATGCGCTGAACACCGCGCCGTCGGTGATCACGCGACAGGTGGCGCTGCTGGAGGAGGAACTCGGCCTGGTGCTGTTCGAGCGCCAGTCGCGCGGGGTGGTCGCGACCGATGCAGCCCTGCACGTGCTCGACTACTGGAAGGCGTGCCAGGCGCACCAGGAACAACTGGGGGAGCGACTGCGCGCCATCGAGTCGATGGACGCCGGCAGCGTGCGGATCGTGGCAAGCGAAGGCTTCATCGGCGGCCTGCTCGACCAGGTGGTCGCGCCCTTCTGCGCAGCGCATCCCAAGCTCTCGGTGACGGTCGATGCCATGCCTGTCGGCGAACTTGTCGGCCAGGTCATGGAGGACGAGGCGCACATCGGCATCGCGTACAACCCGCCGTCCGATCCGAAACTGCGGGTCGTCGCCAGTGCCGCCGCACCGACGAAGCTGCTGGTCCGTGCAGGTCATCCGCTGACGAAGCTCAAGGGTCCGCTGCAGCTGCGGCAGGTCCTGGACTATCCCCTCGCGCTCATGCCTCCCGACTACGGCGTCGGTCGCCTTGTGGAGCTACTTGCGTACGCGGAGCACGTCACGCTGCATGCGGCCTTCCGCAGCAACTCCGTGATGGCTCTCAAGCGCTTCGTTCGCTCGACCCAGGGCGTGTCCTTCGTGGGCGCAGGCATGGCCTCGGCGCCCGAGATCGAGGCCGGCCAGCTCGTGACGCTCGACCTGTCGCACAAGCTGTGCAAGACCGCGCAGGTCCGCCTGCTGATGCGCGAAGGTCGACCGCTTTCGGTCGCGGCCGGTCATCTGCTCGCGCAGATCCGCCAGACGTTCACGGTGTTCGACCCAGCTGAGGCGGGTGCCTCTTCATCGAAAAGCTGACTCCCGAAGAAGCCTTTCCGGGTTCAGATTCACCGATGACGGCTTCGACCATCCAGACGAGAGTGCTTGCCTTGGACGCACCCGCTCAAGCCACCTAGACCAGGAACACGGCGATGCTGGAGATCCAGAAGAGCGTCCACGGAGACACGGGCGACTTGCCCAGCATGGGGAGCCGGCCATCGGTGACGATAGAGGGCAAGGTGTTCAGTCTCCGGAGATCAATTTCAAGCCGACGACGCCGGCCAGGATGAGCCCGATGCAAAGGATCCTCAGCGGCGCCGCGGAGTCACCCAAAACCAGGATTCCCAGGATTGCCGTGCCGGCCGCTCCAATGCCTGTCCAGACTGCATAGCCCGTCCCCATGGGCAACGTGCGCAAGGCAATTGAAAGGAGGACAACACTCGTCAGGCCGAATGCCACCGTGCCCAGCGCGGGGATCAAGCGTGTAAAACCTTCGGACGACTTCATCGCAAAGGCGAATGCGATTTCGAGGAAGCCGGCGACAGTCAGGAATATCCATGCCATGGCTGACAGGTCCAATCATTGGTTCGTTAGGATGAACGCAAGCGCCCTTTGACGGGCTCGCCATCTGCGGCGCTTGCGGCAGCCGGGTTCAGGCCTTGGCAGCGGCAGCCGGGGTCGAGCGGAACGCAATGCCGAAGCGGTTGAAGGCGTTCATCAGCCCGATGGCGTAGGTGAGATCGGCAAGTTCCTTGTCGTTGAACGCGGAAGCCGCAGATTCATAGGCGGCATCGGGAACTCCGCTTTCGGCGACCCTTGTGACGCTTTCCGCCCATGCCAGGGCGGCACGCTCGCGGGCAGTGAACACCGGGCCAGCGTCATGCCAGACCGGTACCAACACGAGCTTTTCGACACTCAAGCCGCCCCTGAGTAGATCGCGCGAGTGCATGTCGATGCAGAAGGCGCAGCCATTGATCTGGGAGACTCGCAGGTAGACGATGTCTACAAGTTCCTTGGGCAGGCCGCTTTTCAAGACGGTGAGATAGACGCCGCCGAAGGCCTTGTAGCCGTCAGGGGACGCCGCGGCGTAGTCGATGCGATTGCTCATGATCATCCTTGCTTGTTTGGTGAAGAGAGGACGTCATGATGCGTATTCTTGGATCTATTAAGAAGAGCCAAGAATGGTCGTTGTTACTGATCCATGATCACGGCCTGGCCAGACCACTATCGCCGTCACATTAGGCCAAGGATTTGCCTCGCTAGTCGCTCGGCAATGGAGCGCGATTCGATGTTCGTGAAACTGAGCAGCACGGCGGATGAGCCGTCCGCGTTCATCGTCCAGTCCGACAAGGCTTCCCCGTAAAGGCCGGCTTGCTTCATGCGCGCGACGAGTTTCCTGTCCGAGCGCGTCGCCTTGAGGCGCAGGATCAGGTGCATGCCGCCGGGCTGCGAGTCGATTCGCACATGCTTGCCCAGCACAGCCTCCAGGCCCGCTACCGCTTCTGTCCGGCGCTGGGCGTAGAGCTTGCGCATGCGTTGGATGTGTCGGGCGAAGTGGCCCTCGGTGATGAAGGCCGTGACGATGGCTTGCGTCAACTGGGGGCTGCCCCCCGCGAAGGCCTGGCTGATCTGTTCAAAACGATCGACCAGGGCTTCAGGAACCACAAGATAGGCCAGTCGGATGCTCGGGAAGAGAACCTTGCTGAAGGTGCCTGCGTACAGCACGCGTCCCTCACGATCCAGGCTCTTCAGCGCAGGCAGCGGCCGGCTGGCATACCGGTACTCTCCGTCGTAGTCATCCTCGATGACCCAGGCCTTGTGCTGCGCCGCCCAGTTCAACAGGGTCAAGCGACGGGACAAGGAAAGGGACACGCCCAGCGGACTCTGATGCGCCGGAGTGACGACCGCGGCACGTGCGCGAGGTGCCAGTCGAATGCCTTCGAGGACGTCGATCCCCTCCTGGTCCACGGGCACTGCCACACCGTCGATGTTCATGTGGGTCAACATCTCCCGCGTCGGGGGATAGCCTGGATTCTCGAGCCAGACGCGGTCTCCTTCCTTGAGAAGTGCGCGCCCGATCAGCCCGATGGTGTGGCGATAACCGGAGGTCACAAAGATCTGTGAAGGAGCGCAGTTCAGGCCGCGAGAGATGTTCAAGTAGGAGGCTATCTCCGCGCGAAGTGCCTGCAGGCCGTAGACCGAGGGATGCGCCATGTCGACGGGCTGCATGGCGCGGACGCAGCGAGCGCCAAGACGCGCCCAGATCTTTCGAGGAAATGCGTCCAGCGCCGGCAAGCCCATTTGAAAGGGCAAGGTCGTATCCGGCCGAAAACTGGGCGGGGCCTCATGGTCTTCCGCGCGCGGCGGCGGACTTGCAAGCGAAGCCCCGGGCTTGAGGCCAGGCGTCACGATGGTTCCTGCCTGCCCGCGCGCCTGAATGTAGCCTTCGGCAGCAAGCAGCGAGTAGGCCGCTTCGATCGTGCCTCTCGCCAAGCCCAGTTCCTTCATCAATGCGCGCGCCGAAGGGATCCGGTCGCCGGGCTTGAGCGTGCCGCTGGCTATGGCGCTGCGAAACCGGTCATAGATCTGCCTGTAGAAGGGCTCTGCGGCGCTGCGGTCCAAGGGCGAGAGATTGCTGGATTCGATCACAGTCATGCTTGCGTCTCCTCGAAGATCATGGATCACCCAAAAGTCTATTTCATGGATCTTCTGCCAATACCATGGGTTTCCTAGACTGGTTGCACCACATTGAAACCGGAACTGGATCGACCATGAATATCCTGCACCTGAGCTGCAGCCCGCGCGGGCAGGCAGCGGAGAGCTATCGACTCGCTCGAACGATCGTTGACTGCCTACTGAAGGACGTGCCCGAGGCCATCGTCGTGGATCGGTCGCTTGGCGAGGGCGGCATCTCGCATGTAGACGGGAACTATGCGATGGCGCAGCACGACGCAGCGGCGCAGATCAACCAGGAGGGCACTGTGTCCAGATCCGAAGCCCTGATCCGCGAGTTGGAAGATTCGGACGTCCTTGTCATCGGCACGCCCATGCACAACCTCAGCGTCCCCTCAGCCTTGAAGGCTTGGATTGATCACGTTGTTCGCGCCCGTCGCACTTTCAACGTGACATCGGCAGGCAAGGTGGGACTTCTGTCAGATCGTCCCGTCTTCATCGCCATTGCTTCGGGTGGCGTTTTCTCGGGAGAGCGGGCCAGGCAACCGGACTTCCTGACGCCCTATCTGAAGGTCGTCTTCGGCTCGATTGGGCTGAGAGACCTGCGCTTCTTCTCGGTAGAAGGAACCGGCCACGGTCCTGAGGCTGTGAACGAGGCGCGGGCCAGGGCGGAGCGAGCCCTGCAGGAGCATTTCAGCTCGGCCGAGTTCGGCACGCGATCGCGATGCGCACACTGATCGGCGAAGGTCTCGGTGGTACCTTGAGAAATAGATCCAATAATTGGATGGTTGGATGGTTGGATGGTTGGATGGTTGGATGGTTGGATGGTTGGATGGTTGGATGGTTGGATGGTTGGGTGTTTGGGTGTAGTCGCGCAGGTATCAAGCGCCTTGCCAACATCAGTACTCGATTGAGGTCTACAGGCAGGGTCTCGTCAGGGGCTGGGGATTGGCTCTTCGGCGTGCTGACGCTCGCCGCCTTCGTCGCCGTCGTCATGCTGCAGATCGGGTATGGCCTCATGGCCGACAAGAAGACGCGATCCCATTTGAGCCGCAGGAAATGGCGCGGTGGAACCGAGTACAACGCCTCACTCGCGCAAGCATCGATCCATTGCCGCTCGGCGACGGCACCAGCTCAGAGCTGCTTTCAACGGCTGCTTTTCGGAGGCGAGGTCGGCAAACTTAAAGTCTGCAACGGGCTGCGCCCTTCCCGAAAGCGGTCCTCGAAACCAGTGTCAGCTTCAGCCCAAACCTGCCGTCGCGACCGCGCTGACGTTCAAACAATATCGCGAGCCCATAGACAAACGTCTCCGGCCGAATCAATGCCGCCACGCGTTCGTCGCGAGCGATCCAGGCGGCGACGACATCATCGCTTCAGGCGTGGTTGCCCAGCCCCTCTCAGGCATCGTAACGACCAAGGCGCCCTACGACGGCGCACCAGGCAACTCGGGAGGTAGCGCCTGCGGGGCCTTTCGGGTTTCAGGTCTCGCGATGGCGAATTCTCGCTCGGCTTCGCGATAGAGATTGTGTTCGATCGAGCCGACCAAAAAGTCGGCACTCCTCTGTCCGGACTGCCAGTTCAAGCGCAGTGTCGCATCGGGATAGCGGGTCGGCCGCAGGTGGTCCTCGAGGCGGCGGGTCAGCGCCTCAGGTTCTTCATCACGATGGAGTTCGCAAACGGCGCCTGAGAATAGGATCTGAAGCGGAGCTTTCGATTGCGCGATCGACTGAGAAATGTGCTCGTCTAGGCGAGTCCTGATCAACCGCTGCAACCGGGTGAGAAGGCCTATCATGGACGCTTCCGAACCTTCCGCCACGACGTAGAACTCGTCGCCCCCAGGATACTTGCGGTAGAGCCTGCTCGGCAGCAGCGCATTGTCCACCAGATGGCGCTTGTAGAGGCCTTCGTTCTTGCGCATGCTCTCTTCTAGGGACTGCGCCAAGTATCGCAATATCTTGTCGACGGTGCTGTAGCCCAGTTCATCGTTGAGGCGGCCGAAGTCTACCAAGTCGATCAGCGCGACCTGTCGTGGCGTGTCGATGGACGCCTTCGCCGAGTACTGGATGATGTCGTTCTTCCATCTGGCCTCGTTAGGAATGCCCGTGACGACATCGAGGAACCTGAACTGCCTAGCATCGTGCAAATGGCGCTGGAGCGTGCCGATGGTCTGGTCGCGGTAGTCGATCTGCGCTTCGGACTCGCGGCGATCATGGGCCATTTGCGCCTCGAGTTCAGTCGCCTTCTTCTGCTTCAGCTCGATTGCGCGGTTGAGCACGATGACGCTCGCCGTCGCCGCGGCCGCGAGCAGGAATATCTGCCAGATCGTAACGTTGACGGTGACACACAGGGCTCTGTGAACGGCCGCCACCGCATCGAAGTTGCTGGGGTCGATAATCTGTTGTGCAACGAGATTTCCGAAGATTCCAACGGCGAAAGTCCATAAGCCGCCGATGAAAAGCAGCAATGAACGAGTCTTGATCATTGAACGTGTCTCGGAATGTGGCAGATGAGCCAAGAATATATCGAAGCCCTTCCCTGGCCGTCGGTGTCCGCGACTCGGGTCGGCACCAAGACATCAGCGGGACGGGGCTGATTCCGAACGGGGAATACGTGCGACTTCCGCTCCTGCTTCTTGCCGCGCGCCAGCGGAAGGATGCCGCTGATGTCGTTGACGCCGACATCCAGGCGCCCGCCGACCACGTCCGTGGCCAGGGGCGCGCCGCCCTTGTGGGGCACTTGGATCGACCTCCAGCTGTCGAAGCACTTCCCAGGTAGATTTCTCCCGCGCTAAGGTTGTCAGTGGAATTGCAGGACGACGAGTTCTCGAGGGGGAGCACGTGTGCCCGCGTCCTGACGGTTGTACCTTCAGTGCCATCGGTTGCCATCTGTTCACTGAGAGCCAGGGGCAGCGCGCACCGCGGAGGTCAGTGGGCATCTTCCCCAACGACGCCTCGATCACGCGCCTGGTTGGCGCCATGATGCTCGAGCAGAACGACGAGTGGTCGCTCAACCGTACGCGCGGTGATCCCGTCTTGACATAGGTCTTGCACCTGATCCGCCGATAGCAACGTTCCACACGCGTTTGGTGCATATCAGGCACCACAGTGAGCCCGTTCGCAGGCCTACCGCCTCCTGCTCCTCCTACCTACGATGAGTGTCAGTCGGCCTTCTGCCGTGATCGGTGCCGGACAACCTTGGGTGTTGAACGGCAATTTGCTGCCAGTCGCCTGGCTGGTCTTGGTCCGGGTAATCGGGCCGTCCTTTTGGAGAGTTTCGCCATGTTTTCCGTAGCTGACACCTTGCATCCCAGTAGCCAGAGATCCAACGACCTGGTTCCGTCCCGATACGCGCTTCGGGTTGGAGAGATTGACGCGCTGGTGGTCAGCGATGGGGTGCTGCCGCTCCCAACCTCGACGATGGCCACCAATGCCGACCCGGCCGATCTGGCGAACTGGCTGGACCACATGTTCATGCCGCCGGACAAGTTTGACTGGCCGCTGAACGTGATGGTCGCCCGCAGCGGTGACCAGACCATCCTCATCGACGCTGGGCTGGGCGGGCAGTTCTCGGGGTTTCCGCGCGCCGGGCAGTTTCCCCAGCGCTTGGCCGCGGCCGGCATCGAACTCGAGTCCGTGACCGACGTGATCATTACCCACATGCACATGGACCACGTGGGCGGGCTGCTCGTCCCCGGGATCAAGGAGCGACTGAGTCCGGACGTGCGTATTCACGTGGCCGCGGCCGAAGTCGAGTTCTGGATCTCGCCCGATTTCTCCCAAACGGTCATGCCGAAGCCGGTGCCGGGCGTGCTCCGCTCGACCGCCACGAGCTTCTACAACGAGTACCGCGACAGGCTGCGGATTTTTGAGGACAAGCATGAGGTTGCGCCAGGTGTAGTCGTCCGTCTCACCGGCGGCCACACCCCAGGGCACAGCGTGGTCGATTTGGTGTCGGGCGGTGAACGCCTGATGTTCGCCGGCGACGCCATGTTCCCGGTCGCATTCGACCACCCCGACTGGCACAACGGTTTCGAGCATGACCCCGAGGAATCTGCCCGCGTTCGTGTCGGTCTGTTCCGCGAACTGGCGCAAACCCGCGGGCTGCTGGTGGCTGCTCACCTGCCGTTCCCATCCGTAGGCCGGGTGGCGTTCGACGGCGACATCTTTCGCTGGGTACCGGTCATCTGGGATTACTGACCGCGCGCGGGCGTGTCAAAGTCGCCCGATTGATGCGGCTTGGGGCACTACGGCTCCCACTCCTCGGCGAATCCCGAGTGAGGGGGGCGCCCAACGCCCTCTTGTTTCGGCATGCGCATGAACATATACTTTCCTTTGTCGGAAAGTATGGATGACTCATGGACCTCACGCTGCACTATCACCCGCTCTCGTCCTACTGCCACAAGGTGCTCATCGCGATCGACGTGTTGGGCATTGAGGTCAAGAAGCGGCTGCTCAACCTGGGCGACCCCGAAGAGCGGGCGTCGCACCTTGCCCTGTGGCCCACAGGCAAGATGCCGCTCTTGGTGGACGGGCATCGGCCCGTGCCCGAATCGAGCATCATGATCGAGTATCTCCAGCGTCACGCAAAGTCAGACCGCACGCTCATCCCGGATGCTCCGGACGCCGCGCTTGAGGTGCGCTTGTGGGACCGTCTTTTCGACCTGCACGTGATGACGCCGATGCAGGCGCTGACCGCTGACCTTCTGCGGCCGGAAGGTCAGCATGACGCACACGGGGTGGCCAAAGCACGAGAAGGCTTGTCATCGACCTACGCGTTCATCGACCGACACCTTGAAGGGCGGACCTGGGTGGCTGGCGAGGCGTTCAGCATGGCTGACTGCGCCGCGGCGCCGGCCCTGTTCTATGCGGTGACATACGTGCCGCTGTCACCGCAGCATGTCCACCTGGCCGCCTACTTCGAGCGGTTGATGGATCATCCATCGGTGGCGTCCACCATTGATCACGCGCGGCCCTACTTCAAGTTCTATCCAGGGCGTAGCGGCCTTTCTCGGCGCTTCTTCGATCCGGCGACGGCCTGAGATGCAAGCAATCGCCGATCCCGCACGGCTCGATCGCATGTTCTTTGCTCTGGCCGACGCGTATCGCCGTGGCATGCTTGATCGCCTGAGCCGAGGGCCAGCATCGGTGTCCGAACTGGCCGAACCGCTTGGCATTGCGCTGCCTTCGGCAGTCAAGCACCTGGCCGTGCTTGAGGAAGGAGGATTCGTCGCCTCCCAGAAGCATGGCCGCGTGCGGACCTATACGGCCGAGCCCAAGGCGCTCGATGCAATGGGAGCATGGGTCGCCAGGCGAAAGGCGCTGCTCAATGCGCAGTTCGACCAGTTGGATGCCTACCTCGCCGAGCAGAAAGGCAAGGCCGCGTCATGAAGGACATCCCCAGCACGCACACCGACTTCATCATCGAACGCGAGTTCGACGCCACGCCCGAGGCGGTATTCCAGGCCTGGGCCGACCCGCAGGCAAAGCGCCGCTGGTCCGACTGCCACGCCGAGCACACAACCGGGTACCGTCTGGACTTCCGCCCGTTCGGGCATGAGACGCATCAAGTCCTCTATCCCGACGGACGCGTTCAGCAGATCGAGAAAGTGTTCTTCGACATCGAATCTGCACGGCGCATCGTCTTCGCCTACGACATCCAGCTCGACTCACGCCGCCTATCGGTTTCACTCGTGACGGTCGAATTCTTTGCCCACAAGCACGGAACTCGCATGGTCTACACCGAGCAGCTCGCGTACCTCGACGGACATGAAGATCGCGCGCAGCGAATACGAGGAACGGAAGAAAGCCTAGACCGGCTCAGGCTGGAGATAACGCGGCCCCCAAGGTCGCCAGCCGGACCGTAGGCAAGCGCGCAGGGGACCGACAGTTCTTCGTGGCATGTCGCGTCCCGGGCGCCGGCCGACAAAATTAACAAGGCTTGACATGTTCTGACGTGCAGAAGGCGCGGCACAGGTCGATGATCGCGCCAGACGCACAGACCAAAGCGACCTCATGACACCTTCGCGCGAGCAGATCGCGGATTTGCCGGCGGGCGGCCTGCCCCCGCCGGTCACAGCCTATGTCGCAGCCACCAATGCCTTCGATGCCGACGCGTTGGTGGCCTGCTTTGCACCCGGGGCGCTGGTCAACGACCAGCTGCGCGACTTTTTGGGGACGAGCGCGATCCGAGGATGGGCCGAGCGCGAGATCGTCGGCGGCAAAATGACCATGCAGGTCGTTAACGCTGCTGAGCACTTCGGCGAGGTGATCCTCACTGCCAACGTGGATGGCGAATTCGACAAGGCTGGGCTGCCGGGCGTGCTGACCCTGACCTTCCACTTTTCGATGCACTCAGACAAGATCGTCCGCTTGTTCATACTCAACAAGCGGCCGGTCGACTCGCCGCCGGAGATTCGAACTCTTCAAAGTGCGGTCCTCACGCGTCGGCCGCCGGACGCAGCGCCGCAGGCATGAGCGTTAGCTTCGACTATGGCCCTGCCGACGAGCCGGGTCGAGGCTTCCTGCATCCTAGGAGAAGCGAGAATGTTGCTCGATTGCATAGGTAAAGCCGACGCGATGACGACACCGACGATGGACCACGCTGACAAGGAAGACTGGATTGCCGCGTTCGGTCCCTTCCGGCTGTCCGCGGCCGAGCGGCTCCTCGACAGGGACGGCGTGCCGGTGCGTCTCGGAGGACGCGCGCTGAGCCTGCTGATCGCGCTTGTTGCTGCGGCCGGTCAAGTCATCGACAAGCGGAAGCTAATGGCACGAGCTTGGCCCGACGTCGTGGTCGATGAGGGCAGCCTTCGAGTCCACATGGTCGCCTTGCGCAAGGCCCTGGGCGACGCCGCATCCGACGCCCGATACGTGACGAACGTCGCCGGCCAGGGCTATTGCTTCGTGGCGCCCGTCTCATACGTGTCACGGAACCAATTGCTCGGGCAAGCTCCCGCGCGTCCGGAGCCGGCCGCGGGACTGCCGGCTTCGGCTGCACGTGTGGTGGGCCGTGACGACACCATTCGCGCGATCCAGGCGGAGTTGCGACAGAAGCGGTTTGTGACCGTGGTCGGTCCCGGAGGCATCGGCAAGACGACGGTCGCCGTCTCGACGGCGCACGCGATGTTTCCGATTTTCGACGACGGCGCGTGCTTCATCGACTTGTGCACGGTCAATGACGCTGCCCTGGTCCCCGGGACGCTTGCGGCGACGCTGGGGCTCGTCGGTCACCTCGGCGACGCTCCGTCGGGGATCGTGAACTTCCTGCGCGACAAGCACATGCTGCTCGTTCTGGACAGCTGCGAGCACCTGATCGGCGCTGTAGCGGCGCTGGCCGATCGGATCTACATGGAAGCACCCCGGGTCCATATCCTCGCGACCAGCCGAGAGTCCCTGCGTGTCGAGGGCGAACGGGTGCACCTGCTGCCGCCGCTCGCGTGTCCACCCGCTGGCGATTCGCTCGGGGCCGAAGAAGCCCTAGCCTACCCGGCGGTGCAACTCTTCGTGCAGCGGGCGGGGGTGAACGCCGGGCGTTTCAGACTCGGCGACGCCGACGCGCCAGCCGTGGCGAGGATCTGCCGGGAGCTCGACGGCATTGCGCTCGCCATCGAGCTGGCCGCCGGGCGCCTGGATGCCTACGGAGTCGAGGGGATCGCCGCCTTGCTCAACAAGAGCATCGCTGTGCTGTGGCATGGTCGCCGCACAGCCGTGCCGCGTCACCAGACGATGAGTGCAGCTCTCGAATGGAGCTACAACTTGCTGACGGAGATCGAGCGCACGGTGCTACGCAGGCTTTCGGCATTCGTAGGAAACTTTTCGCTCGAAGCGGCCCAGTTCGTGGCGGGCGAGCCTGGCACAGACGATGCTGAAGTCGTCGAGGCCGTCGCGAACCTGGTGGCGAAGTCTCTGCTGACCAACGAGGCCCGAGGAAAGGGCATGTGCTATCGCCTGCTGGACAGCACGCGGGTCTACGCCTTGCAAAGGCTGATCGAGTGCGGCGAGTCGACCGCGGTGGCGTCGCGACATGCGGCCTGGTTCCGCGGGGCGGTCGAGCGGCGCGCACTGCCGATATTCGCCACCGAGGCCGAACGAACGCCCCTGCAGCCGACCGAACTGCTCGGCAACGTGCGCGCTGCGCTGGACCGGAGCCTTTCAGATTCCGGCGACATGGACGTAGGCACCGCGCTGGCCGCCGCGGCGGCGCCGCTTTTCCTCGAGATGTCGCTCCTGACTGAATGCCGTGGCTGGATGGAGAAGGCCATCGCCTCGCTGCCGGAGGCCGCGCGGGGGACGCGCCGTGAGATGGAACTGCAAGCCTCGCTCGGTCAGTCGCTCATGTTCACCCGCGGCAACAGCGAGGAGGTGAGGCGCGCGTTCTCGCACGGCCTCGAGATTGCCAAGGAACTCCAAGACTACGCCTACCAGTTGAGGCTGCTCGCCGGCCTCGGCACGTGCCTGCTTCGGATGGGCGATTTCAGGGGTTCGCTCGAGGCCGCACGGCACGCCGACGTGGTGGCAGGCGCCATGCGCGACCCTGTGGCGTCGGGAACGGTGGACTCGATGCTGGGCGTGGCGCTTGATCTGTCGGGGCAAATCGCTGACGCCGAGGTGCACTGGGAGGCCGCGCTAAAGGGCAGCAGCGAGGGCAATCGCATTCGCACGGCTCGCCTCGGTTTCGATCACCGCGTCCATGCGTTGTCCGGCCAGGCACGATGCCACTGGCTTCGCGGTCGATGCGATCAGGCGGCTGTCCTGGCGCAGCACGCGATCGAGCAGGCCGAGTCGCTCGATCATCCCGTGACGCTTTGCATCGCGTTGATTTGGGCCGGGTCCGTGTTTCTCTGGCGTGGCGATTGGTCGCGCGAGGAAAGAATCGCCGAGCGGCTGCATGCTCATGCCACCAAGCACTCGCTGTCGCCCTATGCGGCGGTCGCCATGGGGCTGCGCGGCGAGGTCGCGGTCCGGCACGCGAGGCCCGAGTTGGGTGTCGGGCTGTTGAGCGAGAGCCTGCGGGCCGTGCGGGCCGATCGCTACGATATGCGCACCGGTGTGTTCATCATCGCGCTGGCCGAAGGCCTCACCAAACTGGGGAAGCATTCCGAGGCCATGGCGGCCATCGAGGAAGCGATCTCGCTCATCGAACGCCATGGCGGCTACTCGAACATGCCGGAGGCGCTGCGCGTAAAAGGTGAGATCCTGGCGAGCGCCCCGGCCGCCGACCTGCAATCGGCTGAGCAATGCCTTCTTAACGCCATCGACTTCGCACGCCGACAGGGGGCCTTGTCCTGGGAACTGCGCGCGTCAAACAGCCTCGCGGGCCTCTGGCTACGACAACGCCGGGTTGAGCCGGCGAGACGACTACTTGCGCCAATCCACGGCCGCTTCTCCGAAGGTCACCGCACGGTCGACCTCATCACTGCGCGGGATCTCCTGACGACGCTGGGATTTCCCTTGACTTCCTGATGCGTCGGGTGCGCGGACCCGGCGCCTCGGCCGACGGGGCCAACTCTTTCAGCATGCGCGCGGCCGACTGCAGGTCCGGGGTCATGAAACCCTCGGTGAACGACTGATGGGCCGCGACGAGCACGCGATGAGCCTCGTCACGGTGGCCCTGGCCAGCGCGATGGCGCGCGAGCGTCATGGATGTTCGCAACTCCCAGCTCAGTGCGTGCTGGCGGCGGGCACAGTCGAGCGAACGCGTCAGCGCGTCTTCCACGCAGGATGCGTCGAAGCCGGGCAGCCGCATCAAGGCCTCGGCCCGCATCCGCAGCAATTCCGCGAACTCCGTTCCCTCGGCGCCACCGTCGGTTTCAGCAATAGCGTCGTCGACGACGGTGAGAGCGTCGGCCGGCTGCCCCTGTCTCATGAGGCCATCCGCGAGTGCGCAGGCGGCCCGCGTGAAGAAGAGGAGCTGTCGATGATCCCGCATGCTTTGCAAGGCGGTGCGCAACATCGCGACGCCGCGCTCCATTTCTCCAAGGTTCAGGAGCAGCTCGCCTTCCAGGGCCTGGCCCGTTGAGTGGAACGAAGGCAGCGCGGGCCAGTTGATGTGCTGCGTCAGCTGGGCGAAAGAGCGCCGTGCCGATTCCCATTCGCCGCACCAGAGGAACACCGACGTGGGGTAGAGCAGCGAGAAGCACACGTCGAGCGGCCTGCCGAAAGTCTCTGCCTCGCTGATCGCCTCTCGCGCGACCTGCATCGCGCGGTCGGGGGATCCGCTGAGCCACAGCACGCGGCTGAAGGTCACCAGCGCCCGCACACGATAGTCGAGCCCGAAGAGCTGCAGGTTCCGCGGCCCGGTGCGCCCGAAACCATTCTGGAAGAGCCGTCTCGCCGCTTGCTGATCGCCGATGAAATGCGCCGACGATCCACGCAGCCAGTCGGACATGACCATGAACGAGACATCTTCCGAAGTGCGGGCGACCGCATCCAGCGTTTCAGCCACTTCGCGTGTGCCGAAGAAATCCCCAATCCGCAGGAGATAGATGTGCATTCCCACCATCCATCGCAGCCGGTGCCGGGCATGACCCAGGCGGTTGGCGATCTCGAGGCCGCGGGTGATGGCGTTGCGCAGGTCACTTCCAT
The DNA here is from genome assembly GCF_030317005.1 of Variovorax sp. J22R115. Lineage (NCBI taxonomy): Bacteria > Pseudomonadati > Pseudomonadota > Betaproteobacteria > Burkholderiales > Comamonadaceae > Variovorax > Variovorax sp. J22R115. The sequence continues at coordinate 235,147 of NZ_JASZYM010000006.1, read as the reverse complement.
TGGATCGCGTCCACATCGACGCAATCGCTAGCGTCTCCTGAAGGATCATTTCCTTGCTGGTCCAGCGGTCTGCATCGTCCAGCATCGCCAGGGCCGCCGTGGTCCACCGGTGGGCCTCGTTCAATAGGAGGAGCTGCATGAGGACTGGCGCCGCTGCGGCGGCGAGGTCAACACCCAGCGCCGTGCTCCGTGGGGTATTCGCCTGCTCGCTGAAGCACCAATCAAGGGCCGCCCGCACGTTGCCCAGGTGCTCGGCGAGGGCGAGGGCACGATCGTCGCGATGGGGGTCGATGCCGCCCTCGGCATCGAAGAGCCGCGTGAAATACGCCGCGTGACGTGCGGCGGTAGCCTCCAGTTCATTGCTCTCGTTGAGCTTTTCCAATGCGTAGGCACGGGTGGTCTCCAGGAGCCGGTAGCGCACCATGCGGTCGTTGGCCGCGACGGCGGACACCACCGACTTCGCCACGAGTTCGCCGACATCGATGACAACACTGTCGTTGTCGAAGTCGCCTGAGGACGCTACCGCCTGTGCGGCTTCCAGCGTGAAGGTACCGACGAAGATGGACAGTCGTCGCAGCACCGCCCGCTCGCTGTCGGAAAGCAGATCGTGACTCCAATCGAGCGCGGCATGGAGCGTCTGGTGGCGCTGCGGCGCGGTGCGCCTACCGGGCCATTCCAGGCCGAAGCGGCTGTTCAGCAAGGTGTCGATGCCGTCGATGCCGTAGACGCCGACACGCCCCGCCGCGAATTCGATCGCGAGTGCGATTCCATCGAGCCGACTGCAGATGCTCGCCACGATGGGCGCGTCAGCGTCACTCAACTCGAACCGGGAACCGGTGGCGGCGACGCACTCGATGAAGAGCTTGACGGCCGGGAAGGACTGGGCCGCGGTTGCATCGAGGCGGATGTCGGGCGGCGGGTACTCGAGTGCGGGCAGCAGATAGGTGCACTCGCCGTCGACCCGCAAAGCCTCACGACTGGTCGCGAGGATGTGTACCTCTGGCGCCTCGCGAAAGATCTGCTCGGACAGCGCCGCCGCCGCCCCTATCACGTGTTCGCAATTGTCAAGAACCAGAAGCATTCGCGACCGCCGCAGTGATTCGCGCAACTCCGGCAGTGCGTCCTCGGCTCCGATGGTGAGCCCGAGCGTCGAAGCGACCGTGGAGGCGACATGCGCGGGATTTGACAGGGTGCCCAAGTCCACAAAGCACACCGCATCGGCGAAAGACTCGCGCATGGCGTGCGAGATGGCCACGGCGACCGTTGTCTTTCCCATCCCTCCAGGGCCTACGATCGTGAGGAATCGATGTGCAATCAGGTCGTGGGCGATGGCGCGACTCGCCTCGTCGCGCCCGACCATCTGGGTGAGCAGCGGTGGCAGCGTACGCATTTTGAAGGCGGCACCCTCGCGGGCGCCGGCCCGTACTGGAGAGGACGCGGGTTCGGACAGATGCCGGCGTTGGACTGGTGCGACGAAGGAATAGCCTTGGCCTGCGACGTTCGCGATGTACCGGGCGCCGCCTTCGCCATCGCCCAGTGCCTTGCGCAGGCTGGCGACGTGTGTGCGCAGGCTGCCAGGGCCCACCTCGAGATGGCGCCAAACTCGTGCGATCAGGTCCCTGTGGCCGACGATTTCGCCGGCATGCTCCACGAGCACGATCAGGATGTCGAGCGCGCGGCTGCTGAGCGGGAACGGGACGCCGTCCTTCTCGACGCGCCGCGCGGCGGGATCGAGGCGAAACGGCCCGAAGGAGACGCTCTGGGCACGAGATACGGCAGCGTTGATGGCGACGTTCCCCGGTCCATGGAGCGAGACAGGTGTCGGTGCGTCGCCCGCATTCGCGAAGGCATTCATGGTTCTTCGTCCTTCATCGGAGTGGCAGAGCGCCTGCCACATGCGAGCCTTTCCCGCGGATCACGCGGAGCGGCCGCCCATCACACCCTCGAAGACCTGACGCACCATCGTTTCTACGTAGGCCGTCGAGAGGTCGCTATAGGGAATCATCAGCCGGTAGTACACGGCGCCATAGATGGCGTCCACCAGCGCATCGGAGTCGATGCACGCCGACAACTCGCCATCGGCCTGCGCCTGCGCGATGACGGCGATGGCCTGCGCCCGGCGGGGCGCGATCCAGTTCTCTTGGAACGCCCGCTGCAACTGCGTGTCCGACTGTGCAGCGCCGAGGACGTGGCGCAGCAGATCGCCACGCGGACCCTCGAGTGAGGCAACCAACTGCCGAACAGAGTCGGCGAAGGTCTCCTGTACAGAGGACTTTCGGCGGTAGCGGATCTTGGGACCGACGTCGGCCAGAAAGGCGTCCATCACGATGCTGGCCGCGTTGGGCCACCGGCGATAGATCGAGGTTTTCGCCACGCCGCTGTGGGCGGCAATGCGTTCGACCGTGGCGAACTGGGTGCCCTTTTCATAGGCCAGCGCCAAGGCGGCCGCACGCACCGCCCGCGTGGCGTCGTCGCTCCGCGGGCGGCCGGCGGGCGCTTGGGAACGGCCGGATGCTCGAGGGGAACTGGGCATGCGCTTCGAAGAAACAGGTTGGACGGCAAGCGATTGCTCGGAATTCGATACGATACGTTCCGTATCTTGACCTGTCAAACCCGGCAGTGCTCAAGGCACTCTGGCGCCTTCGGCGATGAAGCTCCTGGCTGCACGAGGCCGCTGCCACGGTTGCCGTCAGTGACGACGGCGAATTCTTTCCAGGCAGCTTGTTCATCAGGTATTCCTTGGATTCAGACGAGTCCCTGAATCTAGGGTGCGCAATGAACGGTGAGTAGTGCCCCGCGTGGACATTCAGAAGTTACAGAGGGATCAACTGCGTGCGGCTATTGCCACACGGTTGCCTTTCTAGCCTCCTGTCAGGGCGCTGTTTCCCGAGACGGTCGCTTCTGAGGGAAGCGTGTACCGACTGGCGTCCGTTCGATTGGCCCGGACCCGAGGCGTCTTGCCTCTCGCCCTATTGAGGCCGAAGGTTGATCTTCTGGGCAATGCTCCGGAAGCGCGCGGTCTGTTCCGTAAGAACACGTTCGGCCTCTCCCAGACTCATCGCCACTCCCGGAACGGAGCCGGCCGCCAACTGCGCTTGTTGAAATTCCACGTCCATCAGGGCGGCGTTCAGCGCCGCGTTGAGGCGCAGCGCATGTTCAAGCTGAATCCTTCGATCTACGAACATGCCGCCCCATATCTCGTAGATGAAGTCGCGAAAGCCCGCGCCCGCCGCTTCGGCGAAGGTCGGGACCTGGGCCAGCTGTTGTAGACGCCGGGTATCGGCAACGGCGTATGCGCGCAGCTTGCCTTGGGTGATCAGGTCGACCACATTGCCAGCAGACGGCAGGATCGACAAATCGAGGTGACCACCCATGAGATCCTGCACCATGGGAGCGACGCCTTTGTAGGGAACGTGCGTCATGACGACTCCCCAGCGCGATGCGAGGTCTTCCAGTATCAAGTGATGGAGGGAGCCGGGACCGATGCTGCCGTAAGTCAGGCTTGGCCTTTGGCTGTCGCGCGCGCGTGCCGCGAGCTGTTCCAGGGATTGGGGTCCGAGGTGCTGACTGCCGACCAGAATCATGGGCGAGTGGCCTGTCACGCCAATGAGGCGAAGCTGTTCGGGCGTGTGCTTGACGGCCGACAGCGCAAGCGGCGCGAGGATCACCTCGCTGGGAGTGCCGAGAAGCATCGTGTAGCCGTCTGGTGGCGCCGACAAAAGCTTGTGAATGCCGATGGAGCCGCTGGCACCACCCACGTTGTCCACCACGAGCGGTTGGCCCAACGCGTCGCGCATTGGCGGTTCAAGCTGCCGCGCCTGCGCGTCAGCGGGGCCTCCTGCAGGGTAGGGGACGATCATGCTCAGCGGCCTGCCAGGGAATGTGCCGGCATGCACGCCGGTAACACCTAGCAGGGCGCTGCCGGCGATCCCCAGGACATGACGACGACGCAGGCAAAGGGTCATGGCCGCAATCCAACAAGTCTTGGGAACAGGAGGCGAGTGCTATGCATTGTGTTCAGTCGTTTTCTTTCCAATTTAACCGAATCCCGACAACAGCTTCGGGCAGTTGTCACGGCATTGGAGATCGGTGCTTCGCGTCGGTGCCTTCCGGGAAACACCGAGGTGAGACAGATCGACCTTCCGACAAAGATCGGCACCTTCTAGCATTTGCTTCAGTGCGTCGCTTCCTGAGCAAAGGCGATACGAGACGCCTGGCGCACAGTCATCCAAAAACGTCCGAAGCAGACGTCCAGCTTCGATTCCAGAAGGTCGTCCATGAACACGCAGCACAGCCCTCCATCCGACAGCTACAAGCATCACAAGCCTCATGGCATTTCGGATCGCCTGGCACTGGGCATTACGCTGACGCTTCGGCTCTTGGCCGACACCTTCTTCGCAAAGCGCTATGGAAACCGCGCGATCGTGTTGGAAACCGTTGCTGCAGTGCCTGGCATGGTGGGCGGCATGCTGATCCACCTGAAGTGCCTGCGCTGGATGATCGACGATGAAGGCTGGATCCAGAAGCTGCTGGCGGAGGCCGAGAACGAGCGCATGCACCTGATGACGTTCCTGGAGATCGCAAAACCCAACTGGTTCGAACGCATTGTGGTCCTGCTGACACAGGCCGTGTTCTGCGTGTGCTTCCTGGCGCTGTACGTGTGCTCCGCCCGCACGGCACATCGGCTGGTGGGTTATTTCGAGGAAGAGGCCGTGGTGAGCTACACGCTCTATTTGAAGGAGATCGACGGAGGCAGGGTCGAAAATGTTGTGGCCCCTGCACTCGCGATAGCGTATTGGGGCCTGGATCAGGACGCACGGTTGCGCGACGTGGTGGTGGCCGTCCGGGATGACGAGGCCGGGCACCGCGACGTCAACCATGCGATGGCGGATTCGCTCGGCAATCCGCAAGGTGCACACGAGGTGTTCTAGGGACTGCGCCGCATACATACCGGAGCTGGAAATGCAACGTTCCATCGTTGACTTCGTGCAGGACGAGGTGTTTGACTGGGTCGCCTTACTGGACTGCGGGCGTCGCCAGCACGTCAGGCACACCCCGCCGCTGGTGTCCCGCCCCTGGGTATTGAGCGAAGAAGGCAGAACAAGCGAGATCGGCGCCCACTTGCAGTGCGTGCGGTGCGAAAGGTTCGAATTGCCGGAGCACTACAAGCCCTACAGGGCCAGTCCGGTTTTCATGGAGGACACTGTTCCCGCCGCGTTGCGCAAGGATCACTCGACCCGAGGCGGCGTTTGGGGGAGGATCCACGTCCTGGAAGGGCGATTGCGCTACGTCGTCGACATCTGGGGCACGGACGTGACGCTCACGCCGGAGGCCCCAGGCATCGTGGTTCCGGATGTGCTGCACCGCGTGGAGCCGATGGGACCGGTCCGGTTCTTCGTCGAGTTTTACGCAGCACCTGATACGTGACGGACGCAACGCAAACCAGGCCTTGCATGAACGACAAAGCAGCAAATATGAGGCGGCTGGTCAGTCGCGACAGTTTGAAAGAACTCGTCGATTGCTGGCCAGCAAGTCGTTCCGCGGCAATGTCTTCAAGAAGCACATGGCGTTGGAGACGATGTCGGAGGCGCACTTTGCCCGCTGGCTCACGCTATGGCACAAGCACACCGACGCGCTGCTACCCTCCGCGGCGGCGCAAGAGCTCCAGCAGATCGCCCACGGCGTTGCGCGCAACCTGTTCTACGGACACCACCAGGAGTTCGCCGGGTTCGTTGTCAAGAACGGGCAGGTCATCGACTGCGTTCGATACGGCCGCTTCCCGGACGTCGAGCCAGATGAGGCTTGACCGAACGGCTGCGCAGAGGTCAGCTATGGCGATCACCCACGCATCATCCGGTCAGGTCGTGAATCTCGGCGCTCTCGACATGCACGCCGAAGAGACCTGTGCACTCTTGAAGGCTCGCGACGTCGAGATCATGTGGCTGGTGCTTCCTGCCGGAAGGCGGGTGCCGTCGCACGCCGTCTCGACATCGATGACCTTGCAGTGCTTGCGCGGAAGGGTTGAGGTGCACCTCGACGGCAACTTGAAGCTGCTCGAGGCCGGGCAAATCATGTACCTCGCTGGCCGCTTGCTGCACGGCCTTCATGCGCTGGAAGAGAGCAGGGTGCTCATGACCCTCGTGCTGCCGGCCAGCCGCACCGATTGAGCCGGGGCGTTCAGGTCCCTATGGTCTGTCAGGCACTGATGGTTGCACGCTCGGATCCTGGCTGTCATGAGGTCGATGAAGACGCGCATGCGTGAAGGCAGGTGTTGCCGGCTCAAGTAGCAGATGTAGTGGCCGCGGTCTTCAGGTGCATACCGCGCGAGGCACGGAACGAGTGCGCCGGAGCGGAGTCCATCGCTGGCCAGGTAGCCCGCCATCTGTGCGATGCCGTGCCCGTCGAGCACGGCCTGCAGCACCAGGCTCGGGTCGTTGTAGGTGATCTTGGCCTGTGGCTGGAACTTCCGGACCTGGCCGTCCACCTTGAACTCCCATTCGTGGATCCGGCCCGCCCCATAGCGGAAGTTGATGCATTGGTGATGGGCCAAGTCATCCACGCTGTCTGGCAATCCGTGGGCGTCCCGGTACTCGGGCGAGGCGCAGACCAATATCTGCATCGGGATGATCTGCTTCGCAATGGTCCGGTCGTCCTCCAGCCGCCCATTGCGAAATGCGATGTCCACGCGGTCGGAGATGAAGTCGGCCGGCTTGTCGTCCAGAAGCAGGTCGATCGACACGTCCGGATAGGTTGCTCGAAACTCGCCGAGCAAGGGGGCGACCACTCTCCGCCCGAAGCCAACCGGCGAACTGATCCGAAGATGACCGCGGGGAGGGCCCTCACGCAGATCCCGCATTTCCTCAATGGACCGGACGATTCGATCGACCCCGGCGTGGCAATTGGCGAAGAAGAGGTCACCTTCGCGGGTCAGCGTGGTACTGCGCGTGGTCCGAAGGATCAGGCGCACGTTCAGCTGGTCTTCGAGCCTTTGGACGCTGCGGCTTACCGCAGAGCGGCCGATGCCCAGGCGCTCGGCGGCCCGCGCGAAGCTGCCTTCGGTGACCACGGCGATGAAAGCGACGACCCCCGCATAGCTCGTGGCAAAACTCGAGGCCAAGGGGTCTGCACGCAGAGGGGTCGGGGCGGGTGCAAAGGGGGCCGAGATGCACGTCATGAAAGCGTCCCCTTAATTTGAAGAGGCATCGATGGCGATGCTGGCACCGTGCGGCGCGCGTCCCGGATGCTCGTATTGAATTCCATGCTTCGCTCCTGCAGATCGAGGGGATTCAATGTCTTCTCGGGACGTGGTCGCACGATGTCGGCATCGCAATGGCACTTCTCAGTTGTCATATTGGAGCGTCGTGGAGGGTGTCATGCAGGAGCTGCTGCATGCATTTGTGTCGGTTGACACACAACATGACCCCACAGACACATTACCGTGCACCTCTGGCGGTGCAATGGCCTTACTCAATTTGACGAAGCGCGTCGGAGCGGCCCTCCGCCATGACCACCGAAAGAACTCCAGATAAAAACAGACGGCTGTTGATCGTCGAAACGGATGACCTCATCCGCGAATTGCTCGTGCGCTGGCTGACCGAGGCGGGCTATCTGGTCGAGATGGACGATTCGACGCCCAGGGGCGTCGCGCTCGTGATCGCGGATGTTCCGAACCCTGCGCAGGCCGCTGTCGCGCTGCGGGCGCTCAGTGTCCGCCATGGCGGCGCTCCAATCCTTGCCATATCGGGCCGGTTCAGGCGAGACGTCGCCGCGTCAGAGGACGCGGCGCGGCGATTTGGCGTCGCCCGAATGCTGCCGAAGCCATTCACGTGCAAGGAACTACTTACGGCGGTCGCTCGGTGTCTGGGCGGCGGTTGAGCGATTGCGTCAGCGCACGATCTCGACCGTCGGAATGAAGATGTAGCCGGCGCCGCGGTCGGTGCGGATGATGGGAGGCCGGTCGTCGGACTCCAGCTTGCGACGGAGCCGACCGACCTTCACGTCGATGGAGCGGTCATAGACCTCGTCGTCATGAAGGCGTGAGAGCTCAAGCAGTTGGGCGCGCGTCAGCACGCGCTGCGGCGCACCTAGAAAGGCGGTGAGGAGGTTGTATTCGCCGTTGGACAGGCCAACGACTTCCCCTAGCGGTGAGGACAGCCTGCGCAAGCCCACGTTGAGTTCCCACCCGGCGAAGCGGTAAGCGCGGACTCCGGACTCGCGGCGGCTTGCAACCTCCCGCATCTTCGATCGGCGCAGCAGCGCGCGGACGCGGGCCAACAGTTCACGCGGCGAGAAGGGTTTCGTCAGGTAATCGTCGGCGCCGAGCTCGAGCGCCATCACACGGTCGGCCTCGTCACGCCTGCCAGTGATGACGATGATGGCCAAGTCGGACTGCTCGCGCAAACGGCGTGCGATCTGGATGCCGTCCTCGTCAGGGAGGCGGACATCGAGAACCAGCAAGTCCACGGCGCTGAGGTTCAGTGCCTCCCTCATTGCCGCACCAGATGCCACAGCGCTGACCTTGAAGTCGTAGTCACCGAGAAAATCCACCAGCATCTGCCGTATCGACGGGTCGTCGTCGACCACGAGAACGTGTGGCGCTACGCCCTGCGCGGGCAATTCCATATTTTTCCTTCCTCGTCAGTGCGCTTGTGTCGGGCCGGACCGGCCACGTTCCGCGATGCACGGATCAGGCCGCAACCTCGCCGCTCAGCGGATCGGAAGTGTAACAATTGGCGAGCCCTGGGCCGTGTATGCTGCCGCGCTATTCGTCCTGTTGGGACGCTTCATGCGCGGTTTCCGCCGCGCAGCCTCGGAGCAAGAAGGGTGCGTTCCAATCCATTTACCCGAAAGAAGGTGTTGTCGGCTGGAGCCGCCTTGCTCGACGAGCGAGTGACGGAATCGGTCGCTGTGCGGTACGCGCTTGCGCCCGCCTGCATCGTGATTGCGGTGCTGGTGCACCTCTCACCCGCCGGCCCGACTCTCAGCCTCGCGGGCCTGTTCGTGTTTGCCGTGCTGGCCGCGGCGTGGTTCTGCGGCGCGGGACCCGGACTCGTGGCTGCACTGGCGGCCACACTCACGCTGCCCCAGCTGATCGAGGTGCCTTATCCGCTGATTGGCGGCTTTCTCGATCTGCCCCGCTTCGTCACGTTCTCAGTCGCGGGACTTGTCATAGGCTGGATGAGCGCTCGGCGTGCCAGAGCGCTGCGCGATCAGCAGCGCTACGTGCGCGCCATGGACGCCAGCGACGATGGCTTCTGGGACTGGATCGTCGCCAAGGACGCCATCTATGCCTCGCCACGTTTGTTGGAGATCTACGGCCTCGCGCCGGGCGCATGTTTCACCGGCCGCGATGAGTTCATCGCACAAATTCCGTTCCATCCCGAGGATCGTGCGCCATTGCTGCGTGCGTTTGCCGAGCACTTTGCCGGCAAGGAGGCGCGCTTTGGAGTCGAGACCCGCTTCATCCGGGACGGAACGACGCGCTGGGTGCAACTGGCCGGCATGGCAGCGCGCAGTCGTTCCGGCGCGGTCGTTCGCTGGACCGGCACGGTGCGAGACATCACCGAGCGCAAGCGCGCCGAAGAGGCGTTGCGGGAGTCCGAGCAGCGCTACGAACTCGCCATGGCCGCGAGCGAATCGGGGTACTGGGATTGGCACATTCCTACCGACACGTACTTTGCATCGCCGAGAGCGTTTGAACTGGCCGGGTTTCCGCCGGGCACGACCTGGGCCGACAGGGATGACTACAGAGCGCGAATCAACATGCACCCGGAGGATTTCGTGAGATGGGAGACCGCGCGGCAGGCATTGTTTGCCGGAACGGGCGAGCGAATTGCCATGGAAGTGCGCTACCTCGTCAATGGGGAGCCTCGCTGGCACAACCTTCAGGCCATCTGCAAGCGCGACGACGCGGGCAAGGTCGCACGGTGGACTGGATCGGCTACCGACATCACGGCGCGCAAGCTCGCGGAGGAAGGGTTGAGGACCATGGAGCGCAAGCTGCGCCGGGCGCAACGCCTCGAGTCGATAGGAACACTTGCGGGCGGAATCGCGCACGACTTCAACAACATCCTCGGCGCGATCCTCGGGTATGGCGAAATGGCATTGCGCGATGCGGCCAAGGGGAGTCGCCTCGCGCGCGACCTCGACAGCATCATGGTCGCCGGCGAGCGCGGACGCGCACTCGTCGAGCGCTTGCTGGCTTTCAGTCGCAGCGCGGTCGGCGAACGTGTGCCGGTCCACGTCGAGGGGGTGGTACGCGAGGTGCTTGACCTGGTCTCGGCGAAGTTGCCTGCGACCGTGACGGTGCACGCCACGCTGCACGCGGGGGCCGCCGCGGTACTCGGCGACGCGACTCAGGTACATCAGGTCGTGGCCAATCTTGCGACCAATTCCATCCAGGCAATGCCGGCCGGCGGAAGGCTGCGCGTCGAGCTCGCCATCGAGCGCGTCGAGGCTCGACGAGCCGGGACGATCGGCGCACGTCGGCCCGGCGAATATGTCGTACTCACGGTCGCAGATACCGGCGCCGGCATCGCGCCGGAGATCATCGATCGCATTTTCGATCCCTTCTTCACCACCAAGGAGGTCGGCACCGGTACCGGTCTGGGCCTTTCCCTCGTGCATGGCATCGTCACCGAGCTCGGCGGTGCCATCGACGTGGCGAGTTCCCTCGGCGCCGGCAGCACCTTCGTTGTCTACCTGCCGCGCTCCGGTGACGCGGCAGAGCCGAACGATCAACAGGAGTCGGCCCCGCCGCGCGGCGATGGTCAGCGTGTGCTGATCGTCGACGACGAGGAGCCGTTGGTGGATCTTGCGACCCGTACTCTTGCGGATCTGGGCTATGTGCCCATCGGCTTTACTTCGAGTGCGGCTGCGCTCGCGGCATTCCGGGAAGACCCCGAGCGCTTCGATGCCCTGATGACCGATGAGCGCATGCCGGAAATGTCGGGATCGGCGCTGATTCGCGAAGTGCGAGGGATACGCGAGTCCATCCCCATCGTGCTGATGAGCGGGTATCTGGGAGCGAGGGCAGGAAAGGCGCGCGAAAGCGGTGCTGCCGACTCGCTGGGTGCAGCGATCGGCGCCGACGAAGTCCTGCAGAAGCCGCTTTCGGCGCGCGACCTCGGCGCGAGCCTGGCCCGGGTGTTGCGAGTCACGGGTTAGTGCGCTGAAGTCAACACACACTGAGCCTGGCCAGTATGGTCACGACGTCTGAACCTATGTGATGGCAATGCCGCCATCGACGCGCAAGTCAATGCCCGTCACAAAGCTGCTCTCGTCGGATGCCAGGAACAGCGCGGCGCGCGCAAGCTCATTGGGCCGGCCGAGACGGCCGAGCGGGATCGCCGATGCCACGCCTTTCTCGAACGCAGGTCGGTCTTCTGGCGAGATGCCGAGCTTTTCCAGGATGGGTGTGTCGACCGGCCCGGGGCTGAGGACGTTGACGCGGATGCCGCGACCCTTCAGTTCCAGCGCCCAGCTTCGAGCAAATGCGCCGATGGCCGCCTTGGTCCCTGCGTAGACCGCATGGTCGTCGAGCACCTTCGCGCTCGCGATCGAGCCCGTGAGGATGATGGACCCCCCCTCGCGCATCAAGGGCAGCATCTTGGTGACGCCAAAGAAGACGCCGCGAGTGTTGGTCGCGAATTGGGCGTCGTAGCTCTCCACGCTCACCGCCAATGAAGGCTCGATGCGATTGATGCCGGCGTTGGCCATGTAGATGTCGATCGCGCCGAATCGGGCCGAGACCTCCGCGACCAGCCGGTCATGTGTCGACAAGTCGCCGACGTCCCCGATGATTCCTGTGGCTTCGGGGCCGAGTTCGGCCAGGGCGATGTCCACGGCATCCCGCCGCCGACCCACGATGACGACCTTGGCGCCTTGGGCCGCGAAGGCCTTCGCCGCGGCGAGACCGATGCCGCTGCTCCCGCCCGTGATGACTGCAATTTTTCCGGATAGCTTGCTCATGAGTTGTTCCTTGGTTGATGCAACGAATTTAGGTATTCCTGAATGGATTGAGTAGTCCATAATTTGACAAACATTTGTTCCAAAAGAAGTTGAATCGATGCTGGATCGAACCCAGGGTCTGATCGCATTTGTGCGCACGGTGGAGGCCGGCTCGTTCAGCGGTGCGGCGCGGGCGTTGGGCACTTCGCCATCGGCAATCTCCAAGAGCGTGGCGCGGCTCGAGGCGCGGTTCGGCGTGCGTCTGTTCCAGCGGTCCACCCGCACCTTGACGCTGACCCAGGAGGGTGCGGCGTACTTCGAACGCGTCGCACCGCTGCTTCGCGCGCTCGACGAGGCGGGCGATGTGATGCACGCGACGGCGACGGCCCAAGGCCTCTTGCGCGTGACGGCACCCGGAGATCTGGGCCGGGTGCTGATGGAGCCGCTGACCCGGGAGTTCCTGCCCCGACATCGAGGGCTCAAGCTGGAGATCAGCCTGACGGACAGGCACGTTGACCTGATCCGCGAAGGTTTCGACATCGCGGTGCGGGCAGGCGATGTCGCGGATTCCGACCTGACCTCGCGCTTGGTTGCCAGGCTGCCCATGGTGCTGGCGGCGTCGCCGGCATACCTGACCGCCCACGGCGCTCCAAAGAGCAAGGAAGCGCTTCGGGATCACGATCACGTCCGCTACGTGCTCGCCGGCAAGCCTTTTCCGTTGAAGTTCGCCGACGGCAGCGTCTTCACGCCGGAAGGTGTCCTCGATGCGGACAGTGGCGTTGCGACGCGCATTGCGGCGTTGAACGGCATGGGCATCGTGCAGATGCTGCGCTTTGCCATCCAAGACGACATCGACGCCGGCAGGTTGAAGCCGGTGCTGCCGAAGGTTCCACTTCCGTTGGTGTCGGTGTATGCATTGCACGCCTTCGGACGCCACGCTCCCGCAAGGGCGCGCCTCTTCATTGATTTCCTTGCTGCCAAATTGGCGTCCTTCTCTTGACGCGGGCATGCCATCGGCGCTGTGGCATTCAAAAGTGCTCACCCACCAATTCCTCGCTCTTGCTCCACAGCCGTCTGGCGGTTTCCGGGTCGAGCGCGTACGAGCAAACGCCTTCGGCAACGGGACTGACAGCCCGGTCGACCACCTCGGACACGTGGCAGTTTTCGCAGTACCGGCCACCGACCTCAGTGGATGTCGCGACGACACCGGCCCACACCGTAGTCGCTGCACCCTGAGGCACGGTCTTCCATTGGAACGGTGGCTGGCCTTGTGCCACCAGGTCGACGCTGATTCGCTGCAGGATCTGATCCATCGCTTCAAGGCCGATATGCCGTCCGAGCTCCGTCCGGACGGTTCCGGGATGCACGGCGGTCGCGCGCACGCCGCGCGACTTGTGGCGTCGATCGAACTCAACAGCGAACAGGATGTTTGCTGTCTTGGAACGCGCATACGCGATTCCGGGCTCATACGCGGTGCGTTCGAAGTTCAGATCATCGAGCGTGAAGTTCGCCGAGCGATGGGAGGCGGAGGCCACGACCACGACCCGGCCACCGTCGGCGATCAAGGGGGCGAGGCGATTGACGAACACGAAGTGGCCGAGATGGTTGGTACCCAGCTGTGTTTCGAAGCCGTCACGCGTGCGGCCCAACGGTGTCGCCATGACCCCCGCGTTGGCGATCACGACATCGAACGGGCGCCCGTCGCGAACAAGAGCATCGGCGCAGCTGCGCGCGCTCGCGAGCGAGGCCAGGTCGAGTGCGACCAGTTCGAGGCCGCCGCCGGCCACAGCGGCACGGACCGGCGCGGTGGCGTCTGCGGCTTTGCCAAGGTCCCGGGCGGTGCCGATGACCTGCGCGCCGCGCGCGGCCAAGGACCGCGCGGTTTCCACGCCGATCCCGGACGACACACCGGTCACGAGGATGCGCTTCCCGCGAAGGTCGATGCCTGACAGAACTTCATCAGCGGTGGACGTCATACCCAGTCGGGAATCGCCAGCCTCATCAGGCGAGGTTGCTTGCTTTTCATGCATGGCGGCATCGTAGGGGCCGCCCCTTGGAGGCGGTAGCAGCCAAACAGGCCACACGGCGTTGCCGGGCAGGCAGCAATGCCCTGGGGCCTGGATGCGCATGACATGGCGTGGCGCGCTTGACGCCGCGCTCGGAGAGGCTGCCGCTTCGGTGCACTGGACCCCACGGCGTGACGCTCAGGCACCACGACGCGATCGACGCTCGGAGAAATAGCGTGCAGGGGGCGTCCCCATGGACTTCTTGAACATGACGATGAAGGCGGTCACGGTCTCGTAGCCCAGGCGATCGGCGGCTTGCTGCACCGACGCACCGGATGCCATCCACTGCAGGGCCAATACCAGGTGCAGCCGCTGCCGCCAACGTCCGAACGTCAGGCCGGTCTCCGATTGAAGGAACCGGTTGAATGTGCGCTCGCTCATTGCAAGGCGCGACGCCCATTGGGACGCGGTGGTGCGATCGGACGGATCCCGCATCAGGGCGTCGATGAGCCGTCGCAGGCGCGGCTCGTCGGAGACGGGCAGGTGCATCGTCTCGGTCGGCATGCGCACGAGCTGATCCAGCAGCACGGCGTGCAACCGCACGGTTTCCGGATTTCGCTGCGTCCTTGTCGGCAAGGTAGCCAGATGGAGGATCAGTTCGCGCAGCAAGGGGCTGATGGCCAGTGCGCAGCAGGTCGTCGGCATCTGCACGGCGCCATCCTCGACGAAGAGAAAGCAGGCATTGCCGTTGGCGGTCATCTGATTGCTGTGCGGAACGCCCCCGGGTATCCACAGCCCGCCGTGCATGGGCGCCATCCACAGCGCACCCTGTACCTCGCAGGTCACGGCGCCGTGCAACACCATCACCAGCTGGCCCTGCCGGTGCCTATGCGTGGCCAACTCCTCGACGACATGTTGCGTTCGAATCTGAACTGCAGCGATGGCCGCGTCCATCGCATCGAACTCGAAAGTCCATGGGCTCCGACCTGACGACGACATCACTCAATTTGACCGGATTTGAAGACTTTGCGTCGATGCATGCAGATTCAGACTCGTGGGCAATCACTAGAGTGAGGTTTCGTTCCGAACAGCTTCAACGCATGCCTCACTCGACTTCCCCGCTGCGCGTCCAACTTCGTCCTACGTTTCTCATCACTGGCATCCTGCTCGTTGCCGCGAGCCTGCGTGCACCGATCACCGTGCTCGGGCCGCTTATTGATCCTGTCCGCGACAGCTTCATGCTCAATGCCTCGCAGGCTGGATTGCTGACGACCGTGCCGCTGCTTGCGTTCGCCGTGGTCTCGCCGATGGCGGCTGCGATCGCGCGTCGGCACGGCTTGGAAAGAGCAATTTTTGGCGCATTGGCGCTGTTGATCTGCGGCATCGTGCTGCGGTCTGCCGGGACCGTCTCGGCGCTGTTTGTCGGAACTGGCTTGATCGGTGGCGCGATTGCGATCGCCAACGTTCTGCTGCCCAGTCTCCTGAAGCGAGACTTTCCGCGGCAGGTGGCCGCGCTGACAGCTTGCTATGCGCTGGCGATGATCGCCGCCGCGGGCGCAATGTCCGCGCTTGCGGTGCCGCTTGAACACGCGCTGCACGCCGGCTGGCAAAGCGCGCTGGCGACGGTAGCAGGGCTGCCGCTGATCGCGGCCCTTGTTTGGCTTCCCCAGTTGCGCAGCCAGACGCGCTCGAGTCCCGTTCTTTCGGCGCCAGCGCCGCGTGAATCGGTATGGCGTTCGAGCCTGGCGTGGCAGGTGGCTGGCTATCTGGGTTTGACCTGCTTCATTCACTTCGCTGCCATCGCGTGGCTGGCCTCGCTGCTGCACGACGCAGGCTATTCGAGCGCACGCGCCGGAACGCTCCATGGATGGATGCAACTGGCGGGGGCCGTGCCCGCAATGCTGTTGGTGCCGCTGCTTCAGCGATTGCCTGACCAGCGCTGGCTTGCCGTTGCTTCGCCGGCATTGAGCGGCTGCGCACTGGTGGGCCTGCTGGCGCTGCCCGCGTGGGCCGGGTTCTGGGTCTTCGCTTTCGGAATGGGGATGGGGGCCGCCCTGATCCTGAGTCTCGCCTTCGTCGGGCTGCGCGCAGGCACTCAGCAGGTCGCTGCATCGCTCTCCGGCATGTCGCAGTGCATCGGCTATCTGATGGCGGCTGTGGGACCGATCTTCGTCGGCGTCCTGCACGAATTCGCGGGAAACTGGACCGCACCGCTCGTGGCCTGCGTGGTGCTCTGCATCGTGATGTGCGCACTGGGGGCGTCCGTGGGGCGAGCCGTTCGCGTCGACGGATAAAGGGGCGCGCGCGTCAGGCCGGGAGGGGGTGTGCCTCGGGAGCGCTTCCTATGAAGCCGCGCGCCAGCCAGAGGTCCGGAAACGGAAGCTCATCGAAAGTAGGCGCCGAGGTCTCGCCACCTTTGGCCACTGGCGAACGACCGGTGAACGCTCGGCGCGTTGTCTTTCGGAGCCGGCCGGTCCAGTCCGTGAATGCGTTGGCGATCTCCGCGAGCGTGTCGCCGAGTTGCTGCAGCGGAACGTCCGGATAGGGATCCTCGTAGATCTCGCGCCAGATTTGCTCGATCGTCTCGTTGGGCACATAGGGTGTCCCCGCTGTTCGTTCGAGCAGATGCGCCGGCACGGTCAACCCGATGCGGCTCAGGTAGGCGAGCACATCGTCGTAAAGGCTGGGCTCGGCGGCGAGCGCTGGACTCGGTCGCTCGCGACGTCGGGACCGAGAAGGTGCCGGCTGCAGCTGGTCTACCTGCTGGAGGCCCAGCAGATCGATCAGTTGACGATGGATCGGGCCTTGAAAGGCCGTGTCCTGTCCAAGCTGGGCTGAAACCCGGGACAGCAAGACGAACAAGCGGTTCGGCGTCATCCAGGCGATCGAGCGCAAGGTGGCGTTCAGAGGCTCGAAATGGGTGACCGCGCGTCGGAGCGATCGGGAGGCTTCGGTCAGGTTGTCGGCGCGAAGCTGCTCCTGGGCGGTTCGAAGTTCCCTGACGATCAGCGCCCACCAGAGCTCGGACACTTGCGCGGCGACAATCAACCCGAATTCTCCCGGGTCACCCTGCGATAGGGGACTGCCGAGATTCACCACAGACTCTCGAGCAGCGCGTCGAGCTTGGCCGAGGCGCCGGCGCCAAGGTCGGCAACCTCGTTGGGATAGTTCTTCTTCAGGAGCGTGGCGACTTCCGGAAGCCGGGCCTTGTCGAGGTCGAACGCACTGACACGATCGGGCAGCCCCAGCGTCTTCACCACGCCCGAGATCTTCTCTGCCAACTGCGTCGCGACATCATCCTCTCCGACCGATGCAGCGAAGACTTCCAGCTTCTCACCATAGAAGTCCGCGCAGGCCCGGATCACCGGCGCGAGGGTGATGCAGGATGTCGCGCTGTGCGGCAGGCCGTAGGTTCCGCCGAGGATGTGACCGATCCGGTGGCTCAGTCCATAGATGACCGAGGCGGGGGAGAAGTAGCACTGCCAGGCGGCCAATTGCAGTTGCAGTAGGTCATCGGTCGTCACCAGGCCTTTCTCGATGGCCTCTCGGGTCTGCGTGGCCTTCGGCCATTTCTCGAGCACTCTGAGGAATCGTGCCACGCCGCTGGCGGCCATGATCGCGTGCGGATGCTCCTTGGTGACCTTGCGCATGCCTTCGACCGCATGATCCATCCCCTTGACGGCCGAGGACAGAAGCAGCGCACGGGGCGTATCGAGCACGAGTACGGGGTCGATCACGACGACCTTCGGCGTGGTCTCGCGCACAGCGTAGCTGCGCTTGAATTTTTGCGCGCCGTCCGTTTCGGTGATGCCGAAGTAGTGCGAGAACTCGGAGCCGGACAGCGTCGTGGGCAATGCTGCGATCGGAAGGAACCGCCCGGTCCTTTCATGGTGGAGATGGGACACGGCCTTGGCAGCGTCGAGGACGGATCCGCCGCCGAGGGCAATGATCGACTCGGCCCCGGCCCGCTCGCAGGCATCGAGCCCTTGCTGGATGGCGCTGTCGGGAGCGTGCGCGGGCAGGTCCGTGAAGGTGCCGACGCCTTGCTTCAGATTAGGCTGCACGTGAGTCTGGTTCAGCTTCGCCAACGGCTCGACGGTGAACGTGATCGCGTGGCCGATCCCATAGTCCGCGAGCCGCGCCACCGTGCTTTGCAGAATATGTTCGCCCCAGAAGACACCGTCCTGCGGCAAGCAGTTGTACTGATTCATTTCGATCGACCTTTTCGATAACAGGATCGAAAAGATAGAGCCTCGAGTACCCGCTCACAAGCCGTCGAAACTCAGACGTAGCGTCCATGCCGGTGGACGATGCGAGTCCGGCGTGTTCAGGGCGGATCGAATGCCGTGATGACAGGAATCTCGACCGCGAGGAAATCCACCAGCGAACGCACAGCCGGAAGCAATCCTGTCCGGAAGGGTATCAGTGCGGACATGCGGGCGTCTGCAGCGACCCAGTCGGGCAAAAGATGCCGCAAGGTACCGCCCTGCAGTTCCGATCGACAGATGTAGCCGGGCAGTGCGGCGATGCCGAGGTTGGCGCATGCCGCTTCCTTGAGCGCGACCATGTTGTTGCTCTGGAACCTGGGGTCGATGGGCATGTCGATCTCCGCGCCATCGGGTCCCCGCAAGCGCCACTGCAGCGGTCCGTTGCGCACCATGGAAATGGTGGCATGTTGCGCGAGGTCCTCCGGACGTTCGGGCACGCCCATCTGCTCCAGGTACTTGGGCCCGGCGAAGAGATACCACGGAACGTGGGCGATCGCCCGCTGCACCAGCGTAGAGTCCTGCAGCGGTGTCGTATGACCGCGAATCGCGAGATCGAAGCCTTCGCCTACGATGTCCACATAGCGATCGGTCGCAATCTCGGTGATACGGACCTTCGGGTGCCGGTTGAGAAAAATGGGAAGAAGATCCCGAAGAGCGAACTGGGCGATCTCGACAGCCGTGGTCAGTCGAATCACGCCGCTCGGCTCCGTCAGTCTCTGCCGGACCGCCTCTTCAGCGGCCTCCGCGCTCTGCAGCGTCGCGATGGCGTACTGATAGAACTCCTTGCCGATGTCGGTCATCCCGAACTGGCGGGAGGTCCTGTTGAGAAGGCGAACACCCAGGGACGCTTCGAGCTCTTGAACACGGTGACTCAATGTCGACTTGGGCAGGCGAAGGCTGACGCCGGCGGCGGTGAAGCCTCCGCGGTCCACGACCTGCACGAAATAGTAGACATCCTTCAGATCCAGCATGTGAAGCCTGATGAAAGGTGGCGCATGGCCGCAGCATGACGCCGGAAGGGCGCGGCGGTCAATGGACCGTCCCGTTCTGCGCCAAGACCTGCAAGGCCGCGTCCGGCAGCGGGCCCGGCCTGTCTGTCCTACTCTCGATCAGGCGACGGTCTCCAGAGTGCGTGCGCTCGCGCGGACCAGCGCCTGGGCGACCGATGCGACGCGCCTTCCCTGGAAGCTGGCCACGGCGAGATGGTCAGCGTCGGGCATGACGGAATCTCTCTGGGAGACATGTGTCGCTCCGTAGGGCGTGCCCGCCTTGAACATCGCGGGATCGGCATATCCGAGCGGCACGATGATCAGGCCGAGGTGGGCCATCGGCGCGTAGATCGACAGGAGCGTCGACTCGTTGCCGCCGTGCTTCGAGGAGGTCGAGCCGAAGACCGAGCCGACCTTGCCATTGAGCTTGCCCTGGAACCAGAGGCCACCGAGGGTGTCGATGTAAGCCTTGAGCTCTGCACAGATCGATCCAAATCGCGTCGGTGTTCCGAAGACGATGGCATCCGCCCATTCGGCATCTGCTTCCGTCGGAGCCTCGTACTTCGTGTTCATCTCGGTGGCGCGCTCCGACCAGCCGGGAGATTGCCGCATGACTTCATGGCTGACGAATTCACGGGCGCGGCGAAGCCGGACCTCGGCGCCCTCTGCGATGGCACCTTCGGCGACCGCCTTGGCCAGAAGCTCGGTCGAACTGTTGCGGGAATAGAAAGCGATGAGAACTTTGGGTTTGGACATGGGAATGACCTGTATTTGATGATAGGTGGAAACGCGGCGACGAATTCAGACCGCGATCGGTTCCAGGCGTCCGAGAAGTTCCTGCTTGCGGTCGCGCAGCCACGGCGGGAGCTGGAACTCCGCGCCGAAGTGACCAGGCTCCTCGTCGATAGCGAACCCGATGTCGGTCGTGGCCGCCTCGAACATGACCCCGCCGGGCATCTTGAAATACATCGAACGGAAGTAATTGCGATTGACGGACTCGGACGTGTCGATGTGGCCCATCGACATCAGCTTCTCCTTGATGATCATTTGCTGTTCGACGTTGTCCACCGCGAAGGCCACGTGATGGATCGTGCCTTCGCCGTAGATGGACGATCCTTGCAAGCGATCGGGCTCGTGAAGGAACTCGACGACGGTGCCAGGGGTGCCGTCGGCGGTTTCAAAACGGTGATAGGCGCCGGACTCGCCGGCGTAGCGGAACTCCAGCGCGTCCTGCATGAAGATGATGGATTCGGCCACCTCGCGAAGCGACAACGTGATGCTGTGAACGCCGCGGATCGCGACCTCGTGCGGAATGTCGCTGGCCGAGCAGGGAGGGCGGGTGTCCCGGTCCGATGCGACGAGATCGAACTCGATACCGCAGGGATGCTGGAAACGCTGTCGCCGTTCGTCGAAGCGCTCGACGACGTCCTTGTCGAAGGCGATCCCCTTGGCGCTGAAGCGTTCGCGCCAGAAGTCGAGGGAGTCCTTGGGCACAGAATAATTGATCACCTTGATCTGGCCCGAGCCGCGCCGTCCCTTCACGCCCTTCTGCTTGAAGGGGAAGGACGTCACCAGGGTGCCGGCATCGCCCTGGGGGTTGCCGTAGTAGAGGTGGTAGACAGGCTCTTCGCCGTCGAGCAGAACGGTCTTCTTGACGAGACTTTGTCCCAGCAGCTTGACGTAGAAATCAACGTCCTCCTGTGCGCCGCTGACGCAGGCGGTCAGGTGGTGGAAGCCTTTGATGAGTGACATGGGAGTTTCCTTTGGATGAAGCGGGTTGTTCGATGGAGCGTCTCTTCGGATGCTCGCGCCTATGCATCGATGAACGAGGTGAACTCGTCCATCTGCACCTTGTGCAAGGACATCCGGTTCTCGGGCATGCTGTTGTCTGCCCAACCGAGCGACATGCCGGCGATCACCATCTGGTCTTCGGGAATTCCGAGCTCGGTGCGCAGCACGGGATACTGCAGCGACCAGATCTGTTGAGGGCAGGTGTCGAGGCCTCTGCCCCTGGCGGCCAGCATGATGTTCTGCAAGAAGCAGCCATAGCAGATGAAGCTCGCCCATTCGAGGCGCCGGTCCATCGTGAAGATGATGCCGACAGGCGCGTCGAAAAAGAGGAATTGACGCTCGACATCACGCATGCGTCCAGCCTTGTCGCTGCGATGGACGCCTTGCGCATCGCCGAGCTGGCCGCGAAAGGTGTTGAAGCGGGTCGAGTACGGATCGTGAAGCGGCTGTGGAAAGAAGGGGTACTCGGGCTCCAGTTTCTCCGGGCCGGCGCGAAATGCCTCCACCGCTGCCGCGGTGAGGCGCTTGCGTGCGTTTCCCGTCACGACGTAGCAGCGCCAGGGTTGCGTGTTGCTGGAGCTGGGCGCGTACTTCGCAATCGAAAGAATGTCCCGGACCACGTCGAGCGAGACGGGTCGATCGAGGAAGCCGCGCTTGGTGCGCCGCTCGCGGATCAGGTCATCAATGAACGGGCTCGCATTCAGTTCGAAATCTTCCATCCGTAGGTTCGCTGACATGGTGGGTTCCTCGTGGTGTGTGGCGCTTTGATGAAGGCGAGGAAATCGTAGGGACGCGGTGCCCGCCTGAGAAGGCGGCAATGCTTGTACGCAGGGTCCGGGAATGGCGAACGATCCATGCCGCTTCGGGCTCTGCAGTGCTGATGGCGGCACTAGCTCCAAAGAGAGAGGGGCACGTGGCGCGAAACGGCGTGTCTACCTTGTTGCACGCCCGACATCATTCAGGCGAGCTCGCGAATTGAGCTTCGTGCACCCCATCTTCAGCAAAGGAAAAAGTGATGTCCCCATCTCACAACCCAGAGATCGTTGCGTTCATCGATGTGCTCGCCGAAACCGGAAGCCACTATCGGATGGATGAAATGGAGAAGCTCTACACCGAGGATCTCGGCTTTCTGGTGCTCACTCCGCAGGGCGAAGTCGCCCGCTTCTCGAAGCCGCAGATGATGGACGAGTTCAGAAGCCGCCGCGATGCAGGCGAGAAGCCGCTGTCCACCGAGAAGCGAATCCTGCACATCGAGGAGCAAGGCGACGAGGCAACCGCCATCCTCTTTCGACGCATGAGCGACGACGCGGACCCGGCGCTCTATGAACTCAGGCTTCGGCGGACCAATGGCAAGTGGCTGGTGTCCGGGGAAACGGTGCTGCCCTGGCCGGACTTGGCCCACGCGAAGGGGTTTCTTCCCCGGCGCACGGAGTCGAAGACTCGATGAGCAGGGCCTTGACGTGCGAAGAGGGTGGCGACATCTCGCATTGTCAGCTTCTTCGACCGGCCATGTGCGGGCACACGGGCGGCGGATCTCCGATGAAGGTGCGCGCCGACCAGAGTTCCGGGAACGGAATCTCGTCCATCGTGGGCACCAGCCACGCGACGCCCTCGGTGCCGAAGTAGGCCGGCCGCGCGCCGAAGGTCCGACGCGTCGCCATCAGGTGGCGATGCTTCCACTGGCTGAAGCCCTCGGCGATGTCCGCCAGCGTCTCTCCGAGTTGCTGAAGCTCGACGTTCCCGTCCGGATCGGCGTAGATGTCACGCCAAAGCTTCTCGACTTCCTTGCTGGGCGTGTAGGGCGCACTCAGGTCGCGTTCGAGCAGTGCCTTCGGCACGTTCATGCCGATGCGGCTGAAGCAAGCGAGAACATCGTCGTAGAGGCTTGGCTCGGATAGCGCCTGGTTGAGCTGGGCCCAGCGCTGGGGTTGCGGCTTGAAGTGCTCAAGGTGCTGGGGCTGCTTGATCCCCAGCAGGTAAACCATCTGCCGGTACGTCCATCCCTGCAGTGCGGTGTCCTTGCCATAGGTGGCCACCGCGCGCGAAAGGATGGCCAACAGGTCGGTTGGCGTCATCCAGTCGATCGATCGCCAGATGGCCTGGAGCGGCTCCTGATGGGCGACCACGCGCAGCAAGGTCCGGTAAGCCTGGCGCAGGTTGTCGGCGCGCAGGAACCCTTGCGCCGTCCGGATCTCCTTGATGATGAGCATCCAGTAGAGCTCGGACACTTGCACATGCGTGATCCACGCGTGCTCGCCGGGGTGATCGCTCACGGTGCGTTGCAGCGAATGGAGTGCGTCGGTCTGCATCCATGCGCTGTAGGGCGTCTGCCCGGTGAACGAACCGGTGGACGCGCGGCTCTCGACGACATTGGTGGGGGTATCGCTCATCATGGCTCTCCTGTGGATTGCTTTGGTGTCAGTTCATTCGAGGTGCGGCGCGAAGGATCAACTCCATCTGCTGCGCGATCTGCAACAGGGCCCCGTCCTGGCCCGGCCTGGCGACGATTTGCAGCGCCGCGGGGAGGGCGGTGCCCGACCACCCCAGGGGAATCGAGATCGCCGGAAATCCGGCGACGTTGAATGGCGCCGTGTAGGTCATCAAGGCTTCTCGGACGCTGCCGGACCACCCGCCGATCGTTGTAGCGTGCGCGCCAATCAGCGGCGCCGTGCAAGGGCAGGTCGGCAGGACGAGATAGTCGATCGTCGACATGAGCTCGTGCAGGTTCGCCGCAAAGCGGCGCCGGGCCTGCTGGGCCCACGCGTAGTCGCGAAGGTTCACGGTCTTCGCGCGTTCCAGCCTTTCGACGGTCTCCGAACCGTAGTGGCTGACGATGCGATCCCAGTCGTTCCGCCTGAAGTGTTCGATCGTTCCCTCGGTCAGGACGATGCTGGCAAACGCGCCATAGACGTCATCGAAGAGACCCGGTGGGCTGACCTTCACGCACGCAAACACCTCAGCGAGGCAGTCCACCGCATCGTCGAAAGTGGATGCGATGTCGGGGCTCAAGGGAATGGGCGGGATTTCGCGCAGGACTCCCAACCGCGCGGAGATCCATGCATCGTCGTCAGGAACTTCGATTTGAAACGCTTGCGCGAGGATCACGACATCGTCGACGCTCATCCCGAGGACGCCGGGATGGTCCAGGGTCGGGGCCAACGGGAACACGCCGCGCGTGGAGAGTGTGTCGAACGTCGGCTTGAACCCGACGACCCCGCACAGCGCAGCGGGAATCCGGACGGACCCGCCCGTATCCGTGCCCAGGCCGGCCGCGACAGAACCGTAGGCGATGGCAGCTGCCGCTCCGCCGCTCGATCCACCGGGCGAACGCGTACGGTCGAGCGGATTGAGCGTGTCTCCATAGACAATACTGGCCGTGGTGACACCCCACGCAAACTCATGCGTCGTGGTCTTGCCAATGGGAATGGCGCCTTGCGCCAGAAGCTGCCTTACGACTTCCGCATCGGCGCTAGGGACGTGACCCAGATAGGCCGCCGAACCGTAGCGGGTCTCGACATCCTTCGTGTCGATCAGATCTTTGATGCCGATGGGCAGCCCTTCGAGCGCGCGTGGCCTGCCTTCCGCATAGCGAAGATCGCTGTCTGCCGCCGCCTTCAGGGCGCGATCCCAGTCGATGACCGAGAAGGCGTTGACGCTCCGCTTGCACGCTTCGGCCGATTCGAGCGCCTGAGCGATCAACCCGACGGTCGTTGTGCGTCGGGTCGCGAGCGCGCCGAGCGCCTCGCGAAGGCCGGGGGCGCGCAGGGCTGCGACGGGGGACGGACGGGTGTGGCGCATAGGTTGTGGATTCGAGGCAGATCTGAAGCGAAAAGATAGGCCATCGCGCAGAGGCTGTGTGCAGGTCTTTGCGGAACACAGCGTTCAGGAACGTGGACGATGAAGTCGAGTGAGACCGTTCGCCGTCCTCGGAACCTGCGTCTAAGGATTGCCGGCTTCTCAAGGGAAGTGGGCGAACCTAGAGTGCCGCTCATCGAACCTGATGGAGTACCTGCCATGCAAGCGATCAAGAGTGATGTCATGACGATCGATCGGCCGTTGATGGAAATGACTGCTGCGGCTCGCGCCGCGATGGTTGATCCCGCTCGCGCCACCATCGTGGGCGATGAAGCAGATCCGCGATTCGAGTTGTTCCATGCCGCGAGCTCGCTGTGCTCGCAGAAGGTGCGGACGGTGCTCCACGAGAAGCGTCTGTCCTATCGATCGAACGAGATGATCATCCTGGGCTCAATGGGATCGGAGGGCCTCATCCCTGCCGAGCACTACGCACCTGCCTATGTGCGCCTTCGGTTGATCGCTGGCCGGGAACTGGATCGGCCGTTCGTCGCGGGCTACAGCGGGCGTACCTCGGTTGAGACCGAAGGCTTTGATCCGTGCGTCGTGCCACTGCTTGTCGATCACCAGGGCCGACGCGTGATCGCGGATTCGTTGAGGATCTGCTGCTATCTCGATGCTCTGTCGCGGGAGACGATCCAGCTTGTTCCGCAGGATCCGGATGCGATGGCCGAGGTGATGCGCCAGGTCGGCATCGTCGACCGGATCCCGAACACCGCGCTGCTCTACGGCTTCCATCCGGATGACGACAGGCGACCGGATGCACTCAGGACGACGATGGCAACGGTGTACGAACACAAGCTCATGGCATTGGAGGCCATGATTTCTGCCAATGCGCATGAGCCTGAACTGATCGCCGCCTATCGAGCCAAGATCGCGAAGGAAGCCGGTGGCCAGAGCGTGCGCCATGACGCGGCATTCCAGCGAGCCGCTCGCAACCAGGTGGGCGAATTGCTGAAAGACCTGGACGGTGCGCTGAACGGACGATCCATGTACCTGGACGGTGACTCATTCTCCCTTGCGGATGCCGTCTGGGGGGTCAACCTGGTGCGCCTGGCATATCTCGGCCTGGCGCCGATGTGGGACGAGTTCCCCAACGTCGCTCGTTACTTCGAGACACTTGCCGAGCGGCCCTCCCTACGCAAGGAAGCGATCCGGGCCTCGATCGACAGCTTGCCGCACTCCGAGGCCTTGGCCGCGTTGTGAGACGTCGGGAGAACTGACAGGAGCGGGCCATAACACACCTTGACCGGCATTAACTGGTCATTGCAGGAGCCGGCGAGCAAAGTAGCCGCACTGGCTTTCGCGAGATCGAACCCCTGGTCTCCTTCTGCCCACGGAGCCGCTCACATGACATCCTCTGCCGTCCTGTCTTCCGAAACGACCCCGCTTGCGTCGCGCGCGGATCCCCTGGCCTCGAGTTTTGCCACGACCTACGCCGGGGTGGTCGCCTTCATTGCCGTGGTCACCGAAGGCAGCTTCGCCCGGGCTGCCGACCGCCTGGGTATCGGCCGCTCTGCGGTGAGCCGCAGCGTCCAGAAGCTCGAAGACCAACTGAACGTACGACTCTTCCTGCGGACGACGCGAAGCACCACCCTGACCCGCGAAGGCGATCTCTTCTACGCCAATTGTCATACCGGAGTGGACCGGATCGTGCAGGCGGTCGAGGAGATGCGCGACCTTCGCGAAGGCCCTCCGCGTGGCCATCTGCGGATCAGTTCGCCGGTTGGGTTTGGCCGGCGAGTGGTGGCGCCCTTGCTTGGCGCGTTTCGAGCGGCCTATCCCGACGTGTCGATCGACCTGGTCCTCGACGATAAGCCGACCGACTTCATCTCGGACCGTGTGGACATCGCGTTTCGCAATGGACGGCTGGAGGATGCCCAGATCATCGCCAAGCAGATCATCCCGATGCAGATGCTGGTCTGTGCCTCACCCGGTTATCGGGAAGCGCACGGCCTACCCGAGAGCGTGGACGACCTGGCCCATCATCAATGCGTCAATTTTCGCTATGGGTCGGGCCGGCTCTACGAGTGGGAGTTCAAGGTGGATGGGCAGGTGCGCAAGTTCCAGCCGCCGGCCAAGGTCACCTACAACGACCCCAGCCTGGTGCTGCAGGCCGTGCTCGACGGGCATGGCATCGCACAGATGGCCGGCTACCTGGTTTGCGATGCACTGCGCTCCGGCGCTCTCGTTCCGTGCCTGGTGCGGTATGCACCTGACGATCGCGGCCACTACATCTGCTACCTGAGTCGCCAGCACCTGCCTTCGCGCATGCGGGTCTTCATCGACTTCATGACGACTCAGATCCGTGCGTCCGACCTTCAGTGCCTGACAGACCTCGGCATAGGGACTGGCATGCCAGCGGCCGTGGCCTGACGGCCACCATTGGTGCGCACTCAACAACAGTCTGGGTCCTCTCGCGGATCTACCGGCGTCGAGAGGCCGAACCTACGATTTGTTCCACGGCGCAACGTGACGGACCTCCGAAACGCGTGCGCTCAACCTCTCCCTCGTCAACCAGGAATCTCATGAAATCCCTGCAAAACCCATTGCGTCGAAACCTCATTGCAACCGGTGCAGCCGTGGCCACCAGCACGCTTGCGTTCGGCATGCACGACGCGGCCGACGCTTCTCCCCAGCAACATACCACCCATTCCGAACGGAGCTCAACAATGACCGGCAACACCATTAGCACCAAAGACGGCACGCAGATCTACTACAAGGACTGGGGCGAAGGCCCCGTGGTCACCTTCTCGCATGGCTGGCCGCTCAATGCGGACGCGTGGGACGGGCAGATGCACTTTCTCGCGCGCAACGGCTTCCGGGTCATCGCGCATGACCGCCGCGGTCATGGCCGCTCGACCCAGTCGTCATCGAACAACGACATGAACGGCTATGCCGATGACCTCGCAACGCTCTTCGATGCGCTCGACCTGAAGAGCGTCGCCATGGTCGGCCATTCGACCGGTGGCGGCGAGGTCGCGCGCTACATCAGCCGACATGGCACAAAGCGCGTGGCCAAGGCCGTGCTCATCGGGGCCGTACCACCGATCATGGTCAAGTCCGCAACGAATCCGGAGGGCTTGCCCATCGAGGTGTTCGACGGTATCCGCGCCGGAATCGCAGGGGACCGCTCGCAGTTCTACAAGGATTTTGCGAAGGCGTTCTACGGCGCCAACCGCCCGGGCGCGAAGGTGTCGCAGGGCATCCTGGACGCGTTCTGGCTCTGGAGCATGCAATGCGGCCAGAAGAACGCCTACGAATGCATCAAGGCGTTCTCCGAGACCGACTTCACGGCCGATCTGAAGAAGTTCGACATCCCGACGCTGGTGATGCACGGCGAAGACGATCAGATCGTGCCGATCCACGACTCCGCGAAGAAGTCCGCGCGCCTCATCAAGGGGGCAAAGGAAATCTACTACCCCGGCGCACCCCATGGCCTCACGGCCACGATGCAGGACCGGGTGAACGCGGACCTGCTCGCCTTCCTGCGAGGTTGAGCCCGGCCAACGACTTGTCACCACGTCACTGACACGCCATGCTGAACCTGCTGCTGCAAACCACGATCGAGGGCGATCCGGATGACTGGAACATCGACCGCTTCAGTCGCCTGCGCTCATTCCTGTCCGGTCTGCAGGACAACGATGGGCAAGCTGCGTTCCGCGTGGTGGCTCGCAATCGAACGCGGCGCGGCGTTCCGGATCCCGTGCTGTCGAATCTGCATGACTCGGAGGTTGATCAACTCTGGCTCTTCGCCGTGGATGTCGGTGATGGCCTGACCACCGAGGATTGCATGGGCATCAGTCGCTTTCGGCGACGGGGCGGCGGTCTGATGGTCACTCGGGACCACATGGATCTGGGATGCTCGATCTGCGACCTCGACGGCGTCGGTGCTGCACATCATTTCCACAGCAGCAATCTGGAACCCGACAAAGCCCGCCATCGTCCTGACAACCCCTCTGCGGCCAGCATCTCTTGGCCCAATTACCACTCCGGCGCCAACGGCGATTTCCAGCGAGTGCAGTCGGTCGGCAGCATTCATCCGGTGATGCGCGACAGACATTCCCCGACCGGCGTCATCCAGTACCTGCCGGCGCATCCGCACGAAGGCGCAGTGAGTGCGCCGTCGGATGACGCGAGCGCCCGCGTGGTCATGGACGCAGCGAGCACCGCATCCGGTCGGCGCTTCAACATCGCGGTGGCGTTCGAACGCACCGGCGGGGGCGGCGGGCGGGCCATTGCCCAGTCGACTTTTCACCACTTCGCAGACTACAACTGGGATCCCTCGGCGGGCTGTCCGTCGTTCGTGAGCGAGCCGCCCGGCGACGCAATGAGCAGATTCCCCGAGGCGCTTCGCTCCACCCAACAGTACGTTCGCAACCTCGCTTTCTGGTTGAATGCCTGAAACGCGCAGACCTTGATCGAGAACAACATGCACAACCAGATCCAGATCAGCACCGTCGACGGCACCTTGTCGGCCTACGTCGCGCGTCCAGTCGTGACCCCTGCGCCGGCCGTCGTCGTCATCCATGAAGTCTTTGGCGTCAACGCCGACATGCGCCAGTCCTGCGATGAACTCGCAGCGCAGGGTTACCTGGCGATCTGCCCCGATCTCTTCTGGCGGACAGAGCCCGGCCTTGACCTGTCCGATCGGACCGAGGCCGAGCGTGCGAAGGCTCTGGCGCTGTACACCGCGTTCGACCTCGACGCAGGCGTGAGAGACATCGCCGCAACGATCGAAGCGGCGCGCGCGATGCCGGACGCCACCGGCAAGGTGGGCCTGGTGGGCTACTGCCTCGGAGGCCTCATGACCTATCTGACGACCGCGCGTGTCGGGGCGGACGTGGCGGTCGCGTACTACCCGGGCAACACCCACCTGCATCTCGAGGAGGCAGCCGGCATCGAAAGTCCGCTGATCGTGCATCTCGCGGGAGAGGACGAGTACATCCCGAAGGAGACTCAACAGCAAATCGTTGCGGCGCTGGTGAACCATGCGCAAGTGGAGGTCCATCGCTATCCGGGGTGCCACCACGCATTTGCACGTCACCGCGGCATGAGCTACGACGCCGAAGCAGCAGCCCTGGCCAACAGCAGGACTGACGCATTCCTGGCGCGGTACCTGAAGAAGGGCTGAGCTCCTGTCAACGTGATGCCGCACGGCGCTGAAAGAAGGACCATGAACCACCCATCGCCCACGATCTCCGTTCGCGTCTGTCACGACGAACCGCTGCTAGCCGCGGGTCTGCTGGCGCTGATTGCGTCAGCCTCCGGCGTCGAGGCAGGTGTTCTTCATGACCGCGGCGATGGCGCCCCGGACGTCATCGTGGCGGATGCCGTGAATGCGCTCGCGCTTCTCAAAGCTGGCGCGGCAACAACCCGTGGATCTCGAGTCATCGTCATCGCTCGGCAGGCGCGGCAAGGCGAAATGCTGCAGGTACTGGAAAGCGGAGCGCGTGGGTGTCTTTTGCAGAGTTCGGACGCGCACGAGTTGATTGATGCGATCCGGCACGTGGCGCGCGGTGGCAGTCGCTATCTGTGTCGCGCCGCGTCCGCGTTGCTCGCCAGTGGTCCGCCGCCCGCGAAGCTCACGGCGCGGGAACGCGAGGTGCTTCGCCTCGTGGTGCAAGGCGACGGCAACAAGGGCATCGCGCGCCAACTCGAGATCTCGACGCACACCGTGAAGGCGCATGTAGCGACGCTGTGCACCAAGTTTCAGGCCATGTCGCGCACTCAGGTGGCGATCGAGGCGACCGGACGCGGTCTGGTGCATCCATTCTGATCGACTGCCACCGACGAGGGGCCGTGCGCGCGCGTTGGCGCGCGCACGCGTCGCTACTTCACCGGGATGAAGAACTCGGCGCCCTTGTCCTTGATCAGCGTAACGATGAACTTGGCCGGTTGCGTCTTGCTCGCATTGCGTCCGACAGTGTGGACGTCATTGAGCCCTTCGTAGAAGGTCTGGCCCTTGGTGAGCGTGACTTCCTTGCCGCCTTTGACGCCCATCACGATGGAGCCTTCGAGGACGTAGACGAACGCGTGTGCATCGTGCCGGTGCACCGGATCTACTGCGCCCGGCGGATAATCCACGCTGATCATCAGGACCTCCTTGCCCGGGAAATTGGAGAGGTCTTGCGTCAGCAGAGGTGTGACGACGGCTTCCGGTGCTGCGCCGGCTTGTTGCGCAATCAGCAGGCCGCATGCGAGAAGCAGGTGCTTGCCGGTGTGCCAGATGGACATGGACATCATTTCTCCTTGGAGGGGCCCTGTCTTGCAGGGCGGGGTTGCAGAAGGTCGAACGCCGCTCACTCGATCGGCGCGTCGGACGGTGGCTGGCGCATGCCGACGGCCATCCGGTTCCACCCGTTGATCAGAGCGATCGTCCAGCTCAGCTCGACGATTTCCTGTTCGCTGAACACTTCCTTGAGCTGGTTGAACGCGCCGTCCTGGTCGCCGTGCTGATCGGAGAGGCGGGTCATGGTCTCGGCCCAGTTCAGCGCCGCGCGTTCTCGGTCGGAATAGAAGCCGGCTTCGCGCCACGTCGAAAGGCTGTTGAGGCGCTGCCAGGTCTCTCCGTGCTTGCGCAGGTCGCGTGCATGCATGTCGAGGCAGAACGCGCAGCCATTGATCTGGGAGACGCGGGTCTGCACGAGCTCGGAGAGGGCTGGACCCAGGGTGGACTTGGCGATCGATGCATTGACGCTGGCCATGGCCTGGTAGGACTTCGGTGCGATCTGGGTCCAGGGGAGTCGGGCTTGGTTCATGAGAGTTCCTTGTGGTGGGAGTTGAGGTTGAAAGGGGGTGATCGGGTTCACATACCTAAGACGTTGGAGTCCCTCGTGTTGTGACAGCCTTCGAAAGCTTGAGCGGCAGCCCCGGAGGGGACACGGGCACTCAGCGCTTCTCGACTGTGCGGTCGAGCCAATCCGCCAGGCGAGTCTTGCCAAGACGAGGACTCTTTCCGGGTGTAAAGGCCTGATCGTCCAGCGCAGCGCCAAAGTAGGGCGCATCGGGATCGACGACCACCTTGCGGGCGTCCTGGTTCGCGCGCAGGAACTGACCGACGAACTCGTCGAGACCCATGGCCACGGGGCCTGCGATCTCGATGATCCTGTTGACGGCCGCTTGTGCGGCGACTTCTGCGAGCGCTTCCGCAACGTCGTCGGCGGCCATGGGCTGCACCCGTGCCGGAGGCAGCCGAACTGCATCGCCTTCAGTGGCGGCGTCGGCGATGCTTCCCGCAAACTCGAAGAACTGCGTGGCGCGCACGATGGTGTAAGCGACGAGCGCGGCCTTGATCTTCTTCTCCTGGGCAAGCTTGGCGCGCAGGTAGCCGATTTCATGAAGGCGCTCCGCGCCCACAACCGACAGCGTCACGTGGTGGCGCACGCCGGCCGCCTGCCCAGCGGCCAGTACGTTGCGAGTCGAGGTCTCGAAGAAGTGCATGACTTCTGCATCCGAGATCGGGGACGGATCGGCGACGTCCACCAGGACCATCGCACCCGCGAGGGCGTCGGCCAGGTCTTCTCGTGCCAGAGTGTCTACGCCTGTTGAGGGCGAAGCGGCGATGACGTGGTGGCCGCGTTGATGAAGCTTGTGGACCAGCTTCATGCCAATGAGCCCGCTTCCGCCGATGACTGCGATCTTCACAGGGCATCCTTTCGTTCGATGGTCCATGGAAACTCTGGGGGTCGCCGTTGGGTGAAGCTTAGGAACTCAGGGCGCGGAGGACAGCGGCTGTTGGGCCGACAAAGCCCTGCCCCTTTGAGGGGGGCGATCCAACGCGGCGCGTTGTCACAAACCGGCGCTCTCATCCGTCTAGCGAGTGGTGATGGACTGCGGAGTCGTCCGTGCGTCTCTTGCCCTTTCTTCATCGACCTTCGGGAGCCCAGACGCAATGACCCAGCGCATTCATTATGTTCAACAGTCGCCAGAGCTCTTCGAGAGATTCCTGGCATTCCATGCAGCCGCCAAGGAAGGTTCGATCGATCGGACATTGCGATGCTTGGTCTCGATCAGAGCCTCGCAGCTCAATGGGTGCCTGTTCTGCCTAGACATGCACGTGAAGCAGGCGAGGCTCGACGGCGAGCGGGAATTGCGCCTGCATCACATCGCGGTTTGGCGCGAGTCGCCCCTGTTCGTTGCGCGCGAGCGTGCCGCACTCGTATGGACCGAGGCCCTGACCAAGCTGTCCGAGCAGGGCGTGCCTGATGCGATCTACGCGTCGACCCGCGCTCACTTTTCGGAAAAGGAACTCTCGGACCTGAGCTTCCTGGTTGTCGCGATCAACGCCTGGAATCGCATCAACGTCGCCTTCAGGACCGTGCCGGGTTCCTCGGACGTGGCTTTCGGACTGGACCAAGCACAGCTCGCCTAGTTGCCACGGCGACACGAAGTTGTTGTAGTATTTGGATACAGGTTCCCGGCAGGCCCCTTCCACCCGTCTTCGTAAAGCTGTTGATCAGCGCTGCCTTTGCATCCACTTCGTATGCATGTCATGTCCTGGTTCGAGGGACGGTCGACGGGTGACGTCTCGCAGTGAACCGAAGGAACTGCATGTCCAACGATGATATTCGCCCGACGACGCTGGTCGGCATCAAGCGTCTCGCCAAGGCGATCAAATCCGCCCAGGGCATCCCGCATCACCAGGCCCTGGACGAAGCGGCCCGACGAGCGAACCTCCAGAACTTCCGCCATGCAAGCGGCCTCCTGCGGTCCGTTCGTCCAGCGGCTCTTGCGCTGTCAGGCGCTTGTTGACGCCCTAGCGCCGGCTCGGCACTGAGGTGCCGGCCGAAGACTCGCTGCTATCCCTTTGCCATCCGTGCCCGCCTCGACCGAGGCATGCGCCGCGCGCGCCCGTTTTGCGATGCATTCCCGCGAATCCTGTCCCTTTCCAACACTGCATTGGAGTTGCTTGATGTTTTCCTCACCTCGAACGAAGCGTCTGCTGAGATGGCTGCGAGTCTGCCTCGTCGCGCCTGCCTGCCTGAGTCTCTTTGCCTGCGGGGGGTCCGGCGGAGGCGGCGGCGCGATGCCCGGAACCGGAACGGGCACTGCACCGGCCGCGCCGGTGGAAGCCCTGGGCCCGGACAACCTCGACGGGTACAAGCCGCTCGCCTGGGCAGATGTGCAGCCGGTCACCCAGTACACGTTGTCCGATGGCACGCTGGTCACCCGTGTCGGTGGGCGAACACGCGATCGTCATGCCCGTGAAGTGGGCAACGGCACGCCGGGCGATGACCCGTATCTGACATTCGCGCCTCATTACTTCGAGCGCCGGACGCACGAACTCACTATCTACGAGAACGCGTCGCCGACGGACCCGGCGAACCGCATCCTGACGATCGTGATGCGGCCGCAATGGTGGATGTACGGGACCAATTTCAGGCACAGCTACATCGGCCGCCGCGACGGGGATCCCTATGGTCCGGCCGCGGTTGCACTCTACGGTGACAACGGCGGGATGAGGCGGCTCCCGGAGGGATTCTTGCGTGCGGGGCAAGAACTGAAGACACCCGTCGCGAACTACGAATCGTTGCCCGAAGATCCGAACGACAACTACGACACCGACTTGAGCGTTCCGCCCAAGGACGGGGAGTTCGTGCTAGTCAAGCAGATCACGCGGTCCGCGGCGCTGAATCGCCCACTGCGCCAGGGCGACCTGCTGGAATTCGAGCTCGGCATTTTTCTCGCCGGGAAGCAGGGTGATGCCCTGGGCCGCTTCAACTACTACGCCGAGGCCATGGTGTACCAGGTGGGCAAGACCGGGGTGCAACCGTGGTACCGCGGCCCTTGCTGCGGCAATCCGCTGATCCCCTGGGATTCGCGCGTGTTGCCGACCGAGGCGATGGCTGGCGGCGCGATGATGACCTCGCAGGAAGACACGTCCAACCAACCCGACATGCTCTTTCTGCAGGCGGGCACCAACATCGCCGGCATCAACATCCAGCCTTTCGTCGAAGGACGTCGACTGTTCCACACATCATTCCTGACCGGCACGCACGCCGAGGCAGGCAATCCGACGCTCTTCAACTCGCAGGCCGGCAAGGCCGGTCCCCGATTCCAGCAGGCCGCATGCATTGCCTGTCATACAAGCAACGCCAAGAGCTCGCCAGGCATCGGTCTGCCCCTCAATACCATGGTCGTGCTGACCGGCGACAGCGACGGCGCTGGCAACCTGATCACCGATGGACGGTTCGGGGGGCGGTTGGCACAAGGCCAGGTGGCGGAAGGCGGCAAGACCTACGACGGCCGCCAGGCGGTACTGAAGATCGATCGCTACGAAGAGGTGGGCGGGCAGTTTGCCGATCGCACGCCGTACACGCTGCAGAAGCCGCACTACACCCTGACCGACACGTCCGGCAAGCCACTGGAACTGCCGCCGCGCATGTCGGTGCGAACGGCGCCGCATCTTGCCGGGATGGGCCTGCTCGAGGCCGTGTCCGAATCGACGCTGGAGGCGCTGGCCACGGCGAGCAAGGGGGATCCGGATGGCGCGGTCGGCAAGCTGCAGATTGTCACCGACCTTGCGGATCCGAGCGTCAAGCGTGTCGGGCGCTTCGGTTGGAGGGGCACCAGTGCGTCCGTGATGGATCAGACGGCGGTCGCGCTCAACGCGGACATGGGAGTGACCACGCGCATGCTCCCCACTCACATCTGCGGAAAAGCGTCGTCCGGCTCCGATTGCCGAACTCAGGACGGCAAGGGTCCCGAGTTGAGCGACGCGGACCTCGAGCTGCTGGTGCGCTACACAAGCCTCCTCGCGGTGCCTGCCGCACGCCACTTCGAAGGGGAGCAACCGTTGGGAATTCACGCTGAAAAGATCCTGGCGCAGTCGCCGGCTGAAACCACAGCGCAGGTGCAGGCCGAGAATGCGATGCAGGTGAGCGTGGCACGCGGCCGCGAGCTTTTTGTCGAGGCGCGGTGCACGGCCTGCCACGTGGCGACGCTGCAGACCGGTGGCGCACACAGGTTTGCCGAGCTGAGAAGGCAGACCATTCGCCCCTACACCGATCTGTTGCTTCACGACATGGGCGAGGAACTGGCCGACACCTATCCGCAGGGCCGCGCTTCTCCGCAGGAATGGCGGACCGCGCCGTTGTGGGGTCTGGGGCTGCTCGAACGCATCGACGCCAAGGTTCGCTATCTGCACGACGGTCGTGCACGCACGGTCGAGGAAGCCATCCTTTGGCACGGGGGTCAAGGAAAGGCCAGTCGCGAGCGTTTCAAGACGATGAACCCAGATGACCGTCGCAAGGTGATCGACTTCATCAAGTCGCTGTGAGCAAAGAGAACGCGTGAAGACTCCTCGCAACTTCGATAGCCTGCGGCGCAGGCAGCTTCTCGGTCTCGGACTCTCGTCCGCTGCGGCAGTCGGTGCGCTAGGGGCCTGCGGCGGCGGAGGCGGCAATGCCGGCGGCCCCTCCGCCGATGCCAGCGGCGCCCCACCGCCAGGCGGTGTGCGACCCGGTCGCGAAGATTCCAATCCCGGTGCCGGTGCGCCTGTTCCCGACCCGATGCCGGGCGGACCCGTGCCCGCCGCCAAGAGCACCAAACGTGGCGTCGCCTACGATGTCGCCGACGCCGCCGACCTCGCGGCGCTGTCGCCTGGTGTGAGCTGGTGGTACGGCTGGGGCCTGCGGCCCAGTAGCAAGGTTCCCGCTGACTTCCGCTCGCGCTATGGCATGGACTTTCATCCAATGCTGTGGAATGGAGACTTCGACGCAGCCGAAGTTGAATCCTTCCTGCTGAGCCAGGCAGACATCCGGCACCTGCTGCTTCTCAACGAACCGAATCTCACCGATCAGGCCAACCTCACGCCGTCGCAAGCGGCACAAGTCTGGCCGCGCTTCGAAGCGCTCGCGAAGCGCACGGGGGTGAAGCTGGTCGGCCCGGCCATCACGTGGGGCACGATGCCGGGCTTTGCCGATCCTGTGGTGTGGCTCGACGCGTTCTTCGGCGCGTACCGGGCGTCCAACAACAACCGCGATCCGAACATCGACTACCTGGCGTTTCACTGGTATGACTATGGATTGGCCGCGCAACTCGACCGTCTTGCGAAATACGGCAAGTCCTTCTGGATCACCGAGTTCGCGAACTGGCATGGCCAGGCCGACGGCGCGCAGATCGACTCTGTCGCAAAGCAGAAGGCACAGATGAGCGAGATGGTCGCCATCTGCGAGTCGCGCGCCGACGTGTTTCGCTACGCCTGGTTCACCGGCCGCTGGAGCACGGATCTCCACCATACGAGCCTGCTGGGCGCGCCCGGCGAGTTGACTGACCTTGGCAAGCACTACATTTCGCTGCCGTTCAAAACCTGACTCGACTCGACGGGCCGGAGTTGTTCTTGGTTGCGCTGTTGGTGTGAGAATCGTCACTGCCCAATCGATGATGGAGTGAACAGATGCTGCGCCTCTATGACAGTCGCCTTTCCGGCAACTCGTGGAAGGTCCGTATCCTGCTGAGCCAACTGGGACTGCCGTACGAGCGCATCACGCTCGATCTCGCGAAGGGCGAAGCGCAGGAGCCCGCGTTTCGCGCGATCAGCCGCTTCGCCCGCGTCCCTGTCCTGCAGCTCGAGAACGGCTGCACGATCGTGGAGTCCGGGGCGATCCTGCTCTACCTTGCGCAGGGCACGCCTTTGCTGCCAGACGATTCCCATGATCACGCGGAGGTGCTGAGCTGGTTGTTCTTCGAACAGGCCGATCTGCAAAAGGCGATCGCCATTCCGCGCGTCCTGCATCTGCGCGGCCTTGCGGGCGATATGCAGCAGGAGATCCAGCGATTTCATGCGGAGGGCTATCCGGCGCTCGAGAAGCTGGACCAATGGCTGCGCGGTCGGGCTTGGCTGGTCGGCGAGCGCTACACCGTCGCGGACACGGCGGTGTTCGCTTATGTCTCGCTGGCTTCGCAAGGCGGTTACGACATGGAGCGCTTTGCCTCCATTCATGAGTGGATCGAACGAGTCAAGAGCCAGCGGGCATGGGTGGAACTGGTGCCAGACGCCCGCTAGTTGATCAACGCGAAGCGCTTGCGCTTGTCCGCCACCTGAGCCTTGGCTCGGCGTCGTCCGCTTCCTCGTTCGATCCAAGGATCCGGTACACGATGCCTTGAAGGCGAGGGCGCATGCCGCGAAAGATTGGTGCTCGCGTGGCAACACGGTGCGCCGTTGCGCGGGCCTTCCGGCGGCCCAGAGGCCTGCCTAGGATCACTCCAACGTTGAAAGCACCTCGATCCCGATCCATCGAAGCTCCGTTTCGATGAACGCGGGACATTGCATCGAAGACACGGAACACCAATGAAGAACTATCACGCGCTCGACGCGCACGTCGGATGAACATGCGTTGCGCCACCAGAGACGGGGTGCTGGCCGTCGTGTCGCACGAGCTCAGGCAACCTCTGAACGTCGTCCAGATGAACGCGAAGCTCTTGACGCGGTTGCCGGCATCGACGGCACCGACACACCTGCGGCGCATCGCCGATGCGATACAGCGTGCCATCGAGAGTCAGGCGCGCATCATCAACGACCCCCTCGACGTTTCCCGGGTACGTACGGGCAAGCCCACGCTTCATCGCGCCGAGGTGGACTTCGGCAAGCTGGTGTTGGATCTTGTGGCCGCGCTGAGCGCGAACTGGTCGCCGGGACGCGTCACCACGGAAGTGCGGGCTTCCAGTCCACTGGTCTGCTACGCAGACGCGCTCAGGCTCGAGCAGATCGTGGGGAACTTGCTGGACAACGCCGTCAAGTTCTCACCTGCAGGTGGGCGCGTCCTCGTGCGCTTGCTCTCGGAAGGTGGCTTTGCCAGGATTTCCGTGGCCGATAGCGGCCGCGGCATTGCTCCCGATTTCCTGCCGAATGTCTTTGGCCTGTTCAGCCAGGCTGGAGCCTCCGTCGGTGAAGGGCTGCACGGCGGTCTCGGCGTGGGACTGGCGCTGGTCCACGGACTGGCAGCCGCTCATGGCGGGTTCTTGAAGGCCACTTCCGCGGGAATCAACCAAGGTGCGGAGTTCAGCGTCTGGCTGCCGCTGCACCCATCTGCGGCGCCAGCGCATAGCGGACAACATCATGCCGACGCGTCCCTTTGACTTCCGCAACCGCGAGGGCCGGCGCCTGTCCGGCAGCCTCGAAATGCCTGAGGGCGTTCAGCGCGGCTGGGCTCTTTTTGCGCACTGCTTCACTTGCGGAAAGAAGAACCTGGCCGCCGTGCGCATCGCACGAACGCTCGCAAGTGCGGGGATCGGTGTGCTGCGCTTCGACTTCACGGGGCTGGGAGAAAGCGAGGGCGACTTCGCTGACTCGAGCTTCAGCATGAATGTGGGAGACCTGGTGTCGGCTGCCCACGCCATGCAGGCGGCAGGAATGCCGCCAGACATTCTGATAGGACACAGCCTGGGCGGTGCGGCCATCCTGGCGGCCAAGGGCGACATTGCCAGCGCACGGGCGGTTGCCACCATCGCCGCGCCATTCGACGTTGCGCATCTCCTGCACCTGCTCGACCCCGAGGGCCTGGCACGACTCGAGACCCAGGCGCAATCGCTGGTGCAGGTTGTCGGACGCCCCCTGACCGTGGGAAAGAAATTCGTCGATGACTTGCGTGGGCTCGACCAGGGCGTTCGGATCGCGGCCTTGCGACGACCGCTTTTGCTGTTGCACTCACCGCGCGACCAGACAGTCGACATCGAGAACGCCACGCATATCTTCCTTGCCGCTCGGCATCCCAAGAGCTTCGTATCGCTGGACGAGGCCGATCATTTGCTTTCGAGCCGCAACGACGCGGAGCACGCGGCCAAACTGATCGCGGCGTGGGCCTCGCGCTACCTGCCCGAGTCTTCGCCCGAGCCGGCTCACGCGGACGCCGTGGCGGAGGAGACGAGGCTCGGGAAATTCCAACTCACGCTCCGCGCCGGAGGCGCGCTGTGGTTGGCGGACGAGCCAGAGCCGGCTGGCGGGTTGGGGTCGGGTCCGACGCCGTACAACCTGCTGGCGTCGGCTCTGGCTGCCTGCACCACGATGACCTTGCGTCACCATGCTGATAGCAAGGGCTGGGCAGTGACGCGCATCCGTACGGCGGTGAATCACCGTAAGGACAGGCAGCACTCTCCCGCTGATGTCTTCAGTTGCCAGATCTCTATCGAAGGCTCCCTG
Organism: Variovorax sp. J22R115; assembly: GCF_030317005.1. Taxonomy (NCBI): domain Bacteria; kingdom Pseudomonadati; phylum Pseudomonadota; class Betaproteobacteria; order Burkholderiales; family Comamonadaceae; genus Variovorax; species Variovorax sp. J22R115. The sequence continues at coordinate 195,150 of NZ_JASZYM010000006.1, read as the reverse complement.
GATGACATGCAGCGCGGGCAGTTGCTGGAGGTGGCGCAACGATGCCCCGTGCACCGGACGCTCGAGCTGGGTGCGTGGTTTGAAAGCGTAACGCTGGAGCCGTCGACGTGAGCCCGAAGTCATATCGTTGTGCATGCGCGCCCGTTGGCGCACTGCATCGAAAGCCTCATCTCATTCAAAGGAGAGTTCCGCCATGACCCGACTTGCAGCCTTGTTTGTCAAGGGAGCCGCGCCGCAGGCCTGCCATGCGATCGTGCCGCTCTACACCACCACTGTGGGCGTTTCAACCCGTCATGCGCGGGCTGCGGGCAGGGCGGTTTCCGACGACGGTAATCTCGACCTGGCCCTTCGCCTCCCCGAAGAGTTGGGGGGCAACGGTGGAGGAGCGAATCCGGAGCAACTCCTGGCGGCAGGCTTCGCCGCCTGCTTCCATGGCGCGATGACCCGGGTGGCCGCCGCCAAGGAGATGCACCTGCCCCGGGACATCGACATTGCCTCGACGGTCTCGTTCGAACGGGCGCCCTCGGACGGCCTGTTCAGGATCACGGCCGAGCTCACAGTCAGCCTGCCACATATGGACGTGGCGCACGCCGCCGCGCTCGTGGCGGAGACTGAGAAAGCCTGCCCGTACGCGAAGATGGCGCAAGAGGGAATGCGCTGCACCGTCAGCTTGGTGTGAACCGTCGCCTAGCGCAAATGACATTGGTGCCTCCTAGGCAACATCGTGAACCTGCCCTGGTACCTACCGCGAAGGATCTTCGATCTCTACGATTTGTCTCCTTCGGGCATCTCAGAGGTAAACCATGATCACGACGACAAGACATATTGGCGCATCGCTTGTGGTCGCCTTGGGTGCGCTGTTAGCGCAAGAGGCGACCGCACACGGCGCAGCGCATGACGCGGTCGTCACGCCGCTGCTGGTCAGGACGATTTCCGACCCTCCGGGCAGCGAAGTCGTGGTCATGACCGTGGACTATGCGGCGCGGGACGTCGACGCTCTTGATCGCCTTCATGCGCAGAAGTCCATCTATGTGCTCGAGGGCTCGATCGAGATGGGCTTGCAGGACGGAAGGGTCGTGACCCTGCACCCCGGGGAGACGTTCCACGAAGGCCCGAACGACATCCACACCGTAGCACGCAACGCCAGCAAGGTTTGGCCTGCGAAGTCCCTTGTTGTTCTGGTGAGGAACCGAGGCGTCAATGCGGTTGTGCCGGTGAAGTGATCGATTTCCTGCGCTCCGACCGTCGCCACGAAGTCGACGGGTATCAGATCGCCCTTGAAACGTAGCTCCATAGAGAATCCGCATGGCCGATCATGTCGCCTCTTCCGTTGTCGACGCGAGAGAACAGTTCGACTACGACATCGTCATCGTAGGCGGCGGGCCGGCGGGCATGGCCGCGGCCATCAGGACCAGGCAAGTCCAGCCCGAGGCATCGGTCGTCGTGCTGGACAAGGGGAGCGAGCCCGGCGCCCACATTCTCTCTGGCGCAGTGATGGATCCCAGGGCGATCGATGAGTTATTGCCCGATTGGAAGCAACTAGGCGCGCCCTTGATTCAACCTGTGACGGCTGACGAGTTCCTCTTTCTCGGTGCAAAGCGTTCGATGCGGACGCCGAGCTTCCTGGTACCCAGGTGCTTTCGCAATCACGGCAACTACGTCGTCAGCCTCGGCAATGTCGTGAAGTGGCTGGGGCAGCAAGCCGAAGGCCTGGGCGTGGATGTATTCGCGGGCTTCGCCGCGACAGAGGTGCTCTATGACAGAGCGGGCCGCGTCAAGGGCGTGGCCACTGGCGACATGGGGCTCGGGCGTGATGGTGAAAGGACGGACGCGTTCCAGCCGGGCGTTGAACTTCGCGGCAAGTACACCATCTTCGCCGAAGGTGCACGGGGACAGCTTGGCCGCCAGTTGATCGAGCGCTTCGATCTGGCCGAGGGGCGTGACCCGACCAGCTACGCCATTGGGCTGAAGGAGACCTGGGAGGTCGCACCGGCGCAAGCCAAGCCGGGTCTCGTCGTTCACACAGCGGGGTGGCCGATGGATGGCGGCACATTCGGCGGCGGCTTTGTCTACCATCTCGATGGCAACAGGGTGTCGCTGGGCTTCGTCATCGGGCTGGACTACCAGAATCCATGGCTCAGCCCTTTCGAGGAGTTCCAGCGATGGAAGACGCATCCTGCCGTCCGCGCGCACATCGAAGGCGGCAGACGCCTCGGATACGGCGCGCGTGCCATCAACAATGGCTTCCCGCAAAGCCTGCCGAAGACCGTGTTCCCGGGTGGTGCACTGGTGGGCTGCGATGCTGGTTATCTGAATGCGGCACGCATCAAGGGAAGTCATGCGGCGATCAAGACTGGCATGCTGGCAGCCGAGGCCGCGTGTGCCGCGCTGCGCGAAGGGCGTTCGAGCGACGAGCTGACTGCCTATCCAGAGGCGTTTGAGCGAAGCTGGCTTCAAGCCGAGTTGCACGAGTCTCGGAACTTCAAGCTCTGGTTCAAGAAGGGCGCCGTCGTCGGCACGGTAATGACGGGCGTCGAGCAGTGGCTCATGCCAAAGCTCGGCATCCGCACGCCGCCGTGGACTCTGCACGGCAAGCAACCGGATCATTCGAGCCTGCGCCAAGCTCACCAGTGCGACCCAATCGCCTATCCCAAGCCAGACGGAAAACTGACGTTCGATCGGCTGAGTTCTGTCTACCTGAGCAATACCCACCATGCCGAGGACCAACCGGTGCATCTGACCTTGCGCGACGCGACGGTGCCGGTGTCTGTCAACCTGCGCACCTACGCCGGGCCTGAGAGCCGCTACTGCCCCGCGGGGGTGTACGAATTTCTGAGGAATGACAAGGGTGAGGACCGGCTTCAGATCAATGCTCAGAACTGCATTCATTGCAAGACCTGCGACATCAAGGACCCGACCCAGAACATCGTGTGGGTGGCACCGCAGGGCGGTGACGGTCCAGGCTATGACTCGATGTAGGCCTGGCGAGCAAGCAGATTGATGCTGAACGGTCAACACGGCGGTACCCGTCGCAGGTCTACCGCTTCTCGAGGGTGATTTCTAGGATTGAAGCCGTAGTCGCGATGTTCGCGAAACGGTGCCTCAGTCGTTCTGAGGCCTAGGGCTTAGCCCTTTGAGGTATCACCATGACGCAGCGCATGCAATCCCCGAACCTTTCGTCCGATTCCCTCCAGATTCCAAGTACCGCTTCCACGCCGCGAGACGCCATGGAAGCGGCCTGGCGCTGGGGCTATCTGGCGATCTGCCTGATTGCCATCGCTGCCGCGGGTGTGATCGCAAAAGGTGGCGCGGCCCGTGCGGAACTGGAACTCGCCACGGCAGCCATCAAGGCAAGACCTGTCTTCCAGGACATCTGCAGCGCAAGCGGAGATCAACGTCGTACCCCGCCGGACTCGGCGTGCGCGAAGGCGCCGGAGAGCCAAGCAGCGGCGCCAGCCCTGTGCTGACACTGCGAACCGGTCTCGTGAGAGCGAAGGCAATGCGTGAGTACCGATCGCTCGAAATGAAGTTCGCATCCCTGTGCGAAGAACTCAACTCAACCCGCAATCAAAGGAATCTGAAAATGAAGAAGATCTCGCGCCTGGCGCTGGCAATTGCAGCCGTCGGCATCATGACCTTGCATCTCGCAGCGCCTGTCGGCGCGGCGACGCCCGTCGCGCCGCAGGCAAGACCAACCATCGTGCTGGTCCACGGCGCTTTCGCCGATTCGTCGAGCTGGAACAATGTGGCGCGAAGCCTTCGCGCCCGGAGCTTTCCCGTTATTGCGGTTGCGAATCCGCTTCGGGGAGTCAAGTCCGATGCGGCGTACGTCGCCGCGCTGGTCGCGTCAGTCAAAGGGCCGGTCGTGCTGGTTGGCCACTCCTACGGTGGTTCGGTCATCTCTGCCGCCGCAGATGGAAAAGCCAACGTGAAGGCCTTGGTCTTCGTCGCGGCATTCGCCCCCGACGCGGGGGAGTCAGCGGTCGATCTTTCGGGCAAGTTTCCAGGCAGCACCCTCGGTCCGACGCTTGCACCGCCCGTTTCGTTGCCCGACGGAGCCAAGGACCTCTACATCCTCCAGGACAAGTTCTCCAGTCAGTTCGCTGCCGACGTGCCGGCGGCGGCCGGCTACCTGATGGCCGTCTCGCAACGGCCCATCACCGAGAGTGCCTTGGTCGAGGCGGCTCCTGCGGCGGCATGGAAGACGATTCCGTCGTGGTTCATCTACGGCGATCGTGACAAGAACATTCCACCTGCTGCGCTGGCATTCATGGCCGAACGAGCGAAGTCGAAGAAAACGGTGGTTGTGAACGGAGCGTCGCATGTGGTCATGATTTCCAAGCCCAACGCGGTGAGTCGCCTCATCGTCGCGGCGGCCGAGGCCGTTGAGGCGGACGCGGTGCAGCCTTGAGCGGATCCCGAGGTATGCGATCCAGGAGGACCATTCATGAAAACATCTGAACGGGCGCGCCGGCTCCAAGGCATCGCGGGCAGCATTGCGATCGTCATGACGATCGCGGCCAGTTCCGTGCTTGCTGCCTCGGAGGCGCTGCAGGAAACGCCTGGAGGTGCGATACGTGCATTCTGCGATGCGTTCGGCCAGGCGCACGGCGCGCCGCATGCGTCATCGCTCGATGCAGGCGAAGCGAGCGCTGACGGGAGCTTGCCATGACGCGTGCCGACCTCTACGGACGCGGTTCCGTCGCCTCGGGTGCTCTGACCGATGGTGCGGACGACGTCTTCGATGCGACAGGGATCGCGGCGCGCGCCAAGCGCGCCGGGGATCCCGCACCCGATGTGGTCCTGCCTGACGCGTTCGGCAATCCGGTGCGCCTTTCCAAGCTTTGGCGCAAGGGGCCACTGGTGATCGTTTTCTATCGCGGCGGATGGTGCACCTACTGCAACTGGCAGTTGCGCGCATGGCGCCAGCAGGAGAGCGAGTTGGCGCGGCTGGGCGCCACGCTGCTGGCGATTTCGCCGCAGACACCCGACAACTCGCTGAGTACCGCCGAGAACAATGAGCTCTCGTTCACGGTCTTGAGCGACTCTTCCCTGGAAGCGGCAAACGGCTTCGGTATTGCGTTCACCCTCCATCCGGATCTGGTGGACTTCTATGGCTCAGTCGGAACCGACATACCGGTGTTGAACGGCAACGGGCTGTGGGTGCTTCCCGTTCCGTCGACATTCGTGGTTGACCGCACCGGTTGCATCCGGTTCGCCCTGATCGAGGAGGACGCCCGTCAACGCGCCGAACCGCTCGATGTCATCGCAGCCATCGAGGAACTGGCGCTTCACGCCTAGCGAACATCCATCATGCACCTGGGCAAGACCTACAGAATTTCCGAGTTTCTCGTCTGGACGCGGCGCCAGATCTACGTGCTGCTTGCGGTAGGCGGCATCCCCGTGATCCTCTACCAGGTACTCGGCCTGCGATGGCTCACGATTCCGCTGACCGTGGTCGGACTTCTCGGAACGGCAGCATCGTTCATCGTCGGTTTCAAGAACGTCCAGACCTACAACCGCACGGCCGACGCGCAGCAGGTGTGGACTTCCATCCTCAACAGCAGCAGGTTCTGGGGCATCTGCGTCCGTGGCTTCGTGGCCAAGCCTGCCGACACCCGCGACCTCGTCGAGCGGCATGCGGCATGGCTGACCTGCCTGCGCTACGAACTCAGGACGCCCAGGGTGTGGGAGTCGATGGAAAAGGCCTCGCATGCCGAGTATCGCCGCGCCTATCGCATTCCCGAACGTGAGAAGTCCATCGACGAGGAGCTGTGCAAGTACCTGTCGGAGGAGGAGCAGCGCCAGATCCTGAAGGTCAGCAACAAGGCCACCCAAGTGCTCTGGCTTCAGGCGCGCGCGCTCAGGCGACTGCTGGACGAGGATGGCATATCGCTCACTTCCTACATCGAGCTGAACAAGATTCTCAAAGAGTTCATCGAACAACAGGGACGCGCGGAGCGCCTCAAGAACTTCCCGTACCCGCGGCAGTACGCAATCATCAACACGATCTTCGTATGGGCCTTCTGCGCGCTGCTCCCGTTCGGCCTGCTCAAAGAGTTTGACAAGCTCAACGAAGGCATCGCGGGCTTCATGCAGGGCAGCATGGTTTGGCTCGTCATCCCGTTCAGCGCAACCATCTCGTGGATGTACACGTCGCTGGAGCAGGTGGGCGAGAGCACGGAGAACCCCTTCGAAGGCAGCGCCAACGACGTGCCGATCACGCAGATTGCCAAGATGATCGAGCGCGAGTTGAAGGAAATCATCGGTGATGCCGATCTGCCCGCACTGCCGGAGCCGACGAACGACATCATTCTTTGAGCGGGCTCGCTGGGCCGCTCGATTGGTGCGTGGCGCTCAACATGGTGCGCTCGTGTGCATGGCTACCGCGGGCGAAGCCCCAAACCTACGATCAAGGCGCTTCTTCGCGATCTTCGCAAAACGGGCTGCTCAGCCGCTCTGAGCCAAGGCATCTGCCGCCTCTTCAAAGGAATCTGTCATGACCCAACGCGTCAACTACGTCGAGCAGTCTCCCGAACTGTTCAAGAAGTTCGTCGAGTTTCTCAACGCCATCAAGGAGAGCTCCATCGAAGAGCCGATTCGCGATCTCGTGTCCATCCGAACATCCCAACTCAACGGCTGCGCCTTCTGCCTGGACATGCACGTCAAGCAGGCGAAGATCCACGGGGAGCGCGAACTGCGGCTCTACCATCTCGCGGCATGGCGCGACTCGGCGCTGTTCATTCCGCGTGAGCGCGCGGCACTGGCGTGGACCGAGGTGCTGACCAAGCTGCCTGAGCAAGGCGTGCCCGACGACATCTACGACCGTGTGCGCACGCAACTGTCGGAAAAGGAAATTTCCGACCTCACCTTCCTGGTGATGTCCACCAATGCGTGGAGTCGTCTGAACATCGGCTTCAAGAGTGTGCCCGGCGCTTCCGACAAGGTCTTCGGGCTGGACAAGGCCAAGCTCTCCTGATTCATTCACTCGCGAAGGAAAGCGATCATGAAAATCGTTGTCATCGGTGGCTCCGGGCTCATCGGCTCAAAGGTCGTCAACAGGTTGCGTGCCCGTGGGCACGAGGTCATTGCGGCTTCGCCCGCTTCGGGCATCAACACGATCACGGGCGAGGGCCTCGACGCCGCGCTCGTCGGCACCCAGGTGGTGCTGGACGTGGCGAACTCCCCGTCGTTTGAAGACAAGGCCGTCTTCGACTTCTTTCAGACCTCGGGTCGCAACCTGCTGGCCGCCGAGGCCAAGGCCGGCGTCAAGCACCATGTGGCGCTGTCGGTGGTCGGCACGGCCCGGCTGACCGAAAGCGGCTACTTCCGCGCCAAGATCGAGCAAGAGAGGCTCATCCGCGAATCGAAGATGCCCTACACCATCGTCCACTCAACCCAGTTCTTCGAGTTCTTGGGTTCTATCGCGCAATCCGGCGCGGAAGGTGACACCGTCCATCTTTCGCCGGCCTTCGTGCAGCCGATTGCGTCGGACGATGTCGCAGCGGCGGTGGCCGACTACACCTTGGGCTCGCCGCTCAACGCGGTGGTCGAGATCGCGGGTCCGGAGCGTGTGCGCCTGTCCGAGCTCGTTCAACGCTTTCTCAAGGCTTCGAGCGACTCGCGCACCGTGGTGCCGGACGTGCATGCGCGTTACTTCGGAGCGGAGCTCAAGGACGATACGCTCGTGCCGGGCGCCAACCCGCGCATCGGTGCGCTCAACTTCGACGCCTGGTTCGCGCTGCCCAAGGCGCCTCGCTGATGCCAGCGCCTCCGCCGCAACCGGTCACGAAAACGATGTGCCCAGACCCGGCGTCTCCTGCGTCGCGAGGACCGTCGAAGCGGGCTTCGCGTCAGGGGCCGCCAACTCAAGGAGTTGCGGCGGAGCCGCTCAACGTGTCCAAGCTGCAACCCCCGCCGGTGACGCTGCTGAACAAGTACCAGGGGCCGAACTTCCTCGCGCTCTATTCGACGAAGGTCACGGCCAGCGGCGGAGAGGCAGAACACGCGCGTGCCTCGGGTATCGTGCGCGCCGAGGATGGAAACCTCGACGTGCAGTTGCGGCTTCCGCCTGAGCTCGGCGGCGAAGGCGGCGGAACGAATCCCGAGCAGCTGTTTGCAGCGGCGTTCGCCGCGTGCTTTCACGGCGCGCTCAACTTGCTTGCAGCCAGGAGCGGTATCGCGCTTCGCGGCTCGAGCGTTCAGGTCTCTGTCGCACTCGGGCGGGATCCGGTCGATGGACTCTTCGCTCTCTCGGCTGACGTTCGTATTTCCTTGCCAGGCGTCGAGAAGGGCATCGCTGAAGAGCTGGTGCGCAGCACCGAACGATTCTGTCCCTATGCAAAGATGGCAAGGAACGGATTCAACAGCATCGTCGCACTGGCGACGTAGAGATTGGAGCCGAAATGACCGCTCAGGCCGGAGCCTCGAAGATCAGCGTGGCAGTCACGCATCGCGACACCTATGTCGCCGCCGGCATCGCCGCGCTGCTTCGCTCTCGCGCGGACTTTGCGGTGCAAATGGGTGAGACCGACGCGTCCGCTGCCGACGTCCTCGTGACCGACTACGCGACAGGCCTGCATGGTGCGACCGCGACCGTTCGAAGTCGCCGGAGTACCGCGAGTTCGTCGCTGATCGTCACTGACCAGAACGCGGGATTGCAGATTCGCCGGGCCGTGGATGCGGGAATCCGCGGCTACGTGCTGCAGGACTGCACGGCCGATGAACTCTCGGAAGCGGTGCGCTGCGTCGCGGTGGGCCGCAGGTACCTTTCCGATTCGGTGGCGGAGCAACTGCTGGATAGTCTGACTTTTGTCGTGCCGACGGGCCGCGAGCTGGAGGTTCTACATCTCATTGCCCGCGGATTGAACAACAAGGACATCGGTCGCCACCTGGGCATCGGCGAGGGCACGGTCAAGAGCCATGTGAAAGCCATTCTGGGGAAGCTCGGAGAGCCGACGCGGACTGCCGCATTGCGGGAAGCGCGTCGTCGGGGCTTGCTCACGGAGGAGCGGCCACCGATGTCCAGTGCCGGCCCGCGTGCTTCGATGCGCAGCCAACGCGACGGCCTGCTGTAACCGGGCCGTGCGAAGGCACTGAGGACAGTCAAATCCCAGATGTTCGGGATTTGAGGGCGCCCGATCGGCGCCGAACCATCCGCTCCGTCCATGACGGTATTCCGCGACGTTCATTTGCTCAGAAGCGCTCTCTGCTCAAGGTGAGTCATGCCCGCAGAAACTCGCTCTCGCTCAGGAGAGAGCTCAGTGTCTTCCTTCAAAGGCAGTCGCATTGTTGATGCCTTTTCGACAACACCGTAGTACCCCAAGGAAGTCTTCCGAGCAGAGAAGCCGGTGCCTAGCATTGGATGCATTGCGGCGCAGGCGTCGGACGACTTCGTCGTTGGGATGCCTCCATCTTGATCGTCGCTTCATCCAACAAGAGGGGCTTCATGCAATCGTGCCTGCCATCTTTGATCCGCGCTACTTGGCGGGGTCGCGCTGTTCAATCGATTCTCCTGAGCGCGGTGGCGCTGTCCGGATCCGCCAATGCCGGTGAGGCATTGCTGCGCAATCTCAACTCGGCCTACGTGCAGGCTGGCGCAGGAGATGACGTCGCATCGGCAACGATCGGCGTCACATGGGACTTGCCGTGGCGCCATGAGAACGATTGGGGACTTTGGGAGGGGTACCTGGACTTTTCGCTGGGACGTTGGCGCATCTCGAGGGGCGCGGCGTGGTCCGGGCGCCATGAAGTGACGCAGGTTGGCGTTACGCCGGTGATCCGGCTGCGACCGCGGGGCTGGAGTCATTTCTTTTTCGAGGCAGGCATCGGAGCCAACTGGATTTTCCCGATCTATGGCAACGGGTCGCGGCGATTCAGTACGGAGTTCAATTTCGGCGACCACCTGGCCTTAGGCTGGCAATTCGGTGCGGCGGGTGAGCAAGAGGTGACGCTGCGCCTGCAGCATTTCTCGAACGCTGGCATCAAGCATCCGAATCCTGGCGAGAACTTCGTGCAACTGCGCTACGCGTACAGATTCTGAGGCGAAGGAAATAGGCCATGTCTAACCTGTCCATGCCCACTTCGCCCCCTGTGCCAAAGCGACCTTCATCGCGGCCGGCGCCGCTCGTGCGCGCGCGTCCTACGGGGTGCGCCGTGCGCATCAGGCCGACATACCTGAGCAGGCTGCTTTGGTTGTTCGACGTTGTCAACCACGGTCGGTGATGCTTCCGAAGGGGCAATCGATGGTCAAACTCAGTGTCAGCCTTGAGAAAGTTTCCAACGGGGTTCGCAACGGCGCGCCAACGGGCCCCGTTGGGCACCCACTACGCTGCAGCTTTGTCGAACGAGTGCAAGAGTCTCAGCGCGATGTCGCATTCATCGCGCTGCTTGACGCCTATCGAGCGACGGGCGGTCTCTTGCGCTGGCATGACTTGGCCCAACTGCAGTCCGGACGTGGTACCGGTGACCACGCGAGCCTCTCGCGCTCGATCGCTTCGGGAGAGATCCTGTGCTTCGAATGGAATCAATCCGTTTGGGTGCCAGCGTTTCAGCTTGAACGAAGAGGTCTTGGAGCGAGAACCGAGACGCGGCGTGTGTTGGCCGAGCTGTCAGGAGTCTTCGACGGCTGGTCGGCCACGCAATGGTTCGTTGCCCCGAATGCATGGCTTGGGGACCGCATCCCCCTCGAACGGATGGATACGCATCTTGATGCAGTCCTCGACGCCGCGCGCGCCGACCGATTTGCCGCGAGGGGTTGAGCATCCTCCCGCAGTACTCGCCTGGCACGGGGGGCGATCTGTTTAGAAGGGCTCGTAGGCTGCAGCTCCAACGGTTTCGACCGGAGTGATCGGTGTGGCGTCGTACGGCTCCTGTGGCGGCGGCATTGTCAAATTCATTGTGGAGGCGAAGGGATCTGTGATCCGGTCGACTGAAGCCGGAGCCCGAACGGCAGCGTCTACTGGCTGCATAGCGTAGAGCACCGTCATAGCAGCGAGGATCGAAAGCAATGCGGACGCAAAGATCTTGGTCATGATTCGTAGTCACCAGTTGATTGAAGCGGCTGCCTTCGGTGGTACTCGGGCAGATGTGATCCGCAATTGCTTGGGTAAGCAAATCTGCTCTTGTCGTCGCCATGCCGTTGCGTGCTCAAAGCGTAGGGGCGTGTCGGGAAGCGCGGTAGAGATGTGCAGGGGATCACGGTGTTGAAGGTCCAACACCAATCCCTATGGACGCTTTTGCGTTGGTGCCCACCGGGATACACCAAGTTGCGAGAGAGAGATCTACCGACAAGCGCATTGAATTCCTAGCATTGCCTCAGTTCATTGCTTCTTCTGAGAGTTCTGAAAAGAGTGCGGCCCAGTCCGAGATTGACCACGAGGTGAACAAATGAATCAGTTGATTCTTAAGGAAGAGAACATGGCCTATCAGGGATGTGGAGGTGTCAGCGCCGACAACAGGTGCTACGGATTTCGACCAGCGTTCCGAAACACAGAGACGGGCCATGTCTATCCGTCGCGCTTCGCAGATGGCCGGCTGGCCCCCATTCACATGATTGGTGGATTGCCCGACGAACTGGTCGTCTCGAGATCCGCGGCTGGTGGGGTCATCTCTGTGAAAGATTCGGTGCAGTCCGGCTTCACATTGAACGGGCGGTTCTATGACCGCGATGAGGCCGCAAGCTATTTGGAATCCTCGATACCTTCCCGGTGATGAGCGTGTTGCCGGACGATCTTCTTGTCGACTTTCGGTGCATACACACGCCCGCCCCCGGGGCCGTGCGCAGCCGAACAGATGATCTCGCTGGTGCTCGAATGCATCCCACGCGCGCTGCGGCCTTTTCCATTTCCCATTTGTCGATCCTCTGAAGGAACCTGCCATGAAACTCTCTTTCGTCATTGGCGCGACCGCGCTTTCCTCCCTCTGCGCGATGAGTGCGAGCGCCGAGCAGTACCAGGGAGTACTGAAATTCAAATCGAACGCAGACCGCGACGAAGTGCGCAGCCAAGCGCTTGCCGCGGCCCACGCAGCTGATCCCTTCCGAGAGGGGGCTCATTCAGGTGTCGCGCCAGCGTTCCGCGGTCAAGCCGACAAGGAGACGGTGCGGTCTCTGGCTCTGGGTGCGACGCGTGCGGGCAACCCGTATGGTGAGGGCGCCGGCGTCGCTCGCGTCACTGGCACTTCTCTAGACCGCCAGGCCGTTCGCGCCGAAGCGGGTGCCACCGCGGCACGGTGCGTGATTGAGAGCACCCAGTGAGAACGCCGCTGACCACCTTGCCGGGCGCGCCGGCACACTCGATCCTTCAGCGTCGCGACGAGTTCCGCATGTCAGACAGGCCATCCCTGCCGCGACGTTCATTCCTGGGCGCTGCGGCACTCGGCGTGGCGACACAACTCAATGGCGGGGCTGCCTTCGCTCAATCCACAATTTCCAGGGCATCACCCTTGAAGCAACTCAAGGCGCTCAGAAGCGTTGACGCAGGCGTGCTACGTGTCGAGTACGCCGAACTCGGCCCGGCAAACGGAGCGCCGGTGATCCTGTTGCACGGCTGGCCCTATGACATCCATACGTACGCAGACGTCGCCCCGATGCTGGCAGCGGCTGGCCATCGGGTGATCGTTCCACATCTGCGAGGATACGGTGGCACTCGGTTCATCTCGGACAAGACGCCCCGCAACGGTCAGCAAAGCGCGATCGCGCTCGACATCGTCGACCTACTGGATGCGCTGAAGATCGAGAAGGCCGTGGTTGCGGGCTGCGACTGGGGGGCGCGCACGGCGTGCATCATGGCGGCACTCTGGCCGCAGCGCGTCAATGCGTTGGTCTCCGTCAGCGGCTATCTGATCGGCAGCCAGAAGATTGGCGAGATTCCCCTGTTGCCCCAAGCTGAACAGCAATGGTGGTACCAGTACTACTTCGCCACCGAACGGGGGCGTTTGGGCTATGAGAAGAACCGCAAAGAGTTCGCCCGGCTGATCTGGCAGACAGCGTCGCCGAAATGGGCCTTTGACGTCGCCACGTTTGAACGCAGTGCGGCTGCCCTCGACAATCCGGATCACGTGGCCATTGTGATCCACAACTATCGCTGGAGGCTTGGCCTAGCGGAAGGCGAAGCGAGGTACGACGATTTTGAATTGCTCCTGGCCCAGGCTCCGGTCATCCGTGTGCCGACGATCACGCTCGAAGGGGACGCCAACGGTGCGCCGCACCCCGAGCCCAGCAGCTACGCCAAGAAGTTCTCGGGACCCTACGCGCACCGGCTTATCGGCGGTGGGATAGGGCACAACCTGCCTCAGGAGGCACCCGATGCCCTCGCAGCCGCCGTCGTGGATGTGACTCGGCTGTGAGCCTGAAGTTTGGACGCTACCCGAATGCAGCACCGGCAGGTCGCGGTGCAGGCCCTCTAGGGATATGTTGGGATTGGTGCTCGCTCTGCCGAGCTGCATTCTGCTCTGGCAATGGCAAAGTCCATGGGTCGGCTAGGCCGCGTGCGATTGGTGTTCGCCCGGCAACACGGTGGACCCCCGCGCGTGTCTTGCGTCGGCCAGCGTGGTTGCCTACGATGCTTTTGTTCGCAAGCACCGTAAGCCACCACCCAAGTCCTCCGCATCGATGAATGCGGATGGCCGCGCGCTGTACGCGGGAATGCGTAGCGACATTGTGAAACAGCGGGTTGCCTTCTGAATCTGAGCCTCTGGCTAGTACTACCGCATAGCTTCGAGGCATTTGACGACTGGACCATTGCGCGCACACAAAACCATGACAGACTCCACCCCACTCGATCTGAAAGCAGGCGTTCCGCTCGAACACATCGCCGACGGCGCGATGCTGTCCGGGCAGATCGACGGCGACGACGCTCTTCTGCTGCGCCAGGGCGATGCGTTCTACGCGATCGGCGCGCAGTGCACGCACTATCACGCGGCGCTCGCCGACGGCCTGATCTGCGGACACGTGCTGCATTGCCCGATGCATCACTCGCAGTTCGACATCCGCGATGGCTCGGCACTGTGCGCCCCGGCACTCGACGACCTGCCCACCTGGCGCACTGAGCAGGTCGGCGGACGGGTGTTCGCCCGCGAGCGAATCGTTGCTGCCCCGCGTTCGCGCAGCAACGCGCCGTTGGACAATGTGGTCATCGTCGGTGGCGGCGGGGCCGGCTTGGCTGCGGCCGAAAAGTTGCGGCGGGAAGGCTACGAAGGCCGCCTCACGATGCTCAGCGCCGACGTCGACCCGCCTTATGACCGGCCCAACCTGTCGAAGGATTTCCTTGCAGGCACGGCGGAGGCCGACTGGATGCCGCTGAAGCCGGACGAGTGGTACCGGGAACAGCGCATCGACCTGCGGCTGAACACACGTGTCGAGGCGATTGACGTGGCCGCACGCCAGGTGCGCGTGGCCGGAGGCCAAGGGCTCACCTTCGGCGCGCTGCTCCTCGCTACCGGTGCCGACGCAGTGCAGTTGGCCGTGCCCGGCGCAGCAGCGGGCCAGGTGCTGAGCCTGCGCAACTTCGCCGACAGCCGCGCAATCGTTACGCGGGCAGCGTCGGCCCACTCGGCGCTCGTGATCGGGGCGAGCTTCATCGGCCTCGAGGTCGCGGCATCGCTGCGTGGTCGAGGCCTTGAAGTGCATGTCGTGGCCCCTGACGCCGTGCCGATGTTGCGCGTGCTCGGTCCGGAGGTCGGTGAGTTTGTGCGCGAGTTGCATGCGTCACACGGCGTGACCTTTCATCTGAGCACGACGGTGACGCGCGTGGACGGCAAGCGCGCCAGCCTGGCCGACGGCACTGTGATCGAGGCCGACCTGATCGTCGCGGGTGTCGGCGTGCGACCATCGATCGTGCTGGCCGAGCAAGCCGGGCTTGCGGTCGACCGGGGCGTCAGCGTCGACGCATACCTGCAGACCAGCGCGCCGGGCATCTTCGCAGCCGGCGACATTGCGCGCTGGCCCGATTCGCATTCAGGTGAGCGCATTCGCGTCGAACACTGGGCGCTTGCGCAGCGACAGGGCCAGGTCGCCGCGCTGAACATGCTTGGGCGGCGCCAACCTTTTGACATCAGCCCATTCTTCTGGAGCCAGCACTACGACGTTGCCATCCAGTACGTGGGTCATGCCGAACGCTGGGACGCGATCGAGATTGACGGATCGCTGTCGGCACGCGACTGCAGTGTGGCCTACCGTCAAGGCGACCGTGAGCTCGCCGTCGTGACAATCGGTCGTGACCTGGCCAGCCTGCGTGCGGAGCGTGAGCTCGAGACCTCTGTGGCTCCCGGCTAGCCCGCTGCGATCGGACCAGAGCCGATGTGAAGAGCGTCATGGAAGCGGCCGGCGCGTAGCGACGGATGTGGAACCAAGAGCGCTGCGCGGTGGGGGACAGCTTGGCGATCGTGCGCAAGCTGCAGGCCGCCGGCTACGACCACACAACAACCAACGATCAGCGGCGGACCGCCCTGCATTGCGCCGCGATCAATGACCACATCGAGGTCTTCCGCCATTTGCAGTCATCCGCATCGGCCGGGTCGGAAGACCGCTTTCGCTGCGAAGCAGCGAGGCGACCGAGCCGAAGGCGAGACCGCAGCTTATCCAAGGATCTCCGACAGTCCCGGGTTCAGAGACCGCCTTGGCACACGTATTTGGTGTGCATGTAGTCGTCCAAGCCGTGCACCGACCCCTCGCGGCCATAGCCCGACTCCTTGACGCCACCGAAGGGCGCGGCCTCGGCGGCGAGGGCGCCTTCATTGACGCCGACGATGCCCGACTCCAGCGCATCCGTCACGCGCGAGATGCGCCGCACGTCGGTCGAATAGAAGTACGCCGCCAACCCGAAGGGCGTGTCGTTGGCTGCGGCAACGACCTCTGCCTCGCTGTCGAAGCGCGTGACGGGGACCACCGGCCCGAAGGTCTCCTCGCAACTGCATTCCATCGTTGCGTCGGCGTTCACCAGGACGGTGGGGGCGTAGTAATGCGGGCCGTCGCAGCGCGCAGAGCGCAGGCGCTTGCCGCCGACCACGATGCTCGCGCCCCTGGCGACGGCATCGCTCACGTGGCGCTCGATTTTGTCGACTGCACGCGCGTTGATCATCGGGCCGATCTGCGAATCAGGCTCGGTGGCCGGACCCACCTTCAGCGCGCCGACCCGCGCGGCCAGCTTGTCGACGAATGCGTCATGCACCCGGGCCTGCACGAAGACCCGGTTCGGGCAGACGCAGGTCTGGCCGCCATTGCGGAACTTGGCCACCATCAAGCCCTCCACTGCGGCATCGACATCCGCATCGTCGAACACGATGAAAGGCGCGTTGCCGCCGAGCTCGAGCGACAGCTTTTTCAGCGTGTCGGCCGAAGCGCGGGCGAGATGCTTGCCCACGGGCGTGGAGCCCGTGAACGTGACCTTGCGAACGCGCACGTCGGCCAGCCACACGTCCACCACCTCGGGCGTGCGTTCACGCGAGGCCGTGACAATGTTCAGCACGCCCGGCGGCACGCCGGCCTCCTGGGCCAGGCTCACGAGGGCTAGGGAAGTGAGCGGCGTGTCTTCGGCCGGCTTGCACACTACGGTGCAGCCTGCCGCGAGCGCCGGGGCGATCTTGCGGGCGATCATGGCAGCCGGGAAGTTCCACGGCGTGATCGCAGCGACCACGCCCACCGGCTCCTTCAGTGCCATCATCCGACGGCCCGGCACGGGCGCTGGAATCACGTCGCCGTTGGCACGCGTGGCTTCCTCGGCGAACCACTCGACGTAGCTGGCCGCGTAGGCCACCTCGCCACGCCCTTCGGTCAGTGGCTTGCCCTGCTCGCGTGAGACGAGGCGACCCAAGTCCTCTTGGTGCGCGAGCATGAGGTCGTTCCAGCGCTTCAGGATCCGCGCCCGCTCCTTGGCCGGCACGGCGCGCCAGACCGGGAAGGCGGCATGCGCAGCATCGACCGCTGCCCGTGCGTCGGCCGCGGTGCCGTCCGGCACGCTGGCAAACACGATGTCGGTGGCGGGATCGATCACGTCGAGGCGGCGGGAATCGCTCGCATCGCGCCATTCGCCGCCGATGAGTTGGCGACCCGGCATCAGGTCCTGGCGTTCGAGGGTGAGTGTCATGGTCGGCGCAATCTTGGTGGCGTTGGGCAAAGGAGGCATCAGGAGGCCATGACCCGCTCGGCGATCGCGATACCCAGTTCGGTGGTTGAGGCCGTGCCGCCGAGGTCGCGCGTGCGCGGCCCTTCGCGCAGCACCGCCTCGATCGCGCCCAGGATCGCGTCGTGCGCAGCGCGCCCGGCGCCCTGGCCCTGCGTGAGGAAGTCCAGCATCAGTGCGCCCGACCAGATCATGGCGATGGGATTGGCGATGTTCTGGCCGTAGATGTCCGGCGCCGAGCCGTGCACAGGCTCGAACAGCGACGGGAACTTGCGCTCGGGGTTGAGGTTGGCCGATGGCGCGAGTCCGATGGTGCCGGTGGTCGCGGGCCCGAGGTCGGAGAGGATGTCGCCGAACAGGTTGCTCGCCACCACCACGTCGAAGCGCGTGGGCTGCAGCACGAAACGCGCCGACAGGATGTCGATGTGCTGCTTGTCGACCTTCACGTCGGGGTAGTCCTGGCCGATCGCGTCGGCGCGCCCGTCCCACCAAGGCATGCTGATCGCAATGCCGTTGCTCTTGGTGGCCACCGTCAGGTGTCTTCTCTTGCGCGCCTGGGCGAGCTCGTAGGCGTACTTCAGCACGCGGTCGGTGCCGTGACGCGAGAACACCGATTCCTGGATCACGATCTCGCGCTCGGTGCCTTCGTACATCACGCCGCCGAGCGCTGTGTATTCGCCCTCGGTGTTCTCGCGCACCACGAGATAGTCGATGTCGCCGGGCTGGCGACCGGCCAGCGGGCAGGGCACGCCTTCGAACAGGCGCACCGGGCGCAGGTTGATGTACTGGTCGAACTCCCGGCGGAACTTCAGGAGCGACCCCCACAACGAGACGTGATCCGGCACGGTCTCGGGCCAACCGACGGCGCCGAAATACAGCGCGTCGACGCCCTGAAGCTGCGCCTTCCAGTCGTCGGGCATCATCTGGCCGTGCGCAGCGTAGTAGTCGCAGCTGGCCCAGTCGATGGTGCGGCACTCGAGCTCGAAGCCGAAGCGCGCCGCTGCGGCCTGCACCACGCGCAGGCCTTCGGGCATCACTTCCTTGCCGATGCCGTCGCCGGCGATCAGCGCGATGCGGAAGGTGGGCGTCATTTCGGTTCTCCTCATGTTGCTGCCGCGGCCGTGCGGTCCATGTCGTCAAGCCAGCCCTGGCGCAGTTCGGGAACCGAGCGGGCCAGCAGTTCGTAGTAGGGGTGGTGCGGGCCGCGCTCGTAGTCGCAGCGTGCCACCTGCGCCAGCTTGCGGCCGTGCTGCATCACGACGATCTCGTCGCACACCGCGCGCACCGTGTGCAGGTCGTGGCTGATGAAGAGATAGGACACGCCGAGCTCGCGCCGCAGTTCGGCCATCAGGTCGAGCACCGCCGCGGCGACCACGGTGTCGAGCGCGGAGGTCACCTCGTCGCAGAGGATGAGATCAGGATCGGCCGCGAGCGCGCGCGCGAGGTTCACGCGCTGCTTCTGCCCGCCCGAGAGGCCGCCCGGCAAGCGCCCAGCCACCGAATGCGGCAGCTTGACGAGATCCAGCAGTTCGCGGATGCGGCGCTGGAGCGGCTCGCCGCGCAAGCCTTTGTAGAACTCGAGCGGGCGCGCCAGGATGCGCTCGATGGTCTGCGACGGGTTCAGCGCGGTGTCGGCCATCTGGAACACGATCTGGATGCGGCGGAGCTCGTCCCGCTCGCGCTGCTGCAGCGTCGGCGCGAGCTCACGGCCGCGGAACAGCACGCTGCCGTGGCTGGGCGTGAGCAGGCCGGCGACGGCCCGCGCCAGCGTGGTCTTGCCCGAGCCCGACTCGCCGATCACCCCGATCGCCTGGCCGCGGTGGAGCTTCAGATCGATGTCCTGGAGGATCGGCTTGGCCGGGCGCCCCTGCGCATCCACCGCGCCGTAGCCGGCCGAGAGCTGTTGTACGTGGAGCAGCAACTCGGGGTCGTCGTTCGCTGCCTTGCCCGATTCGCGCGTCACCGGTCGGGCGGCGGCCAGCAGGCTCTTGGTGTACTCGTCGACCGGCGCGGCGAGGATGGCTCCGGTCGGGTTCAGCTCGCGCATGCGGCCGTTGCGCAGCACCAGGATGTGGTCCGCCATCTGCGCCACCACGGCCAGGTCGTGGCTCACGTACACCGCGGTGGCGCGGCGCTCGCGCACCACGCGGCGGAACGCGCGCAGCACCTCGATCTGCGTCGTCACGTCGAGCGCGGTGGTCGGCTCGTCCAGGATCACGAGATCGGGGTCGCCGATCAGCGCCATCGCGGCCATCAGCCGCTGCAGCTGGCCGCCGGAGACCTGGTGCGGATAGCGCGCGCCGATGGTTTCCGGATCGGGCAGAGCCAGCTCGCGGAACAGCTGCACCGCCTTTGCCTCGGCCTCGGCCCGCTTGCACAGGCGGTGAATGACGGTCGGCTCGACGACCTGGTCCATGATCGTGCGTGAGGGATTAAAGGAGGCGGCCGCGCTCTGCGCGATGTACGCAACCGTGCGGCCGCGCAGCGCGCGCTGCTGCGCCGCATCGAGCGCAAGCACGTCAATGTCGCCGATCTGCACCCGGCCCGCCGAGATGCGACAGCCGTGGCGCGCATAGCCCATCAGCGCCAGCGCGGTGGTGGTCTTGCCGGAGCCCGACTCGCCGATCAGCGCCAGCACTTCGCCGGGCTGTACGCAGAAGCTCAGGCTGTCGACCAGCGTGCTGCTGCCAGCCACGATGCTTAAGCCTTGGACGGTGAGTGGTGTGCCCATCAGCGTGCTCCTCTTTCGCGGGCCGAACGGCCCGGAAGGTTGTCGATAACGAGGTTGACCGCGATGGTCAGGCTCGCGATGGCCAGCGCCGGCACGATCACCGAGGCGCCGCCCATGGCCAGTGCACCGATGTTCTCGCGCACCAGCGAACCCCAGTCGGCCGCCGGCGGCTGGATGCCCAGCCCGAGGAAGCTCAGACTCGCCAGCAGCAGCACGACGTAAACGAAGCGCAGGCCCAGGTCAGCCAGCATGGGGCCGGCGATGTTCGGCAGGATCTCGCGCAGCATGATGTAGAGCGTGCCTTCGCCGCGCGTGCGCGCCACGGTCACGTAGTCGAGCGCGTTGATGTTGACGGCCAGCGAGCGCGCGATGCGGTACGCGCCGGGCACGTAGATGATCGCTGCCGTGCCCACCAGCATCGGGACCGAGGAGCCGAAGCCCGCCACCATGATGAGCGCGAACATCTTGCTCGGGATGGCAGTCAGGGTGTCGAGGCCGCGGCTCAGCACCGCGTCGATCCAGCGGCCGCTGGCGGCGGCCAGCAGCGCCAGGGCGGTGCCGATGCCGCTGGCCAGCAGCGTGGCGAGCAGTGCGACGCCGACGGTATAGCGCGCGCCTTCAATGACCCGCGCCAGCATGTCGCGGCCGAGGTAGTCGGTGCCCAGCCAGTGCGCCGCGCTGATGGGCGCGAAGACGTTGTTGCCGCCCATGGCACCCGAGGTGTGCGAAAGGAGCCAGGGCCCGAGCAGCGCCGCGAGCAGCCAGAACAGCAGCACGGCCAGGCCGAGCAGCCCGGATGGGCCGAAGCCGGCAAGCCGGCGCAGCGGGCTGGCGCGCCGCTCGGGCGGGGCAGTCGCGACGGAAGCCGTGGCATTCACGGCCGGTGTAGAGGTGGATGTTTCCATCGGGCTGCCTCAGCGGTGGCGCAGTCGCGGGTTGGCGACGATGCCGCAGATGTCGGCCGTCGTCACCAGGATCAAGTAGGCGCAGCAGAAGATCATGGCGCAGGTCTGCACCAGCGGCATGTCGCGCTGCGAGACGCCGTCGACCATCAGCTTGGCGATGCCCGGGTAGTTGAAGATGGTCTCGACGATGATCACCCCGCCGAGCAGGTACGACAGGCTCAGCGCCACCGCGTTGGCGATCGGGCCCACCGCATTGGGCAGCGCGTGCGCCAGCACCATGCGCATCGGCGAAGCGCCCTTGAGCCGCACCATCTCGATGTAGGGTGCCTCGAGCTGGTCGATCACCGCGGCGCGCGTCATGCGCATCATCTGTGCGACGATCACGCAGCACAGGACCAGCACCGGCATGGCGAAGGCACGCAGCATCTGACCGACCGACTCGATGTCGTTGACGAAGGACAGCGCCGGCAGCCAGCGGAGTTGGACCGCGAACACCAGCACCGCCAGCGTCGCGACCAGGAACTCCGGCACCGACACCACTGCCACGGCCGAGGTCGAGGCCGCGCGGTCGAACCAGGAGCCGCGCCAAACCGCCGAGGCGATGCCGAGCGCCAGCGCGATCGGCACCGAGAACAGCGCCGTGACCGCCGCAAGCAGCAGCGAGTTGGGCAGGCGGCTGGCAACCAGCTCGGCCACCGGCATCTGTGTCGTGGCCGAGCGGCCGAGGTCGCCCTTCGCCATGCCGCGCAGCCAGTTGAGGTAGCGCTCGGGCGCAGGAACGTCCAGGCCCATCTGCGCGCGCAGGGCGGCGACGGCTTCGGGCGTGGCGTCCTGGCCGAGCTGCTCCTGCGCGGCATCGCCGGGCAGCACCGCGGTGATCGAGAAGACGATCACCGACACCGCCAGCAGGGACAGCAGCGCCAGCGCGATCCGCTGACCAAGGAGCTTGATGATCACGGGGTTCATGAGATGTCTTCCAAGGCGGTCCGGCGCGTGTGGATCAGGCCTCGAGCCACACGTTTTCCGCGAAGTTGTAGCCCATGAGGCCGCCGAGTGGAATCGGCGACAGCCCCTTGAGCTTGGACGTATGACCGTCGATGCTCGCGAGGAAGAGCGGGATGCCGATGCCGGCCTCCTGGTGGATCATCGTCTGCATGTCGGCGTACATCTGCTTGCGCTTGGCCAGGTCGGTTTCTGCTCGCGAAGCGAGCAGCAACTGGTCGAACTTCTCGTTCTTCCAGCGCGATTCGTTCCATGCCGCACCCGATTGGAAGAACTGGGTCAGCAGCACGTCGGCGCTCGGACGCGGGTTCACGTTGCCGAAGCCCACGGGGCTATTGAGCCAATGGTTCGACCAGTAGCCGTCGGCCGGCATGCGCTTGATGTCGAGCTCGAGGCCCGCGCGCTGCGCGGTCTGCTGCAGCATGAGCGCAATCTCCACCGAGTACAGGGCCGCCGGTGAAGCCACCACGGGCACCTTGCCGGTGACGCCGGATTTCTGCAGGTGGAACTTGGCCTTGTCGAGGTCGAAGGGTCGCTGGGGCAGGCCGGCGAAGTAGAAGCGGTTGGTCGGATCGATCGGCTGGTCGTTGGCAACCACCGCATAGTCGAGCGCGATGGTCTTCTTCATCTGCTCGCGGTCGAACAGGTACTTCATCGCGAGGGCGAAGTCCGGGTTGGCGCCGGGGCCCGTGTCCTTGCGCATCACGAGATCGGAGTACTGGCCGGACTGGGTGACGAAGATGCCGAAGCCGGGCGTGCCCTTCACGCGCTCGACCGAGCGTGGATTGACCGAGCCCACCAGGTCCATGCCGCCGGACAGCAGCGCATTGACGCGTGCGCTCTCATCGCCGATGCCCACGAACTCGATCTCGTCGAGGTAGGGCTTGCCGGGCTTCCAGTAGGCGTCATTGCGCACCACCAGCGAGCGCACGCCGGGCTTGAATTCCTTGAGCTTGTAGGGGCCGGTGCCGACGCCGGCATTGAAGTCGGTGGTGCCTTCCTTGACGATGTGGAAGTGGAAGGTGCCCAGGATCACCGGCAGGTCGGCATTCGGTGCGCTGAGCACGAAGGTCACTTCATTGGGGCCGGTGGCCTTGGCGCTATCGATCTGGTCGGCGAGCACCTTGGCCTTGGAGGCGGTGGCCGGATCCTTGTGGCGCATCACGGAGTACACCACGTCGGCCGGCGAGAGCGGCTTGCCGTCATGGAACACCACGCCCTTTCGCAGCGTGAAGACCCAGGTCTTCGCATCCTTGGTGGCGAACGACTCGGCCAGCGAGGGCTGCGGCGTCAGGCTACCGTCGAGCGACGTGAGGCCGTTGTAGATCATGTTGCAGCGCGAGTAGTCGGTCTGGTTCGACTGCTTGGCCGGATCGAGCGTGTCGGTCGCCGCGGCGGTCGCCCCCGCGACCCGGATGCGGCCGCCGCGCCGCGGCGTCTGCGCGTGGGCGGTCACCGCCATGCCGGCGAGGCCTCCGGCAAGGGTGGCCTGCATGCCGCCGGCCATCAGCATGGCCAGGATGTCGCGTCGCGTGGCGCCGCGCTGGAGCTGCTCCATCACGCGAAGGCTTTCGCCGGGACCGACGAGGCCATCGAACCTCTTGTTGCTGCTGTCGCTCATGGTGGGGTACTCCTTGTGGGTCGGTGGCAAAGATTGAGGTACACGAAACGAAGACGCGGGCTCGAGGGCGGTCAGGCCATCCTGTCCTTGAGCGTGTAGTACAGGCCCACGGCCGGCAGGAACCAGGGCGGACCGAAGTGACCGGGGATGGCGGGCCAGTTGCGGCCCCGCCAGGGATTGGCGCTCGCATCGCCGTTCATCACGGCGGCCATGCGCTCGCCCATGTGGACCGACATCTGCGTGCCGTGGCCGCTGTAGCCCATCGCGTAGTAGAGGCCCTCGCGCTCGCCGGCGTGGGGCAGGCGATCCTGCGTCATGTCGACCAGGCCTCCCCAGCAGTAGTCCAGCCGCACGTCGCGCAGTTGCGGAAAGGTCTCCGCCAGGCCTGCGCGCAGGATCTCGCCGCTCGCGGCATCCATCTGCGGGCTGGAGACCGCGAAGCGCGCGCGCCCGCCGAACACCAGCCGGTGGTCGGCCGTGAGCCGGAAGTAATGGTGGATGTTGGCCACCGTCACGTACGTGCGTCGGGCCGCGAGCAGGGCGTTCGCGCGTTCGGCGCCGAGCGGCTCAGTGACCACGATGAAGCTGCCGATCGGTACGATGCGGCGGCGCAGCCAGCCGAAGCTGCCGTAGGCGCCGTGGCGGGTCGCGCCCGTCGCCAGCAGCACCTGCTGCGCGGTGACGCTGCCGCGTTCGGTGTGCAGCTTGTGTGCATGGCCCTGGCCCAGGCGTTCGATGCGGCGCACGCCGGTGGCAGTGTGGATCTGCGCGCCGTTGCGCTGCGCGGCCGCTGCCAGGCCCTGGGCGAAGCGGCCCATGTGCATCTGGCCGCTGCGCTTGTAGAGCAGGCCGCCATGGAAGCGATCGCTCTGAACTTCGGCGCGCACTCGTGCCGCGTCGAGGATCTCGACGTCGGTGTCCACGCCATCGTCGGCGAGGCGCTGGGCGCTGCGTTCGAGCGCGGCCATTTGGTTAGCGCGCGTGGCGAGCTTGAGCTTGCCGTGGCGCAGAAAGTCGCAGTCGATGGCCTCGTCGCGCACCAGTCGCGCCACCGTGTCTACCGCCTCGTCATAGGCACGGTACCAGGCGCGAGCCCGCTCGACGCCGACCTTGGCGGCCACATCCGCGTAGTCGACCGCGAGCCCGTTGTTGACGTGCCCGCCGTTGCGGCCCGAGGCCTCGGCCGCCACGCGCGCGCCGGCTTCCAGCACGACCACGCGGGCGCCGCGCCGGGCCAGCGCCAGGGCCGCCGACAGACCAGTGAAGCCGCCGCCGACGATCGCCACATCGACCTGCGCCGGCAGGTCGTGCCGCTCGGGGACGAAGGCGGGCGCCGAATCGGTCCAGTAGGAGTCGAGCTTCATGGCGTGGGGGCGGGCGGGTCGAGTGAATGGAATCAGAGGCCGACGACGCCAGGCAGGCCGCCGATGTCGGCGATCTCGACGTAGCGGTAGGCCGGATTGCCGGGGCCGTGGCCGCGATTGACGAACACCTTGTTGACGATGCCGATGTCGTCCGCGGACATCAGGTCGTAGCGCAGGCTGGACGACACGTGCAGCACGTCCTCGGGGTTGCAGCCGAGCGAGTCGAGCATGTATTCGAAGGCCTGGAGGCGCGGCTTGTAGGCCTGTGCCTGCTGTGCCGTGTAGACGCGGTGGAATGGCGCGCCGAGCATCGCCACGTTCTTCTGGATCTGTCCGTCCGAGGCGTTCGAAAGGATCACCAGCGGGATCTCCCTGGCGACCTTGGCCAGGCCGGCGGGCACGTCCTCGTGCGGGCCCCAGGTGGGCACCGCGTCGTAGTACTTCTGCGCGTCGCTGTCGAGGTATTGCAGCTTCCACTTCTTGCACAGGCGCCGCACTGCGTTCTTCAGCACGATCTCGTAGGGTTGCCAGGCGCCCAGCACCTCGTCAAAGCGGTAGGCCGAAAAGTCGGCGATGAACTGTTCCATGCGCTCGACCGGCACGCGGTCGGCAAAGATGTCGCGGGTCATCTCGCCCATGCGGAAGCGTGTGAGGGTACCGTAGCAGTCGAAAGTCACGTACTTGGGACGGAAGGTCATGGTCACTGATCCTGTGTCAAACCGGTTGCCGACCGGGGCGGGCCGCCTGCCTTATGCGGCAAATGCGACAAACTCATTACGAAGTGATTGCAGCACGCAGCCGCCTCGGGGATATAGGGAAATGCGGCCCTTGCCGCGCGAAAGCTGCGGTTTGCGGGGGGTGCGGCGGCATGCCATGCGGTCTGCCCTCGATGCGTGCGGCCGTGCACCTCAGTGCGTCGCCGCGAAGTCGATGAGCACGCTTTTGAAGCGCAGGTTGGCCTCGACCGCCTGGCGCCCCAGGTCCTTGCCGATGCCCGACTGGTGGTAGCCGCCGGTGGGGATGACGAAGTCGGCGCTGCGTCCGTAGCGGTTGATCCAGACGGTGCCGGCCGAGATGCCGCGCATCGCGCGTAGCGCGCGGCCGATGTCCGCGGTGTGCACGCCGGCGGCGAGGCCGTAGTGCTCGTGGGCGGCCAGCGCCAGCCCTTCCTCTTCGTCGCCAAAGGTCTGGACCGTGAGCACGGGGCCGAAGATTTCTTCCTGCACAGCCGGGTTGGCCGCGTCCACGCCCTCGATCAGCGTGGGGCGGAAGTAGGCGCCGCCAGGGCCGCCGTCGAACAGGCCGCCGCCGCAGCGGATTCGGCCGCCCGCGTCGCGCGCACGATCGACGATGTCTTGGATGCGCCCGGCCTGCAGCGCCGAGATGATGGGCGGCAGCGTGGCCGCGTCGTCCCAGGTCGCGCCCGGTCGCAGCGCCTCGAAGCGGGCGGCGATGCGCTCGACCAGCGCCGCCGCGATGCCGCGCTGCACGATCAGCCGCGAACCGGCCACGCACACCTGGCCCGCGTTGCCGGCGATCGCGCCGGCGATCATGCCGGCCAGGCGGTCGACATCGGGCGCATCGTCGAACACCAGTTGCGGGCTCTTGCCGCCCAGCTCCAGCGTCACCGCCTTGGGGCCATGCAAGGCACAGGCGGACATGATCGCGGCACCGGTGCGCGTGGAGCCGGTGAAGGTCATCTTCGCGATCAGCGAATGCCGCGAGAGCGCGTCGCCCGTCGTGCGCCCATCGCCCTGCACGATATTGAACAGGCCCGGCGGAACGCCAGCCTCGATGGCCAGCTCGGCCAGCCGCAGCGCCGAGAAGGGTGTCAGTTCCGACGGCTTGAGCACCACCGCGTTGCCGGCGGCGAGCGCGGCACCGACCTTCCACGACATCATGACCAGCGGGAAGTTCCATGGTGTGATGGCACCGACCACTCCATAGGGCTCGGCCACCACCATGCCCAGGTGATCGTGGCGGGTCGCCGCGACCTCGCCGCCGAGCTTGTCCGCGTACTCGGCGAAGAAGCGCAGGCCCTCGGCCGTGAAGGGGACGTCCCAGGCGATGGCATCGCGCACAGGGCGCGTGGAGCACACGGCTTCCAGCGGCCCGAGCCGCGCCGCGTCGGCCTCGATCAGGTCGGCCCAGCGGCGCAGCACGCGTGCGCGATCGCGCGGCGCGCAGCGCGCCCAGTCGCTGCGGCGCCAGGTCGTCCATGCGTCGCGCACGGCGGCGTCCACCGTGTCGGCATCGCCCAGCGGGAGTTCGGCATGCGGCTGCGCGTCGGAGGGCCGATGAACGACCATGCGGCCGGCGTCGGGAACGAGGCGTCCGCCGATGAAATGGCCCGAGGGCACGTGGATCTGTCGGGGGTCGAAGACTTGCATGTCGGAAGGGGCGTTGGAAGGTCGGAGGAATGCCGATCGATGCTAGGCAGGATGTCGCAGCATTTGTGTGCGTAAGCGAGCGCCTCAACGCAGCGAATTGCAAAAGCCGGCCCCTTCGCAGGTGAAGCTTGCAAGTTGCGGCGAACGTCGATTTCGGTCTGGTGCAGCGCGCCGATGTCGTCCAAGATCAACGCGCCATTCCCTTCGCACAGAAAGCTTTCCGATGCCCGATCACACCCTGAATGCACCCGCCGTGGATGGCGTGGCGCTGAGACCGATGACCCCGGCCGACCTTCCGCATGCGCACGCGCTGTCGGCCGACCTGCGCTGGCCGCACCGCCCGGCGGACTGGGCGCAGGCGTTCGCGCACGCCGAAGGCATCGTCGCCGAGGGCGACGGCGAGATCATCGCCACGGGTCTGCGCTGGCGCTGGGGCGAGCGCCACGCCACCATTGGCCTCGTGATCGTGACGCCGGCCTGCCGGGGCCGCCGCATCGGGCACCGCCTGATGAGCGCGCTGCTCGACGGGCTGGACGACCACACCGTGCTGCTGCACGCCACCGCCGAAGGGCGGGGCCTGTACGAGCGGCTGGGCTTCGCGCGCACCGGTGAACTGAGGCAGCACCAGAGCGTCGCGCAGCCGGCGCCGCTCGTCGCGCTGCGGCCGGGCTGGCGGCTGCGGCCGGCCGGCGTGCACGAGGCACAGGCGCTGCAGGCGCTCGATGCGGCGGCGCGCGGCATGCCGCGCGATGCGCTGATTGCCGACCTGCTGGCCACCGCCGATGCCTGCGTGGTGCTCGACCATGACAACGAGCCGCGCGGCTTCGCGATGCTGCGCCGCTTCGGACGCGGGCACGCCATCGGCCCCGTCGTCGCACCCGACGTGGGGGGTGCAAAGGCGCTGATCGCGCACCTCGTCAGTCTCAACGCCGGCCACTTCACACGCATCGATGTCGACTTCGACAGTGGGCTGGTCGACTGGCTCGAAGACCTCGGCCTGCCGCGCGTCGACGCACCGACGACGATGGTGCGCGGCGCGCCACTCGCCACGCCGCCTGGCGGACCGGCGCTGTTCGCCATCGTGACCCAGGCCATCGGTTGAGGCCGGTCATGGGCACGACCACCTTCCTCTACAAATCCGATCCGGTGCGAGGCCGCCAGTGGGCCGAGGTGTTCCGGCACCGCGCGCCCGAGATCGACTTTCGCATCTGGCCCGACGTCGGTGATCCGACGCGCGTGCGTTTCCTTGCGGCCTGGGAGCCGCCGGACAATCTCGCGATGCGTTTTCCGAATCTCGAGGTGCTGTTCTCCTCCGGCGCCGGCGTGGACCAGTTCGACTTCGCTGCGCTGCCCCCCGCATTGCCGGTGGTGCGTATGGTGGAGCCCGGCATCGTGCGCGGCATGGTCGAGTACGTGACGCACGCGGTGCTCGGCCTGCATCGTGACATGCCACGCTACCGGCGCCAGCAGCAAGAGGGCCAGTGGCGCCCGCTGCCGGTGCGGCCGGCGGGCGAACGGCGCGTCGGCGTTCTCGGCCTCGGTTCGCTGGGACAGGCCGTACTGGCGCAGCTCGTCGGCATGGGTTTCGATTGCGCGGGATGGAGCCGGTCGCGGCACGCAGTCGATGGTGTGCAATGCCATGCGGGCGCCGACGAACTGCCTGTCTTCCTCGCACGCACCGACATCCTCGTGTGCCTGCTGCCGCTCACCGATTCGACGCGCCGCTTTCTCGATGCGCGGCTGTTCTCGATGCTGCCTTCCGATGCAGGTCTGGTACACGTCGGCCGTGGGCCGCAGCTCGTCGTGGCCGACCTGCTGGCCGCATTGGCCAGCGGCCAGATCGGCGATGCCGTGCTCGACGTGACCGACCCCGAGCCGCTGCCGCCGGCGCATGCCTTCTGGCGCCATCCGAACATCCAGCTCACACCGCACATCGCGAGCATGACGCAGCCACTGAGCGCAGCCGAGGCGGTGCTGGACAACCTGCGGCGCTTCGAGGACGGCGAACCGATGCTCGGCCTCATCGATCGCGCGCGCGGGTACTGAGGCTCATGACGCACCCCGACGCAATGCCCGGTCAAGCCGCGCTCGATGCCAACGAGGAGCGCTGGGAGCAGGTGCGCGCTCGCTATCCGGCGCAGGAGCCGCTGCTCAATCTGAACAACGCGGCCGTCAGCCCGCCGCCACGCGCCGTCGAGCAGGCGGCGATCGAGGCCTTCCGCCTCGTCAGCCGCAACCCGGACGTCAACATGTGGACCCGGCTCGATGCGAATCTGCCTTCGATCAAAGACGCGCTGGCTGCCTTGGTCGATTGCGATCCGGCCGAGATCGCGCTCAACCGAAACTCGACGGAGGGACTCAGCACAGTCATCTTCGGCCTTCCCATGCAGCCTGGCGACGAAGTCGTGGTCTCCGAGTGGGACTACCCGAGTGCTCTCGGCGGCTGGCAGCAGCGCGCCGCTCGGGATGGCATCCGGGTCTTGACGGTGCGCTTCGATCCGCTCGACGATGACGACGCGATCGTCGCCGCCTACTCGAAGGCGCTGACGCCGCGATCGCGCGTGATGCAGCTGACGCACATGCTGCATTGGACGGGGCGCGTGCTTCCCGCCGAGCGACTGTGCGAGTTGGCGCGCGAACGTGGCGTGCTGTCCCTGGTCGACGGTGCGCAGACCTTCGCGCAGATGCCCGTAAGCTTCCGGACGCTCGGCTGCGACTTCTTCGTCACCAGCCTCCACAAGTGGCTGGGGGCTCCCGTTGGAAACGGCATGTTGATCGCGCGCCGCGACCGCATTGCATCCACCTGGCCCTTGATGGCGCCGTTCGAAGACGTGCCCGATCGCATCGACAAGTTCGACCACTGGAACCTGGGGACCTACAACTCCGCGCTGCAGGCGGGCATCGCTCCCGCCATCGAGATCCATCGCGAAATCGGCGTCCATGCCGTGCACGCTCGCTTGCGCGAGTTGACCCGCTTTTGGGTGGCACTGGCTCGTGGCATTCGAGGTTTCAGGCTGCACACGCCGGTCGACGACGAGCGGCTCGCGGCGGTCAGCCTGTTCTCGATTGCCGGCGCCGACATGAGGCACGTCGAGCAGGAATTGCGCGACAGGCACCAGGTGCATGTGAAGTACCGCCGCATGGGGCCGATCGAGGGCTTGAGAGTTTCGCCGCATGTCTACACCCGGAAATCCGAGTTAAAGCGATTCGTGGAAGCGCTGGACCGCGTGCTCGGCTAGAGCCGCATCCGACGCGGGCGCTTCCTTGCCGCGGAAGTCTCACGGCACGATCTGCTGTGGCGAAGCGCACAACCGCAGCCTGCTTCGCGCAGCGCGCCCAAAGCAGCACCACGCTACGCGGCGCGCCGCCTAAGCTGATGGCCATCGAAAGCTTCCTCCGCTTCGCTCCATCCAACACCGCCATGACGCATCCCACCGCACTGCCCAACCAAGCCGCGCTCGACGCGATCGACCGCGCTCACTTGATCCACCCCGTCTCGCCCTGGCGCGTGCACGAGCAGCGCGGCCCCACTGTGCTCGCCGCGGGCCGCGGCGCGTGGCTGACCGACAGCAACGGCCACGAACTGCTCGACGCCTTCGCGGGCCTGTGGTGCGTGAACGTGGGTTACGGGCAGGAGAGCGTGGTGCAGGCCGCGGCCGAGCAGATGCGCCGCCTTCCGTATGCGACCGGCTACTTCCATTTCAGCAGCGAGCCCGCGATTCGGCTGGCGGAAAAGCTCGTCCAGCTCACGCCGGCATCGCTGACCCGCGTGTACCTCACGCTCGGCGGCTCCGAGGCGGTCGATGCCGCCGTGCGGTTCATCGTGCAGTACTACAACGCGATCGGCAAACCCTCGAAGAAGCAGTTCATCGCGCTCGAGCGCGGCTACCACGGTTCCTCGTCCACGGGCGCGGGGCTGACCGCGCTGCCGGCCTTCCATCGCGGCTTCGATCTGCCGCTGCCCACGCAGCACTACATCCCGTCCCCCAACGCCTACCGTCATCCGGCAGCCGCCGATCCGCAGGCACTGATCGCCGCATCGGTGGCGGCACTGCGCGCCAAGGTCGCCGAGCTGGGTGCGGACAATGTGGCCGCCTTCTTCTGCGAGCCGATCCAGGGCTCGGGCGGCGTCATCGTGCCGCCCAAGGGCTGGTTGAAGGCCATGCGCGAGGCCGCGCGCGAGCTCGACATCCTCTTCGTCGTCGACGAGGTCATCACGGGCTTCGGCCGCACCGGCCCCATGTTTGCGTGCGAGGCCGAGGGCGTGGAGCCCGACCTGATGACCATGGCCAAGGGCCTCACCGCCGGCTACGTGCCGATGGGCGCGACCATGATGTCGGAGAAGGTCTACGCCGGCATCGCCGACGGCGCACCGGCGGGCGCATCGATCGGACACGGCGCGACCTATTCGGCGCACCCGGTCAGTGCCGCGGTGGCGCTCGAGGTGCTGCGCCTCTACGAGGACGGCGGCGTGCTCGCCAACGGCCAGCGCGGCGCGGCGCACTTCGCGGCCGGGCTCGACGCGCTGCGCGTGCATCCGCTGGTGGGCGATGCGCGTCACCGCGGCCTGCTGGGCGCGCTCGAACTGGTGAGCGACAAGGCGAGCAAGCGCGGCTTCGATTCGGCGCTCGGGCTGTCCGACCGCATCTTCGCCGCCGGCTACCGCAACGGCCTGGTGTTCCGTTCGTTCGCCGATCACATCCTCGGGTTTGCACCGGCGCTCACCTACACCGAAGACGAGTTCGCGCAACTGTTCGCGCGGCTGAAGAAGACGCTGGACGAAGTGCTCGAGGCGCCGGACGTTCGCGCGGCGCTGGCGGCCTGAGAGAAAGACCCACACACCGCCAACATCACGCCCGGACCGACGCAGAATCGGGCTCTCTTCGACTTCCGGCACCGCCATGACAGAAGCATTCAAGATCGATCGACTCGACCTGCGCATCCTGGCCCAACTGCAGAAGAACGGCCGCATGACCAATGTGGACCTGGCGGATGCGGTGGGACTGTCGCCCAGCCCCTGCTTGATCCGCGTGAAGCGGCTCGAGCAGGCCGGCTACATCGCCGGCTACGGCGCGCACCTGCGGCTCGAGAAGCTCGGCGACACGCTGACGGTGTTCACCGAGGTCACGCTGTCGGACCATCACCGCGAGGATTTCGTGCGCTTCGAGGCGGCCATCCGCGAGGTCGACGAGGTGCTCGAATGCCACCTGGTCAGCGGCGGCTACGACTACCTGCTCCGCTTCCTGACGCGCGGCGTCAACCACTACCAGGAAGTGATCGAGGAACTGCTCGAACGCAACATCGGCATTGCGAAGTACTTCAGCTACATCGTCATCAAGTCGCCGTTCATCAAGACGCACTGTCCCATTGAACGGCTGTTTCCCCACCAGCGCTGACCGCGCCTTCGTCTCGTCCATGCACGAATCCACGCCCCACTCCCAGTCGCCCGCCCGCTTCGTGCGGCTGGCAGAAACCGACCGACCTTCGCTCACGCTGCAGATCGATGGCCAGCCAGCCACCGCGCTGGCCGGCGACACGCTGCTGGTGGCGCTGCTGACCCACGGCCGGCGCGTGCGCGACAGCGAGTTCGGCGACGGGCCGCGCGCCGGCTTCTGCCTGATGGGCGCCTGCCAGGACTGCTGGGTGTGGACACCGGCCGGCGAGCGCCTGCGGGCCTGCTCCACGGCGGTCGTGGCGGGCATGTCAGTGCTCACGCGTTCGCCCGCCGACCACTGGCCGGCCACCCTCGATCTGCGCCAGTCGCTGGCGCGCCACGCCTTGGAAGCCGAGGCATGAGCACACCGCATTCGGCACCGCGGATCGTCGTGGTCGGCGCCGGCCCCGCCGGCGTGCGCGCTGCGCAAGCCCTGGTGCAGGCCGGCCTGAGGCCCGTCGTGGTCGACGAGGGCCGACGCGATGGCGGCCAGATCTATCGCCGCCAGCCCGAAGGCTTCAAGCGACCCTACGCCAAGCTCTACGGCACCGAGGCCGAGAAGGCGCAAGCGCTGCATCGCGACTTCGACGCGCTGCGCGATCGCATCGACTACCGCAGCGACACGCTGGCCTGGAACCTGAGCGAGGGTGCGCTGCACCTCGCGCGCGACGGCGAACCGCAGACGCTGCCCTTCGATGCCCTGCTGGTGTGCGCCGGCGCCACCGACCGCTTGATGCCCGTGCCAGGTTGGCATCGCGCCGGCTGCTACAGCCTGGGCGCCTCCCAGATTGCATTGAAGGCGCAGGCCTGCGCGATCGGCTCGCGCGTCGTCTTCCTCGGCAGCGGTCCGCTGCTGTACCTGGTGGCGTCGCAGTACCTGCAGGCCGGCGCGCAGGTCGCGGCGGTGCTCGACACCGCGCCGGCCACCAAGCCCTGGGGCGCCGTGACCGGGCTGCTCGCGCGCCCGCGCCTGGCGCTGCGCGGCCTGGCGCTGATCCGCGGCCTGCGCGGAGCCGGCGTGACGGTGCTGCAGGGCGTCACGCCGCTGCGCATCGATGGCGACGACACCCGCGGCGTGCAGGCCGTCGCAGTGCGTGACGCGCAGGGCCACGAGCACCGTTTCGAATGCGATGCGGTCGGCCTGGGCTGGCACCTGCGCGCCGAGACGCAACTCGCCGACCTCGCGCGCTGCGAGTTCGACTTCGAACCGGTGAGCCGGCAGTGGCTGCCGCGCATCGACGCCGACGGACGCAGCAGCACGCGCGGCGTGTACCTCGCAGGGGACGGCGCCCGCATCCTCGGTGCCGATGGCGCCGAGGCCGCGGGTCGGCTGGCGGGGCTCGCGGCACTGGCCGATCTCGGCCATGCGAAGGGCCACAGCCTCTACAACGCCGAATCCGCCGCGCTGCGGCGCACGCTGGCGCAGATGGACCGCTTCCGCGACGGCCTGGCGCGCGCCTTTCCATGGCCGCATGCACTGGCCGCGGCGCTGCCCGACGATGCGGTGGTGTGCCGCTGCGAAGCCGTGACCGCGGGCGAACTGCGGCGCTGCGTCAACGAGATGGACAGCCGCGAAGTGAATCGCGCCAAGGCCTTCAGCCGCGTCGGCATGGGCCGCTGCCAGGGGCGCTTCTGCGGCCATGCATCGGCGGAAATCGTCGCGCAGGCCAGCGGCGTGCCCGTGGAGCTCGTCGGCCGTCTGCGCTCGCAGGCACCCGTCAAGCCGCTGATGATGAACACGAGGGAGGCAAGCGCATGAACCGGACAACGCATGACACCGATGTGCTGGTGCTGGGCGGTGGCCTGATGGGCACTACCGCCGCCTTCTTCCTGCGCCGCCATCATGGCCTCTCGGTCACGCTGCTCGAGCGCGAGCTGGTGGGCCGCCAGGCCAGCGGCACCAACTTCGGCAATGTCCGCCGGCAGGGCCGCGCGCTGACGCAGATGCCGCTGGCCAACCGCGCGCGCGCTGTGTGGGGGCAAGTGAAGACGCTGCTGGGCGAGGACCTGGAATTCGTACCCTACGGCCACCTGCGCGTGTGCTACACCGAGAAGCAGGCCGCGGTGCTGGAACAGCACGTGCGGGACGTGAAGCCGCTGGGCCTGGACCTTGAACTGTTCAGCGCCGAGCAGTTGCGCCGGCGCTGGGGCATCTTCGCGCCCGAGGTCGTGAGCGGCTCGCTCTCGCCGAACGACGGTCATGCCAATCCGCGCCTGGCCGGTCCGGCCTTCGCGCGCGCGGCCCGGCGCGCCGGCGCGAACATCGTCGAGCACGCCGAGGTCATGCACGTCGAGCGCGACGGTGCGGGCTTCGTCGCGCACGCGACGGACGGCCGGCGCTATAGCGCGCCGCAGCTGCTGGTCGCCTGCGGCGCCTGGTCGAACCGCATGGCCGAACAGTTCGGCGAGGCCGTGCCGATGGATGCGCGCGGACCGCAGATGGGAGTGACCGAACCGTTGCCCTATGCCCTCGGCCCATCGGTCGGCGTGTCCTCGCCGGTCGAGCACGAGGGCCTGTACTTCCGGCAGATCGCACGCGGCAACATTGTCTTCGGCGGGGGACTCAAGGGGCCGGCCGATACGGACTCGGTCCGCGCCTATGTGAAGCCGGACAACGTGCTGCGCCAGTTGCGCGAACTGCGCCGCTTCGTGCCGGCCTTCGAGCACGTTCAACTGATCCGCGTGTGGAGCGGCATCGAGGGCTACACCGGCGACTGGCAACCGGTGATCGGGCCCAGCACCCGCGTGCCCGGCCTGCACTACGCCTTCGGCTTCAACGGCGAGGGCTTCGCGATCAGTCCCGGCGTGGGCGAGACGATGGCCGAGCTGATCGCCACGGGGCGCACCTCGACACCGATCGAGAGTTTCTCGATCGGGCGGTTCGCTTCCGAGTTGACGAAGCAGGCGGCCTGAAGGGGCCGCTTGCAGAGTTCTACAGGGCCATCACGACGAAGACCTTCCGCAGCGTCTCGTGCACGTGCCATTCGCCGCTGGTGTGTGCGGGGAAGAACAGCGTGTCGCCCGCGCGGATCTGGAGAGGCGCGCCGCCGGTCGGCGTGAAGGTGCAGGCGCCCGCGAGGATGTGCATGACCTCGGCGTTGGGCAGTTGGCGCTCGAACCGGCCTGGCTCGCATTCCCACAGGCCGCTGTTGTTGTCGCCCGCGCCCGCGAGCTCGACGTCGATGCCGCGCAGGCGGCAGGGCGGCTGGGTCAGCGGCCGCGCCGGCGTGCCCTGGTCGTGCAGGCCGCCGATGGTGGCCGATTGGTGCAGAACGGTGATGCTCATGGTGATGAAGAAGAAGGTGGAGGATCCGGAAGGGCCGGTGATGCGGCACGCGGTGCGCGCAGACGGGCGGGTCAATGCCTCAGCGCACGTTCGGCCTGAGCGCCCGTTCAGCCACTTCGCAGAACCAGCGCACCCCCAGCGGCAATGCGTCGTCATTGAAGTCGTAGCGGGGGTGGTGCAGCGCGCGTTCGCCGTCCGGCCCCGGATCGCCACGGCCTTGCCCCAGCCAGAGGTAGGCGCCAGGACGGCGCTGAAGCATGAAGGCGAAGTCCTCCGAGGTGAAGGCCGCGCGCGTCGCCGTGTCGGCTTGCAGGCCGACGGCCTCGGCGGCGGCGAGCGCGAGCGCGGCCTCGGATGGCGTATTGACCGTGGCAGGGTAGTAGCGTACGTAGCCGACCTCCGCCTGGATGCCGTGGACCAACGCCACGCCTTCGACTGTGGCGCGCAGCGCGGCCTCGATGCGATCCTGCGACGCCAGGTCGAAGCTGCGCACGGTGCCGGTGATCGATACCTCCGCCGGCAGCACGTTGTGGCTGTGGCCGCCGTCGATGCGCGTGACCGAGAGCACCGCCGATTCACCCGGATCGATGCGGCGCGAGACGATGGTGTGCAGCTGTGCAACCAGTTGGCTCGCGGCGAGGATGACATCGGGCGTGTGATGCGGCTGCGCGGCATGGCCGCCGCGTCCACGCAGCACGATGTCGAAGCGGTCGGCCGCGGCCATAATCGGGCCGGCCCGCGTCTGCGCCCGTCCCAGCGGCAGGTCGGGCCAATTGTGCAGCGCATAGACCGCGTCGCAGGGGAAGCGTTCGAACAGGCCGTCCTCGATCATCGCGCGAGCGCCGCCCTTGCCTTCCTCGGCCGGCTGGAAGATGAAGTGCACCGTGCCGTCGAAGCGCCGCGTGCGTGCGAGCTGGCGCGCCGCGCCGATCAGCATGCTGGTGTGGCCATCGTGGCCGCAGCCGTGGTGGACGCCCTGGTTGCGGCTGGCATGGGCCGTGCCCCCCAGCTCGACCATCGGTAGCGCGTCCATGTCGGCGCGCAGGCCGACGCTTCGCGCGCCGCTGCCGCCGCGCAGCGTGCCGACCACGCCGGTGCCGCCCATGCCTTCATGGACTTCGAGGCCGAGGAGCCGCAGTGCGCTCGCCACGACGCCGGCCGTGCGCCGCTCCTCGAATGCGAGTTCCGGATGCGCGTGCAGGTCGCGTCGCAGTGCGATCAGATCGGGCAGCAGGTCCTCGATCGGCGCGGCGATGGACTGAAGCGTCAACGCCCGGCCTCGACGGCATCGGCCAGTTCGGCCAGCGTGTGGAAGTGGTAGTCGGGCTTCGTGTGCCCGGATTCGATCGTGCCGCCCGAACCCTTCTGCGCATGGCGCCGCTCGATCCAGCAGGTGGTGATGCCGAGTTGCCTGGAAATGCCGATGTCGTGGTACTGGCTTTGCGCCACATGCAGGTTGTCGGCCTGCTTGTAGCCCCAGGCGCCTTCAAAGCGGCCGCGGGCATAGGCGAAGTAGCGGGCGTCGGGCTTCTCGCACAGCGCGTCGTCGCAGCTCAGCAGCATGTCGAAGGGCGAGCCCAGTGTCTTATCGAAATGGGCCAGCGCCCATTGCTGTGCGTTGGTCATCGTCACCAGCTTGAAGCGCTTGCCAAGCCGCCTCAACGCTTTCACCGAGTCCGGAAATGCCGGCCACTGCGCTACCGAGTCGCGCAGGCCTTGCGCGATCGCGTCGGTGTCAGGCAAGCCCAGCCCCGGTGCGATGGCGTGCCAGCAGCGCTCTAGGTCGTCGGGATACCATCCGGCCTTGCCGTCGGCGCGCGCGCGGCGGTAGGCGGCCAGGAAGTCCTCGTCGGTCACGCGGTCCCCGGGCGCGGCAGAGCGTAGGTACGCGAGCATGCCGCCCTCGAAATCAATCAGCGTGCCGACGACGTCGAACGTGAGAACCTTGAAATCTTGCAGGGACATGTGAAGCTCCGGTGATGACGGGAATGGCGAAGGACGAACGTCGTGACAGGAGAGCATAGGTGTCGCATCCTGCACGTCCGACCCGAATTGGGTCTCTGCCGCGGCATAGGATTTCGTTGTCAACGCCGCGCCGGCATCTTCTTCCATCGCTCCTGCTGGACCAGGATGGATCAAGGTATCGGCGCGTCGGCGACGGGCCAGGTCTGCAATGCCTTGACAGCGGCCATCGATGCTGTGATCTGCCTGGCACGTGGATGACCGCAGTCGTTCCCACACCGTGAATTCACCAAGTGGCAGGGAACGACCGCAACCGCTGTAGACCCGCCGTGCGCCGGTCGCTCACGACAGGCAGGGCAGGGCCCTATGCAGACCTTGCTCTCGGCGCAAAGCGGTCACTCGTCAAGTTCATTTCCACCATGCTCGGTGTCGCCAAGTTCTTGACGGGTCGGCGTCTTGCCCTTGATTCTTCGAAGGCTGGTGAACGCCTCTTCGGCTTCCTGAAGCGTGAGCTTCCCCCGATGGACGTCGCCCGCCTTGAACAGCTCGTGTGCCGCTTTGAGCTTGCTCCGGGATGCTTCCCACTGGGCAATCCGTTCTGGGTCTTTGAGTAGCGCACGGACTGATTCGTAGCCGTGCTCCAGGCCCGCGAACACGTCCGCGAGCGTCAAGCCGAACTTGAAGTCCGGAGCGTAGGCTCCAACCCAAACTAACGCATCGCGCGTTTGAGCGAATCCCTCGCGCTGGCATTTCAAAGTCATCGACACCTCAACGTCTGCTGGTGGCCGACCTGTGACCTCCACGTCACCTGGGTCTGTCGTTCAGATCCGGGGCAGCGTCCACGCGCCGCCAGTCACGGTTTGACCACCAGATACCAACCAACACTGCCGCAATGCTTCCCCCTACCCATGTGCCAAATAGCAGGAGGGCACCACCGACAGAAGCAAGCACGGTTGCGCCTGCAATCAAGACGAAGCCGACCAAGAATGCAGGCGGAGCGAGCAGCACCCACCCAATGCGCCTGACCGCCGCCATCACGAAGCACAGTCCACCAAGGCCAACCACTCCCCATCCTGCAAAGAAGGACCAGGCTTCCCGCCACGGTGCAGGGAATTGCAGCCCCCGGCGACCGGGGAGACTCGGACGGGGGTCGCCAAGCATGACCATGCCGGTCGAGGACGCCTGCAAGGCCGCATCCACCAAGCGGTAGCCCGCCAAAGCTGCGATGGCGAGCCCAAGGATGGCAAGGAGGATACGAGCAGGATTTCTCTTAGAGGACATGGTCGTTAGACGTCAGAATCGTACTTCCGCTTCTGGCCCGCGAGCACCAATTCGCGGCCGTGCCTGACAGCTGACCTTCGGCGCGATCGGCCCGGTTGGCCGAGGACGGCGCGGGCGGCTGGACGGTCACCCACACCGTCACGCGCGCGGCCAAGGCCAAGGCTTAGATCGTCAGGCGCCCTGGCGGGCACGTGGTGGGGCTGCCGGTGCCGCCGGTCGGACCCCGACCGCTTCGCGCTGGCTCGAACTACC
Source organism: Variovorax sp. J22R115 (assembly GCF_030317005.1). NCBI lineage: Bacteria > Pseudomonadati > Pseudomonadota > Betaproteobacteria > Burkholderiales > Comamonadaceae > Variovorax > Variovorax sp. J22R115. Next base: position 155,802 of record NZ_JASZYM010000006.1, on the reverse strand, counting down.
ATTGGCCTGCGCGTCCGGCGCGACCGGGCGTTTGCGCAACCCCCAGCGGGTCAGCCGATGACCAGACGAACACACCGCACATGCGTTTGGCTGCAGGCAGGCGGGCGGCACCTTTGGGTGCCGTTTGTCTTTGCGCGTCAGGAGGCCGACACTTGCTGCATGTATGCGTACGACTCCGAGGACAAGTTCGCCGCTGCCGGTCCGGCAGCCACGGCGGTGCTCCAGCATCGGGCGACCAACCCCGAGATCAAGGATGAGCCGTGGGGCTTCGACAGGGGCACCGTATCGAAAGACGGGCGATCCAACGCCTGGGGCGAGTTCACACACGTGGCCTTCGCGGACGGATTCCGGCGCGATGTGCTCTCGATCGTTGTGGTGGACGACGGCGCGGGCGGCTGGGAGGTGACCCATACCGTCACGCGCGCCGGGGGAGCTTAGGCCCGCTCCTTCATCGCGGCTTCGAGGATGGCGTGGGCCAACCGGACGAGGTCGCGCCCGCCGAGTACCCAGGCAGGCTCTCCGCCGATCGTGTCGGTCGGCATGCCGACGGCTTCGAAGATCGCCTCGCGGCTCAGGGTCAGGGGAATTTCGAGGCGCTCGACCTCGTCGACCAGGGCGTCGATATAGGCCAGCAGAATCTTCGCGTCGGCCGAGGGTGATTTGCGCAGGCGCGTGACGGACAAGGGTTCGCGGATGGTCATGGCTTCACGGCTCCCAGCGTTTCTTGACGCTTCCGTCCGGGTTCAACGATCTACTTGCCGAGCCACAGGGTGCGCCAACGGTAGTGCTGTTCGAGCCGCATGCAGGTTAGGGACACCTGTAGGCGTCCCCTTGAGCGAACGGCAGAATCGCCACGCTCTGCCAGGTGAGCGGAGCACTTCGCAAGCACCTCAAAGCGAGATCGCGGAAACGAATCAGCCTACTGCGCTCGTCTTCCGGGCGTGTTCGTCTTCCCATGCCTTTGACCAGCGACCTTCAGCTTCAAATTTCTTTTGCAGTCGCATGAAGTCGTGTCCTAGCAACTCAATCTCCTTGATCTGAGCCTCGAACTCGTCGAGGGTGATCCGGACCTCCGGTGCAATCTTGTCGGGATCGAATTCCCATGACAGCGCGACGAACGCGAACAGATTCGGCTCGCGAATGCTGACCGGGCCCCAGCGGCCATGCGCGTAGTCGTTCCGCAAGGCACGTGCGCGCTCTACGCGCTCGAACCAGTGCTCGAACGCTTCGCGCGCCGCGGGATTGCTGTGGCCCCACATCTCGAAAACGAGCGGGCGGAGTTTCTTTACTCGCTTCTTGAAAGGCTCGCTCGCAGATAAGAGGTCTTCGACTTCGACACCGCGGTACGGCCCAAGCCATTTTAGTTGCAAGCCGATATTGAGGTCCAGCCGCGCATGGGCATGCACCAGCCGCCCAAGCAGCCAATGCAATCGATGTTCACCGCTCAGTGCTTCGGTTCCCATGCGTCAGCCCACCGGCGCTGCATCTTCGTCTTCACCGCCGGTTCGGGGGCCGATGCGCTCGTCCGGTGTGTGCCTGTAGAGAGCGACGACCCCTTCCCCGAAAGCCCTTGTCCAACTTTCAAAAGGTTCCGGGCTCGACTCGATGTCCACCCAAACGCTGGCGTCCTCGGTGGACTCGTGCAGCACCCAATAGAAGTGCCCAGGCTCGGGCTCGTCCACGAAGACGCTGAGGTGACGCAGGTGGCTCATCGCAATCCTTGAAGTGATTGCGATGTTATCGAATCGCTTAAGCTGCTCCGCCCGTTGAGCGCGGTCGCGCGTACATGTCGTCGACAAGGATCAGCAACTGCCGGCGCGCCAAGCCTCGATCCATGTCGCAAGGGAGTCCACGCTGCTCAAGAGATAAATCCATTCACTTCCCTCCCTGATCTCGCAAACGTCCCAGGTGGACACCGTCGGGTCCGGCTCGTCGACGAAGACGAAGAGGTGGCGCAGGGGACCCACCCGATCGGAATTTGGCTGCACGGTGATTTCCATAGTGCCGCAAATCGAGGCTCGACAGAGAGCACCACCGGGGGCCGAGAGGTGGCTCATCGTGGGCCGCGCGTCAGAATGCGCGATTCGATCGGCTCGACCATGTACGAGCCACCCGCGCCGGCCTTGCTCAAGCCGCCGGGCAGACGGATCGAGAAGTTCCGCGTTGCGCCCGCAGCGATGCTTTCGAGCTTAAGCCGCTCGGTGTCGACGATCTTGCCGGTCCTATCCAGCACCGACACCTGCATCTTGACGGCGCATCCGACAGGGTTGTCGTTGCGCACGGAGGCTGTGAGATAGATGCGAGTGCCGTCAACGCGCGTGTTCTTTTCGAGCACCGTGAAACGTTCGGTGTCGCATCCTGCCGGTGCTGCGGTGACCTTCTGGGCGCTGGCGTTGAACAAGGCAAAAGCGGCTATTGCGACCAGCGCGGCGGCGGCGATCCTGATGGACATGGTTTCATCCTCGGAGGTGTGCCAGCCGGCTATTTTCGATGTTATCGATACTGTATGGTCATACAGTATAAGAGTCAGAATGAAGCGGCGTTTTCGCCACGGCGAGGAGCTAACCGACCCTGACTTCCACGCCCAGGATTGGGTGCGCGGAATGCTCTGAACCGGTAGTAGCCTCTGCGCAGACGACAGCAGGACCCGGCCACAAGGAGCCGCTCACGGATCAGTCGTGTTCCACCCGATAGCTGACCTTCCTTCGGGGCAACAAGCCGGCTCTCTTCGGAACGCCGGTCTCAATCAGCCCATCTTCGACCCGAACGGGTTGACAAGGGTGCAGCTGAAGCCCGCGTCCCCTCCATCGCTAACGAGTGGCTACCCGGCCCGCCGAGAGGCCCCATCTGGTGTATCAGCGTGGCCGTGGTCGGCGAACAGGACCAGCGATTCACCATGTCTGCACGGACCCGTCGGCGCGCTCGAATTCACGCCCCGTTCACCTGCAGCACCGCAGAATCGAGCACATTGGCGCCCGTGCGCTCGTCAATCTGGCCGTGGCTGATGGCATTCGCAGGCTCAAGGCACGCACAGTAGGACAGGACCCCCCGCAGCTTCAGGCGGAACACGCATCACAAGTGGGTAGCGAACAGCTATATGTCTAGGCATGCGGACTCTTTTGTTCATCGCCGTTCTGGCCGTCGCCTCTTCTGTCGGCCCGGCGTTCGCCGCCGGGCTGAAAGCCCTGTCGCCGGTCGATGCGATGCAGAAGTTCGCGCGCTGTGACGCGTCGTTCTTCGCTTTACTCGCGGCGGACCCGACGCCGTTCGGCTCGGCGATCGAATTGACGCGCAAGGGACCCCACGCAACGCCGAAGGTCAGGAATCCGTGGGCGGGCGTGCGCCAAGACGGCGTCCAGGAGTTCGCGCAACCGATCGAGGTGGAGGGCCTGCGCCTGCTGGCCTGGCGCGAAGATGCGGCCACGGTGCCGCCCCTGGGCACCTTCATCCGCTGGGGTTTCGAGGTCGAAGGCAAACCGGAACGCGTGGCCGTGAGGCTCAATCGGCTGCTCCCGTTGCATCTGAAACTCTCCAGCCGGGACGGGGCCTGGACCCGGGCGAGGCCCGCAACAACCGTGATCCAGCCAACGAGTGGAAGCTGCCGGCAATGCCGTTGGGCGTGCTTCCGAAGCGACCCAACACGGTCAACCGCGTCCTGGCGGCCGAGCGCAGCGAGGAGCCCGGCCGCACCAGGCTTTACTGCACCTTGCAAGGAGACATCACGCTGGATCTGCTGAGATCGCTGCGTCCTCTCCTCCCCGAAATGAGGCAGCAGGGCTCGCCCAGATAGGCGACTTTGCCCAGCGTGAGCGCCTTGTACCCTTTTAGCCCGCGCGACCGGAATATCTCGAGCACTTGATCCGCATAGCAGTGGCCGTGGCTTCGCGGGGGACAGCAGCAGCGGCTCGGGCACGCAGTTCGCCGACCACATCGGCGGCGTCGATGTTGAGACGGCCGAAACCCAACGTCGATGCGGCCCACCTGGACATCTCCGCCAAGGTTGTCGCACTCGGTCACCCAGGCAAATCGACACCTTGCGAGCGTCGCTTTCAACGCTTTCAAATTGCGCGGCCCGCCTTTTTTCAAAGTTCTTGGCTGGTCGGGATCTCACACCCAACGACGGCTTTCGGACAGCTCGACGTCTGCTGTAAGCCCGCAATGGGGCCCGAAGCCGGGGGGTCGTCTCGAACGTCTGCTTTCCCGAAGGCCGCGACTTCCGCGAAGGGCCCGAACTCCCATTTCCATGGCGAACAGAGCGGTCGTTCGATACTTCGAGGGCACGGTTGCCAGAGGGCAAGCAGGGGCTATGACTGCAATGCCTCGGGATCGGCCGTCGATACCGGCGGCTCGTCGGCATCCGGACGACTGGAATCGGGCTGACAGCGTGAGTTCGGCGAATGAGCGTGAAGGACGGCAATCGCTGCTGCGAAGGCGACGTTAGGCGTTGAGAGCCCCACATTTGCCGTCGAACCGACGCAGGGGCGGCAAGTAACTTGTCACGGTCGACAGGTGGACCGGGCTGTTCGTGCCGCAGCGACAACATCGCGCTCGTGAGGTGCTCGCCCCATCTGACTGAGGCTGTCAGGCATTTCGGCGAATGTCCACCGAACGATCCCAGACGCATCAAGGAGAAATTGGCCAATCGCCAGTGCAGGATGCGCCCTGGCAGAGTGAAAGTCCGCCTCTGTCATCTGAAAGCCATCCTTCGCATTGAGTGTCTTCATCGCGGCGATGATATTCATCGGCTCTGGCAGTTCAGGGTGCCCGGTAACGCGGTACTTTAGAACTTCGGCCATGGTGGCTGTCTGCGGCCATCTGAGGATGGACGGATCAGTGTCGTCCGGAAGGATTGCGGTTTCACCGAGACCGAACGATCGATGGCTCTCCACCCCTGGGTCGGCAGCTACTACCACCTCCGTGGGCCAATACTGGAAGTACAACCTCGCTCGCTCAAGCGTCGTGTTGACGACGACAACGATCTCCGCGTGCTCGGCCTCAAGCCGCGCCTTGATTGACGTCAGCATCGAAATCTGACGCCGTGAGAATGGGCAGTGCAAGCCTCTCATAAATGCGATCAGAACGCTACGGCCCATCGCGCGGAACTCGGCCAGCGAGACCACGCCTTGCTGGTTCACTCTCGGAAGTGTGAGTTCGGGCGCCGACTCGCCAGGCTGTAGCACGCGCAAAGAGGCACTCATACGACCCCCGATCTGTCCACGGTCGATGGCAGGGTAAGCCATCAGAGCGTGCTGAACAAGGGAGGCTTCCGCGCTCGAGGAAAGGCGCGCGATCGGGAAACGTGTGACGACGGACTGCCGATGCCAATGTGGCCGGTGGCGGTCACCTGGGGTTGTGTTCCTCGTCGAGGAAGTCGAAGCGAGCCCGACAATGACTGCGGGGGGCGAAGCTCAGAACCCGGTGACCAACGGCCACGAACGGCCCAGATGTCATGCAGGGCGCCTGGATGTGGCCCTCAGCCGCCTCAGGTCGGAAGATCAGAGGTCACGAAGGGCTCCTGAGGCGGAGCGGTCGAGTTCAGGGTCTTGATGGGACGAAGCGAGCAGAGAGTTTGCTCATGCGATACGCGCGGTGCGTCAGGCGCAGTCCGACGCGGTTGCAACGGCTGCGCGGCGGCCAACATGACCGTAGGAGTTGCCGCGTTGGCATGAGCCATCGGTGCAATCTCATTTCAACGAAGGACTTCGTTGGCAAGCAGCAAGATCCTCTGTGGTATCTCGACGCCCAGCGCGTTGGCTGTCTTCATGTTGATCACCAACTCGAACCTCGTCGCCTGTTCGACGGGCAGATCCTGCGGCTTTGCCCCCTTGGCGATCCGATCCACGTAAGCCACGGCCTTGCGGGCGAGGTCCAAGTAGTCGATTCCGTAGGTGATGAGTACACCGGAAGTGGCCCAGGCTCGACCTTCCGCGATAGCCGGTATTCGCTCGCCAACCACCATGCGCGCAATGCGGCTTGCGTTCATGTAGAAGACGGCCGGGTTGTCGATGAGGAGGGCTTGGACTTCGCGCCGCTTCATATCCGCGAAGACCGCCGGCAGTTCATCGAGCGAGTTGGGGATGAAGGTCTGCAGCTCCGCGCCGTGGGCCTGCGCGGCGGAGGCAATGGCCGCCATATACTCATCGAAGTGACGCATGAATGCCGATCGCTGAATGCCGAGGTAGCCGATCCGCTTTGGCCGCACGATGTCCGCGATGAGCTGCAGCCGCTTCACAAGCAGCTCGATGCCATTCAGCGAGTTGCCTGTCAGATTTCCGCCGGGCCGCGCCAGGCTGGAGACAAGGCCATCGCGGACCGGCTCGACGGAGCTGAGCATCACGATGGGGATCGTCGATGTCGCCCTCTTTGCCGCTTGGACACTGGCAGTTCCGGCCGTGGTGACGATCAAGTCCGGCCTCTGTTCGACGAGATCGAGCGCCATGCGGTCAAAGTTGCGCCCGTCCAATGCGGCGTTGCGGCGGACGATCTTCAGGTTGACGTCTTCACGGTAGCCACGGCGGGCCAATTCCGCCATGAATTCGTTGAGGATCGGGATCGATTCTGCGGAATCCTCGAACGACAGCATGCCAAGACGAAGCGTCTTGTCTTTGACTTGCGAAAAGGCGCGGAGAGCGGGAAGAGTCGGAAGTGCCCAGCCGATTCCCGCGCGAAGCAAGGCACGCCTCCCGGGGGCTCCTAGACCGACCGCGCGCCCGCATGCACTTCTTTGCAGAAAACCCTTTCGCCTCATCGATGAGCCCTCCAGACCACCGACGTTTGGTTCAGCCATGGCCCGTGAAGGCCTCCGCTGATCACCAAGTGATTCCCGAAATGTAGGTGGGGCGGAGGCTGCACACAACAACATGCCCCATTTGTGTGACAACGAGAACAATTGCCACGACTCACATCGCGTCGGATCCTGTGATTCTCGGGCGGGATCGACGCAAAGGTGTGGAGGACACCGGTCGCTCTGCGGATGCCGTGGCGGCGCCACAAGGGGCGTGCTCGTCCAGCAACCTGAGCCAGGGCCGTAACAGCCCTGAGACGTCTTGAAAGACTCGCGATGAAGGTTTGAAATCCGGCGACCTAACTCGAGGAGTCGGCCCATGACCAAACCCGGTGCCCTCTATACGTTCACCCGTGTGAACGTTTCGCTCGCTGTAACGATGCTGCTGATCCACGGCAACGCTTTCGCCGCAGATGACGACCGTCACAAAGAAAAAGGAGAGAAAGGCCAGGAGGCCATCGTCGGAGTTTGGGAGTCGACGGCGACAGTCAGAGACTGCAACAACGGCATCGCGCTTGCCAGCTTTAAGGGATTGTCCACGTTCAACGTCGGAGGCACGGCTTCATATGGAAGTAATTCTCCTCCTGCCTTGACAAGCCCTTCAATGGGAACCTGGAAGCGCGAGTCCCCATCGGACCTACACCATTACGTTGGTGCTCTATCGCTTCAGCCCCGATGGGACGCTCGTCGGCATGCAGAAGTCTAAGGGAACGTGCACCTTGTCCGCGGATGAAAACAGTTTCACAGGCGCGGTAAATGGTCAGATCACCGATGCCGCGGGAAACATACTGGCGCACACCTGCCTCACAGATACCGGCTCGCGCGTTAGTTGGTAGCCGCTGCAGCCGCGCAGCCAAGCGGCGGCCACCGTGGCCCTGCGACACGGCGGACAGCGTGCGAGTCGCATCCAAGATCTGCTGCCGCATCGCTGGCAGGCCTGACGCTTTGACTGCGCCAAGCGTCCGTCAAGACGGTGCGGTCAGGAGGCCGGCCAGCTGAGGAGTGCTCGGCCATGAGTGCTCGCAAATGGCCCACGAGGCCAAGTTCGTGACAAATCTTGCACACAAGCGTGTGCGCCTTCCTGCGTGCGTACGACCTGGCATGGGCGTACTCAGGCGCGCGGTAACGCGCGCTTACCGAACTCGAACCATGCACGAGGATGCGGTCGGAATGTCGCAGAAAGACTGGTTGCAGCCAGTCGTATTTCTCTGGCGAACGACGGAGATCGCCGATAGCTGACATCCGCGCTTTCCTCGGCGACCGGCCGGTCTACTCTAGAACTTGACCTTCGCCGGCATCATCGAGGAAATCCGGGTAGGCGACAGCGGTCGGTACGTTGGAGGCAACGGACAACCAGGACCACGTCGCACTTGAACGGCTGCTCCCCAATGTCGCGAAATGGCGTTCAGGGCCCGCTCGTGACCTTCGACCTCGCGGCCCGAACTTCACCTTCTGCATCGGAAGCTGACTTTGATGCCGCTAGCGCGAACCTCTCTCAGCGAACGCAAGGCTGTTGACAAAAGATTGAAGTCCGAGGCGGCTTCACATTCGCGGCGGCTGACGCTCAGCGGATGGCCTCGCTGGCTGGCGCCGGCAACGTTGAGTTGATCGGCCTTGGGTTGGTGCACTCGCCGCGGGGGCCCGCGCCCAAACGCTACGGTTCCGAACGCCGCGGGACCGAATCGAGATCGACCGCAAAGGTTCGCCATGTGCCAGGCACGCCACGAAGCGTATGCGCGCCCCGATCCTCAAATCCGATGCCAGAGCCCGCGGTAAGGTCCTTGACGGTCGACGATACGAGCAACTCGTTGGGACCGGCCAACGCAGCAATCCGCGCCCCCACATGAACGGCGATGCCGCTGATCCTTCCGTCCATCACTTCACACTCGCCCGTATGGACGCCAGCCCTGATGGTGATGCCCAGAACCGACACGCTTTTGATGATCGCGCAGGCGCAGCCCATAGCTTCGGCCGGGTTGTCCAGTGCGATCAGGAAGCCGTCCCCCGCCGTGTCGATTTCGCGGCCATCGAAGCGTGCGAGTTCTTGACGCACGATCGCATGATGTTCCGCCAAGAGCTCTCGCCAGGCGTGATCACCCAAGGCCGCAAGGCGCTCCGTTGAAGAGACGATGTCGGTGAACAGCACAGTTTGCAGCTCTCGGACCAGCGCTCCCCGCGACACGCCATGCCCCTGCAGCAGCTGCCTGTGAAGCGTCTCCGTCGCGTGGCCCGGCGATGCGCCCAGTTCCTCTCTGAGCAGTCGCCGCAACTGTTCATAGGTCAACAGCGCTTCAGCGACGTTCCCTTGGGTCGCGAGAACCTCCATGAGGTACCGATAACCGCTCTCCCTGTACGGCGCCAGTTTGATCAAAGCGCGGGCGGAGCGCTCGGCCGACGCAAGTTCCGACCCGGACAGTCCAAGTCCGATCGCTGCGACGCACTCGTGCGCTCGAACCAACACGTCTTCGAGCCTCCTTCGGATGTCTTCCACCCAAGGGGCGTCGTGATCTTGATGGAAGCCCCTTTGGGCAATATGAAGCGCAACCCTGGAGGGCCCCCAGGCCCGAGCCCAATCCTGCTGGGAAACCGCAGAGGTCGCGCGATGCAGGCCCTCGGTAGCCGCTTCGAGATCGACCCAGGCATCTGATGGCAGCGTCATCCGAACGTCCGGCTTTCCGCCAACTATTCCTGGGCCGAGGGCCGACCTGAGCTTCGTTAGCAGAGCGCTGAGCGCCGTGTCGCTCGCCGTCGGCGGCCGGCTTGGCCAAAGGGCCGATATGAGTTCGGCCCGTGATGACGGGCGCGCACGGTGCGCCGCCAAGTAAACGAACAGCAGCCGTCCCTGGCGACCGGGGAGGTCATCTTCGATCCTTCGGCCCTCAATTCGCACGGTGAGGCGGCCGCAAAGTTGAATCCTCGTCGCAGGACTGGGCGCCAAGGTTTCGCCAAGGTTATGGATTTCCTGGCCGGCCACAATGCCTCCATGTTCAATGAAAGGAGATCGCCATGCGAAAGGTCATCAACTGCGAATGCGGAGAGGTCGTTCGTGGCAACAGCGATGAAGAACTCCTCGCGGCCGTCAAGGAACATCTATCTCGTGATCACCCAGAGCTGTTGGCGCGGCTCTCGAACGAGGACATTCTAGGCATGGCAGAGGAAGACGATTAGGCCTTGGCGAACAGGACGCGCTGCGACTTTGGCCTGCGGCGTTGCTCGGTTCGTGCGCCACCCGTGCCCGCCCCTCGGGAAGAGGGTGTGGTCGACGGCCGGTAAGCGCGCAGCTTGCAAATATTCGCAAACATCAGACGCCAATTCCTCCCATCTGGCGACACTGGGGCAAATGTGGCAGAACGCGGCCTTCCGGAGATGACGTGGGAGCAAGGCCTGCAGCCACGGAGCGCGACGTTGTGGATCTTCGATTTCGGACGTTGTTGAGGACGGCTGGCCGAGCGGGAGCTTTCCTTCGAGTCCTCATTAATCGCCGCTCAGCCCTCTCATTTCAATGTGAAGGCGATACTACGCCAATGAAATTGGCGCCACACGTGCCGACAGTTCCATCATGCCGCGCATCCCCGGTGTCGTAACCATGGCCACCTGCGCTCTGATCGGCGAGCGCATGGCGGAGATCCTGAAAAAGGGCGCTTGATCGCCCGAACGGATTGCCCGCGCCCACCCCGCCCGATCCGGATTGCGGCGCTCAATGGTCTTGGCATCGTGCAGATGATGCGCTTCGCGCTTCAAGAGGACATCGAAGCCGGCCGACTCGTGCCTGTCCTGCCCGACGTTCCGCTGCTACTGGTCCCGGTGCAGGCACTGCACGCCTTCGGTCTGCCCTCGCGACTGCGGGTCTTCATCGAATTCCTCGTCGCGGAATTGGCTGCGTACTAGGCAACCCCTCCAACGCGCCCTCGCGACTGCGGAGATGCGCGTCCTGAAATGGTTCACCCGGAAGGATCGATGTCTGCGACTCCGGAAAGCGGATATGGGGAGATGGACCTGAGGAGTCCAGGTCAGCCTGTGACTCAAGACCGACGGACGCGGATCATGGCTCGTGCGTGTTTGACGCGGGACCCATGAGTTTGGTGGTCGAGCACGTCGATGCGGATGCTCCGGCGGAGGACTGAGACCTTGTGGGGCGCTGCACAGGGCCATCTTTCGACATCGCAGACATCCAGTCAAAGCATATGGAGCTTTCGTCGCCCGGCGTTGCCTTCAGCGGGCTTCCGGAGCGACAGGACTGGGGCGGAATTCTCGCTACGCTTCTTGACCCTGCCGGCAATGAACTTCATCTTGTACAACAGCCCTCGAGGTAGCGGGCTTCGTTCGTACCACGTCAAGACACCTTAGCCTTGGATTCGCACGCTCCAGGCTTCATCATTGTTGCCAGCGGCTCGATGAAGGAACGGTTCCGAACGACCGGTTGAATCCGCGGCCGACCGCGGCCCTCAGGAAAGCTGGGTGCGGCGCGCGAACGCCACCACCTCCGCCAGGTCGGCGACATGCTCCTCGAGGTGGGCCGCGAGGACCTCGAGCTTCTTGCGGCCTGCCGGCAGCAGATGAACCTCCACCTGGCTACCTCCTTCATCCCGATGCTGACCCTTGGAATTCCACCGAACCCCGTGATGGCGCTGATGGTCGGCGCGATGACCATCCACAACATCCAGCCCGGTCCGCAGGTGATGACCAGCAACCCCGAACTGTTCTGGGGCCTGATCGCGTCGATGTGGATCGGCAACCTGATGCTCGTGATCCTCAACCTGCCGCTGATCGGCCTATGGGTCAAGCTGCTGACCATCCCGTACAAGTGGCTGTTTCCCGCGATCGTGCTGTTCTGCGCCATCGGCGTGTACTCGACCAACAACAACGTGTTCGACATCTGGCTGGTCGCGATCTTCGGCGTGGTGGGCTACGCCTTCATCAAGCTCGGCTGCGAACCTGCTCCGCTGTTGCTCGGCCTGATCCTCGGGCCGATGATGGAAGAGAACCTGCGGCGGGCCCTCCTGCTCTCGCGTGGCGACTGGAGCGTGTTCGTCACACGCCCGATTTCGCTGGGACTGCTGATCGCCGCCCTCTTGCTGATGGTGATCGTGCTGTCTCCTTCGATCCGATCCAAGCGCGAGGAAGCCTTCGTCGAGGAGGTCGGATGAGCTCACGGCTGCGCACTCGATGCCACGCGCTGGACGACTGCCCCCAGAACGCGGCTCTCGATGTGAAATTCGGCCTCGTCGCGAACTACGAGGGCATGGCCGTTGGCTAGCGATCGCGCAACACTGTCACCAGCAGCGTTGCATCGCGAATCGCCTGTACGGCGTGCGGTTCCCCTCCTGGAAGGGCCACCAACTGGCCGACAGCAAGCTGACAGGTTCGCCGCGGCGTGACCACTTTCGCCTCCCCGACAAGGCACTGGATGGTGGTCTCGCCGGCGACCTGATGCTCGGGCAGGCCTGCTCCCGCGGGCAGGACCACCTGCATCAATTGCAGGTGGTCCGTCTTGAGTAGGCTGCTGCTTACCGACGTACCCCGTTCTTCATCGGAAGCATGAAGATCGATCACCTCCAGCAGTCGAGCGTGCTTCAAAGCCATGACGTGTTCCCAATGTTGAGATGAATGATCGCGACACGCTATACAAGACCGCCCGTCGCGTATAAGATTCATTTTATAGTAATCTTATGACTTCAATCAAACCGAGCAACCCTGTCGTGGACGGCCTTGTCTGCAAGCCGTCTCAGCCTTGATCACTGGAGAAGCACTTGCGCTCGCCCGACCTTTGCACCGAACAGGAAATCGCAGACATGGTGCATGGCTTCTATGTCAAGGTGCGCCAAGACGAAATGCTCGGGCCGATCTTCAACGCCCACATCAAAGACTGGGACCACCATCTCGCGAAGCTGGTGGACTTCTGGTCATCGATTTTGCGCGGCACGCGTCGTTTCAACGGCACGCCCATGCCCAAGCATGTGGCCCTGTCCGACCTGAGCGCCGAGTTGTTCGAGCGCTGGCTGCGCTTGTTTCGCGAGGAGGCCTCCGCACAACCCAATCGGGCCATGGGCGAATACGCGTACGACCTGGCACAGCGCATTGCCCAAAGCCTCTGGTACGGCTATCAGATGAGCCGCCGCCCGCGGACTGCACCGACGGACCTGCGGCATGACTGACCTGCTCCACATCACCGAACCCGGAGGCACGCGGGCGTCGCCGCAATGGCAGGCATTTCTTGAACTCGGGTTTCGACCGTTGTACCTGGCCGGCTGCTTCTGGGCCGCGTTCTCCATCGCGCTCTGGGTGTACGCGCCGCAGCTCCTCGCGGCGACCTTGCCCGGCGTTCTGTGGCACGCGCATGAGATGCTCTGGGCCTTCATCGCCACCATTGCCGTAGGTTTTTTGTTGACAGCCGCGAGCAACTGGACCGGAGTCAATCCGTTGCGGGGGCTCCCACTCGGCATCCTCCTCGCGCTGTGGTCGGCCGCGCGCATCGACTACCTGGTGCCCGGCGCGCTGGCGTTCTGGGTCGCCGCCTGCAGCGAACTCGCCTTCTTCGCTTGGGCGGCAGCGGCATTGGGCAGAGCCATTGTGGGTGCGCGCAACCGCCGCAACTACGGCCTGCCGCTGCTCGTGCTGGGACTCGGCATGGCTGATGCACTCTACCTCCTGGCGGCCCTGCAAGGCGACTACGCTCTTCTGCTGCAGCGACTCAACGCGGGCTTGCTGTGCATGGCCGTGATCGCACTGTTGGTGGCGCGCCGCGTGATTCCCTTCTTTGCCATGCGCGCCATTCCGGGACTCACGATTCCGATGCATACCCGCAGCGGCCAATGGCAGATCGGCGCTGGCGTGATTGCAGTGTTTGGCAGCCTGCTGCGGGTTCCCACCGTCACGGCGGCCGCACTGGCGGCGGCAGGCTGTATCGCGCTGTTTCAGGTGCTGGCCTGGAGGCCGTGGGCGACGCGGCGCACGCCACTGCTCTGGATCCTCTACGTTGGCTATGCGGCGCTCGGGGCAGGACTGCTCGTGGCTGCAGCGCACGCCATGGGCTGGATCGTGCGCGCCGCGTGGCCTGTGCATGTCATCGGCGTGGCAGGGTTCTCGGTGCTCATCATCGGCATGGTGACCCGCACCGCGCTCGGTCATCTGGGCCGTCCGCTGCAAACGGACCACGCCATGGTGATCAGCTATGCGCTGGTGATCCTGGCTGCGGCACTGCGCCTGGTGGCGCTGCTGCCCACGGACATCGCGCCTGACGCGCTGCATGCGTCGGCAGCCGCGTGGCTGCTGGCTTTCGTGCTCTACCTGTGGCGCTTCTTTCCGATGATGATCCGCCCGCGCGCCGACAGGGCCGTCGCGCCTGCGGCGCTGCGCACTTCGCGCTGAACGCAGACTCCTGACTGCGCGCACCGAAAAAAAGTGCGCGACCCGAATCAGGCCGCCCGTGCCCGCTTGCGTGCCGGAAGCTTGCCGGGCGAATGCCGCAACAACTCGTCCGTCTTGCCCGGCACGATCGCCACCGTGGGATCCTTGACCTTCGATCGCCACGTCACTTCCTGCCACAAGGGAAGCCCAAGGAGCGCGGGACTGGCATTGGCCAGGTCCGCCAAACTGTAGCGATCCAGTTCATCGAGGAACGCCTGAGTCGCGCGGGCCAGGACTGACGCCAGTTCGCACCCGCCTGTCAGAACGCACTGGTTGCCGGCGCCGAAGCATTCCACTACGGCAAAGTCGCTCTCGAGTTGACGAACGACCGTCCCGATCTTGATCTTGGACGGATGCATTGCCAGTCTCATTCCCCCGTTGCGCCCGCGCACAGTCTCAACCCATCCGGTCTTGCCCAGGATGTGAGTGACTTTCATGAGGTGCGCCTGCGAAATGCCGTAGGCCTGGGTGAGATCGGCAATGGTGACCAGCGATTCGGTACGGGTGGCCAGGACCAGCAGGACACGCAGCGAATAGTCGGTGAAGAGGGTCAGGCGCATAACAACGATTTTAGCTATTGCTTTAGACCTGCTCTCGGTCGCGGCGGCTTCCAGTCCGATTCGTGGAATTGCGAGCAGTGCCCGGCAGCTCGGCCGGCGATTCGGGAATTCGGTATCACCGCTCGGCGATGTAGTGTTGGGTCGTCACCGCCTCGCCATCGCGCAAGAACACCCGCACACGAGCCTCCACTTCCTCGTCGGCCAGCGTGGCCCGAGCGCGCTGGTGCAAGTATTCTGCCCAAGAGGCGACGATGAAGCGCTCGATATACCGCGACGGATCGCCAAGGTCTCGATAAACGCGCCATAGCGTGGCGCCGTCGCGGCGCCGCGAGGCGCGCAGCTGGGTGACGGCATTCAAGAATTCCTCTGCCTCGCCGGCGCGGATGCAGTAGCAGATCTCCACCGACACCGGGCCGTCTCCCGGAAGAGGCTGATCCTTGATGAAAAGGTCTTTCCAGAGAGTGACGGGTGTGACCTCCTGCGAATCGCCCATCCGCAACGGCAGCCAGCGGGCGAGCAACAGGCCTGCTGTCATGGCCAGGGCGGCGATGCTCAAGGCAATCGCCAACCCGGCAATGCCGGAAAGCGCGCCCCAAAACGCCGAACCGATGGCGAACGAACCGAGCGCGCTGAGCGTGTGCAGTGCCACGGCGCGCGAACGGACCCAGGGCGGCGCGCTGGACTGCGTGGCGGTGTTGAAGGTGGCCATGACCGCCATCCAGGCTGCGCCGCCGACAGCAAGCGACACGAAGACCACGACCGGTAGGCGCACGAACGCAGCGATGAGCATCACGGCCGCGAAAACCAGGCACCCCATTGCGACGAGGCGCTCCAGCCCCATGCGCGCACGCAACCTGCCCAGCACCAGGCCCGCCGCGACCGCGCCCGTACCCAAGCATCCCATGAGGATCCCGAATCCGGTGGCGCCCAATTTGAGTTGTTGCGCCGCGATGGCCGGCAACAGCGCCCACAGTGCCGAGCCGGCACCGCTGTAGGCCACGGTGCGCAGCAACTGAGCCAGGATCATCGGCGAGTGCCTTGCATAGCGCAGCCCCGCAACGGTGCCGCTCCAGAGGCGCTCCGCCGGCAGGGGGGATTGCGCATGGGGCGCAGGAGGCCAGCGCCGCAGTGCCTGCATCATCACCAGTGCGCTCACTGCCGCCATCACGAACACCCAACCCGCACCGAGCCATGCGAAGACGAAGCCCGCGATTGACGGCCCCAAAGCCCGTGCACTGTTCCAGGCGATAGACATCGCCGTGATGGCTTGCGGCATGTCCTCGCGCGGCACGGTGTCCGCCAGGCTGGTGTTCCACGCGGGCGACAGCAGCGCCGTGCAGCAGCCGGCGGAAAAGGTGAACAGCAACAAGGTCCCAGGTCCCGCCCACCCTGTCAATGTCAGCAGGGACAGGACAAGGATGATGGCCACCTGAACGGCCAGCGCATTCAGGATCAGCCGCCGGCGGTCGGTGATGTCGGCCAGCACGCCTGCGGGCAGTGCCAGCAGGAACATTGGCAGGAACACGGCCGTCTGCACCAGCGCTGCGAGGAAAGAGGAGCCCGTGAGCTCGACCATGAGCCACGAAGCCGCCATGACCTGCATGGCGTTCCCGGTGAAATAGATGGCACTGCCGGCCCACAGGCCGCGGAACGCGGGCAGACGCAGGGGGGACCAGAGGGAGTGGGATGCGACGGACATCGAAGGGGCTTTGCCCGATTATGGGCTGAGCGTCTGGTGGTTTCCGCTGAGCCTGCGCGGAGCCTGTGGCCGGTTGCCTCCAGGAATTTGCGATCCCCCGCCGGCAGGTGCAAACTCACGGGACGGCGACCTCGCCGTATTCGCGCACAAGGGGGATTGCCATGTCCATTCCTTCCCATCTGTCCAGCTATCTCGACCAGCGTGGTGCACGCTATGAGGTCTCCATGCACGGACACAGCCATAGCAGCCTGGAGACCGCCCACTGCGCCAACGTCAGCCCGTGTCAACTGGCCAAATCGGTCATCCTCGAGGACGACGACGGCTGCGTGATGGCCGTCGTTCCCGCCGACAGGATGGTCATGCTCGGTGAGTTCTCCCGCTTTGTCGGTCGCCACAGACTGAAGCTGGCCGGCGAGGCCCGGATTGCAGCGCTGTTTGATGACTGCGCCCCCGGCGCGATACCGCCCGTGGGAATGGCATGGGGGCTGCCGACCATCGTCGATGACGAACTTGAAAGCAATGACGTCGTTTACATGGAAGGTGGCGATCACGAGCGGCTGCTGCGGATGTCGCACGATCAGTTCCGTGCGCTGATGCGTGGCCAGCCGCACGGGAGCTTCTCCAAGACGCCGGAGCTCTGAAGGCGCGTGACGGGCGCACTGGGACCGGCAGTGATGGTCACCGCGACCTTCCGGTTCTACGAGGAGTTGAATGACTTCCTCGCGCGTGAGCGGCGAGGGCGCGAGTTCTCTTGCCGGTGCGCACGAATGGCGACCACCAAGCACATGATCGAGGCGCTCGGCGTTCCGCATACCGAGGTCGACCTGGTGCTGGTCAACGGCGAGTCGGTCGGCTTCGAGACCTTGCTGCACGACGGCGACAGGGTAGCGGTCTTTCCACAGTTCGAAGCCCTCGACATCACGCCGCTGCTGCGCGTGCGCGAGCGCGCATTGCGCGTGACCCGTTTCGTCGCTGACGCGCATATGGGTGGCCTCGCGCACCTGCTGCGCATGACCGGGTTCGATACGCTGTACGACAACCGCTTTCGCGACGATGAGATCGAGCGTATCGCTGGCGCGCAAGGTCGCATCGTGCTCACGAGAGATCGAGAACTGCTCAAGCGCCGGGGCATCACGCATGGCTGCTACGTGCGTGCGCTGCGGTCCGCGCAACAGTTGCGCGAGGTCTTTGATCGACTCGACCTCGCGCGCGGCGCGCGGCCGTTCACCCGATGCCTGGACTGCAACACGCCCTTGCACGAGATCGACAAGTCGCTGGTCGCCTCGTCCTTACCGGAGAGGGTGCGGGAACGCTACCAGCGTTTCAGCACATGCGATGCATGCAGGCGCGTCTTCTGGGAGGGCTCGCATTGGCAGCGAATGCGCGCCATGGTGGACGAGTTGGTGACGCCGGCGCAAGGATGACATCGACCGGAAGCGGAGGACCGCGCGCAGACCTTCTGCAACTCGCGCCGCTGAAGTCACAGGCATTCACACCCGCACTGATCGGCGCGACCACGGGGGCGAGCCGGCGCGCCCGTCATCAGCAGCGTGGGCCGACCGCACCCAAAGACGTGCGCCCGTTGGTGGTTGCGCTAGGCGACGTCCCGCAACTCGCGCCTAAGGATCTTCCCCACGGTGGACTTGGGAAGGGCCTCGACGATGCGCACGAGCTTGGGGACCTTGTAGCCGGCCAGCGATGCGCGGCAATGGTCGATGACATCCTGCTCGGTCAGCCTCGCGCCCGGCGCCTGCACGACGAACAGGCGCAAGGCCTCGCCCGTTTTCTCATCCGGCACGCCCACGCACGCGCACTCGGCCACGCCGGGGCATGCGGTCGCGACTGATTCGATCTCGTTCGGGTAGACGTTGAATCCGGAGACGATGATCATGTCCTTGATGCGGTCGACGATCTTCAGGAATCCTTGCTCGTCCAGGACGCCGACATCGCCGGTGCGAAAGTACCCGTCGGCCGTGAAGGCGGCCGCGTTGGCCTCGGGCTGTTGCCAGTAGCCGCTCATCACCTGCGGCCCGCGAGCGCAGATCTCGCCGGGCTCGCCCAGGGTGACCTCGCGGCCCGCGTCGTCGATCAGCTTGATGTCCGTCGAGGGCAACGGCAACCCCGTCGTGTTGGAGAACTTGCCGACGGACGGCGGGTTGATCGACAGTACCGGGCTCGTTTCCGAAAGTCCGTAACCCTCGAGAATCAGGCAGCCCGTGAGGTCCTTCCAGCGTGCGGCCGTGGCTTCGATCACGGCTGCGCCACCGCCGGCGGACAGGCGCAGATTCGAGAAGTCCACTTCTTTCAGGCGTGGGTGCGCGGCCAGGCCCGCATAGAGCGTGTTGACGCCCGTGAACACCGTCATGCGGGACTGCTTGAGCGTGTCGATCAGGCCGTCCATGTCGCGCGGATTGGCCACCAGCCAGTTCTCGGCCCCGACGGAGAAGTAGCTGATGAAGTTCACCATCAGCGCAAAGATGTGATAGAGCGGCAGGGCCGTCACCACCACTTCATCGCCCGGCAGTATGGTCGAGTGCATGAAGGCCTTGTACTGCTCGGTGTTGGCCACCAAGTTGCGATGCGACAGGCAGGCGCCCTTCGACAGGCCGGTCGTGCCGCCGGTGTACTGCAGGAACAGCAGGTCGTCGCCGGTGATCGCCGGGGCCTGGTAGTCGGACGACTTGTCTTCGTTCAGGATGTCCGACAGAGGCATGACGGCGCCGAGCCTCGCATCGGGCGCGGGCCCGGGCAGCGGCTTCGGCAAAGCGTCGCCGGGGCTGACCGTGATGATGTGCACGACGGGGCTTTGCTCGACCACCTCGGCGAGCGTCGGCGTGGATCCATTGAACAGGACAATGATCTGCACGCCCGCATCGTTGAGCTGGTGCGCGAGTTCCCGCGGTGTGTAGAGCGGATTGACGTTGACCTGCACCGCACCCAGGCGTGCGATGCCCAGGAAGACGACCGGGAAGGCTGCCAGGTTGGGCATCATCACCGCGATGCGGTCGCCCTTGCGCACGCCGAGCTCGCGTTGCAGATAGCTTGCGAAGCGTGCGGACAACCTGTCGACATCGCGGAAGCTCAGGCTCTGGCCGAACGAGCGGAAAGCGGTCTTGTCGGCGTAGCGCACCATGGCCTGCTCGAGCAACTCGACGATCGAGCCGTGAGCGTCGGGGTTGATGTGCGGCGCAATGTCGCCGTACGACTGGACCCAGGGGCGTTGATTCATCTTTGTCTCCTTAATGGCTTGATGATTTGAAGTAGGTTCGAAGGTCTCGACGTTCGCGAACATTGCCGCAATGCCTGCTGTCTAGCGACGATGCGCGACCCGGTCGTTCGCGGCGTCGACGGTCGCTGGGCGCAACGCATCCATGGTGTCGTTCGCGTTGTCTCCAGTGACTTGGCGGCGCTCAAGTCGGCACTGCATCGGTGGAGATCGAATGTAGACATCCGGGGGGTTCACGCCTAGGTTGCACTCCGACAGATTCGGGTCAATCTCTGCCAATCCTCCAAGCCGAAACGGCCCATGCGCGAGTCGACTCGCGTCAAGACGATGAGGGAATGAAATATCCCTGTAGTGCAGCGTCAGTGGTTCACATCGCGATCGCTCCGCTGGATGCGGCGGGGCGCCGGATCAACATCGCTGATGCCAGGCCGCATGATCGAGTCGGTGGCGACGGGGCGCCTTGCCGCGCATCTTGGCAAAGGCCCGACTCAGGGCGCTGGCGCTCGAATAGCCGCACTCGCGCGCCACATGCGCCAGCGGCAGACGTGTCGAAGCGAGCAGATGGTCGGCGTGTTCCAGCCGCAGGTTCGCCACGTACTGGCGCACATTGAATCCGACGGCGTCGGCAAAGCGGCGCGACAGGCTGCGCTCGCTCAAGCCGACGTGCTGCGCCAGCGCGGCCAGGCTCGGCACCGGATCCAACTCGCGCTCGAGCACCTCCTGCACCGCCAGCACCTGCGCGTCACCGTGGGCCTTGTACGGCGCGCTCCACAGCGCGAGCTTGTTGTCGGCAGGTAGCGCCTCGGTGCTGGTATGACGCAGAAAGCGACGGGCGCGCGGCATACCGAAGAATCGCTCGATCAGGTGGGCACAGGCGTCGACCGTGGGGCCGATGCCGCAGACCGTGACGATGTCCGGTGCGGCCACGATCCTGCGTGAGGGCTGGTAGCGGATCGTTGGAAAACGGCGCTGGATGATTGCTCGTTCGCTCAGCAGACCGGTGGCCGCCCGCCCATCGAGCAAGCCTGACTTGGCCAGCAGAAGCGCGCCGCCGAAGCTCATCAGCAATGCGCCACGCGCGTGCTGCTGTCGCAGCCATCGGCCGTACGCTGCATCGTCTTCGGTCGTCTCGGCCGCTGGCGCGAACTGGGCGGGAACGACCACCACGCGGAAGTCGCCGCTTCGCTTCAGCGTCAGGTCCGGCGCGAGTGGCAGACCCCCGAAGCTGATGACCGGTGATCTGCTGCGCGCGACCAGGCGCACGTCGAACAGCGCGCTTGCGGCAATGTCGTCACTGCGCGTCGCCAAGGTGCCGGCGGCTTGGAGCAGGTCGCGCACCAACAGCACCGAGCCTGCCCAGGGCCGGTCTGGAAGCACGATGGCAGCGCGCACCGGGCCGGCGGGCGCGCCTGCGTTCATGTCATGTATCTGGCGTTTCATGACAACAGATTCTGCGCTTGCTCTGCTTCAATCAGGCATCGAGATCGACATTGGATGGACCCATGAATGACGTACGCAAGCTGCTGAACCGCGAAGAGCTGCTGAACTTGCAGCGCAAGTCCAACTGGAAGGCCATCTGGATGCTGTTGGTCAACTGGAGCCTGATCGTGGCCAGCTTTGCCGTCGTCGTCGCCTGGCCGGGCGTTGCGACCGTGGCGCTGGCCATGCTCGTGCTGGCCGGTCGCCAGCTGGGACTGGGCATCCTGATGCACGAGTGCGCGCATCGCTCCTTCACGCCCTCACGCCCGTTGAACGACTGGATCGGGCAGTGGCTGTGCGCCGCGCCGGTTTTCGCCGACCTGTCGGTCTATCGCAGCTATCACATGACCCACCATGTGAAGACCGGCACCGTCGACGATCCGGACCTGCCCAACTACCGTGGCTACCCGGTGAGCCGGGCCTCGTTGGCGCGCAAAGTCTTGCGCGATCTGATCGGCCTGACTGGCCTGAAGGCGGCGGCCACGCTGGTCGTGCTGTACGCCCATGCCGAGCCCGAAAAGCTGCGCTTCGGCTACGCCTACAAGAAGCAGAGTGTCGAACCCACAGCAGTGGGTGGCGGTGGTCCGGGAAAGCGCAGCGTGCGCCACCTGCTGTGGAACGCCCGCCGCATCCTGCTGGTGCACACGGCGGCGCTCGCCCTGCTGTGGGCTGGTGGTCACCCGATCGCCTATCTGCTGTGGCCAGCCACTTGGCTGACCGTCTACATGCTGGTCAGCCGCGTTCGCAACGCCGCCGAACATGGCGCGCTGCCCGGCACCATGAGCCAAGACATCTGGTCCAACACCCGGACGGTGCATGCGGGGTGGTGGGAGCGCATGCTGTTTGCGCCCAACTTCGTCAACTACCACGTCGAGCACCATCTGGCACCGACTGTGCCCTCGTACAACCTCCGGCGCCTGCACCAGCTGCTGCGGGACAAGGGCGCCTTGGAGCAAGCCCACGTGGCTGGAGGCTATGCCGAGGTCATAAGGAGCCTCGTCGGCAAGCGGCGTCCCGACATCGTTTCTGTGCTGAAAATTGACTAGCACTGTCGGTCGACGACGAGGGCTGCGTGCCACGGCACTCGTCTCAGGCCGGACGCCATGTGATCGCCCCAGGAATCGAAGCGCATGGCCGACCGACCACCTACTCGGCAACGATTCTCGCCCGGCCAATCACACCCTTCCATCGGCTGCTTTCGTCCGCAGTGAGCTTCCTCAGCGCGTCGGCGCTGTACTCTTCATCTGGCAGCAGCTGGATGCCCTGTGCGACCAGGCGGCTGCGCAAGGCGGGCTCGTCGAGAGCCTTCCGATAGGCGCTGTACATGGCCGCTCGCACGGACGCAGGAGTGCCCTCCGGCGCGTAGAGGCCATACCAGGTCACCGCAGAGAAACCGGGGATGGTTGCTTCCGCGACTGTGGGCACGTCGGCGAACTGCGGCAAGCGCCTTGCCCCCGTCTGGACGATGGCTCGCACGCGGCCACCCAGGACCTGTGCCAGCGCGGTATTGCTCTGGTCGAACATTGCATCGACCTGACCTGACACCACGTCCACCATGGCCGGTGCTGCGCCCTTGTAGGAAACAGAAGTCACTTCGATACCCGCGCGTTGAGCGAACAGCGCGCCCACCAGATGGGATGTGGACCCAATGCCTGCGTTGCCGAAATTGATGGTGCCAGGCTTTGCCTTTGCCGCCGCCACCAGTTGCTGGGCGGTCTTGTAAGGTGAGTTGACTCCAACAAGCAGGAGCAGCGGTGTGTCGGGCAGCCTGAGCACTGGTTCGAAGTCCTTCATCGGATCGTATGGAAGCTTCTTGTAGAGCGAAGGCGCCGCTGCCATCTGGCCGACATGACCAAGCAGGAACGTGTAGCCGTCCTTCGGCGCCCGGGCGACCTTGGCCGCGCCGATGGTGCCGCCTGCGCCGCCCACGTTGTCGATGATGATGGGTCGCCCCAGTTTCTCGGCAACCTTCTCGGCGATGTTCCGGGCCAGAGCGTCGGCGGGACCTCCAGCAGCAAACGGTACGACCCAGGTCACGGCGCGTTCCGGATAGGGTGCTGCGATCGTGGGTCCCGCAGCGGCGAAGGCGAGTGACAAGAGCGCGAAGGAACGCCGGGTCGTCAGTGAATAGCTAGCGAGCATGGTGCGAATGTCCTGTTTGTCGAGGTTGTTTGAATCGGGATTGAATGCGGCGATGCGCGGGTACTTGCTCATGCTCAGCCCACCACACCCGTTGCACGGAGCTCGCGAATGCGGTCGACCGGCATGCCGATACTCCGCAGGACTCGGTCCGTGTCTTCGCCGACCATCGGCGCTCTTCGCGCGATGCCGCCTGGCGTTCGACTGAGCTTGATCGGCACGCCGGCAATGGTGACCCGACGCTCGCTGCCGGGGTGGTCGACCTCCACCAACATGTTGCGCACCTGGAAGTGCGCGTCCCCAAACACGTCCGCCGCGGTGTAGACCGGTCCGAACGGGACTTGCCCGCCCAGGATCGCCTTGAGTTCGTCCTTGGTTCTTTGCCTGGTGAAGGCCTGCAATGCCCCGATGACCAGGTCCGCATGCTGCACCCGCGCAGCGTTGGTCGCGCATTCGGGTGCTTCCGCCAGATCGGGGCGTTCCATCGCATGGGCCAACTTGCGCCATAGCGCGTCGGTCGCGCAGGCGATCGACACCCATCCATCCTTCGCCTCGAACAGCCCGAAGGGGCAGAGCAACGGGTGCTTGTTGCCCTCTGGCCTCGGAGCGACGCCCTGGTACGAGCGCTGGTAGACGATGCGCTCGGTCAGCGCCAGGATGCAGTCGACCATCGACACGTCGACGAACTGACCTTCGCCCGTCCTGCGTGCGTGATGCACCGCGGAGAGGATGCCGATGGCGAGCATCAGCGCAGGCACGGTATCGCCGACGCCAGGGCCGATCTTGGTCGGCGAGTGCTCGTCGGGTCCGGTAATGCCCATGATGCCGCCCATTGCCTGTGCAACCACGTCGTAGGCGGGCCATTCGTAGTAAGGACTTTCACCGCTGCGTCGATCGCCAAAGCCGCGCACGGTGGCATACACGAGGGCAGGATTGATCGCCGAGAGCTCTTCGTATGAAAGACCGAGTCGCTCCATCACGCCGCCGCGGAAATTCTCGACCAGCACGTCTGCGGAAGACACCAGTTCCTTCAGCACCTGCCGGCCCTCGGGATGTTTCAGGTCCAGTGCAATCGAGCCCTTGTTCCGGTTGACGCTTTGGAAATACCCGCCGAACGACCGGAACTCGTCGTCCGGCAGGAAGGGGCCCGTGCGTCGCATCCCCTCGCCCTCGGGCGGCTCGACCTTGACGACCTGGGCGCCGTGGTCGGCCAGGACCTGCGTGCAGAAAGGCCCTGCAAGCATTTGCGTGAGGTCGATGACCCTGACATCCGATAGTGCACCTGAACTGAACATTTCCATCTCCTTGGTACGTACGTGGACCGCGCGTGCGGCGTAGTGACGCTTGTAGCGTGCCGAGATAACCTACTATCTAGGTACGTACAAAGACGTCGTTTGATGTATCATATCGCCACTAGGTACGTACCTACAAGCCAGCAACTCACATTTTTTAGAAGGAAACCCTGACATGTCGAAAAGCAGGAGCGGCAACTTCTTCGAGGACTTCAAGCCGGGGCAAGTCCTTCGGCACGGCGTTCCCCGAACCCTGGGCGAGGGCGATCGCAGCCTCTACATCGGTCTGACCGGCAGCCGGTCCGCCTTGAATACCGCGGCCACCACGGCGGTGGCGCTTGGCCTTCGCTCCGCGCCGATGGAAGACCTGCTGGTGTTCAACGTCGTCTTCGGCAAGACAGTCCCCGAGCTGTCGCTCAACGCCGTCGCCAATCTGGGCTACGCCGATGCTCGTTTCCTGCAGCCCGTGTATGCCGGCGACACCCTGACAGTGACCAGCGAGGTGCTGGCTACCAAGGAGAACTCGAACGGCAAGAACGGCGTGGTCTACGTGCGGTCCACCGCGACGAATCAGGCAGGGGAGGCTGTCCTGACCTATGTGCGATGGGTCATGGTGCACAAGCGACAGACGGACGGCGTCGCTGCACAGGCGACGCCAATGCCGCCGCTACCCACGCATGTCGACCCGTCGCGTCTGGTGGTCCCCGAGTTCACACAGACGAGGTACGTCACCGGCGTCACCGGGTTCGATGACCTTTGGGAAGACTACGCCGTGGGTGAACGGATCGACCACGTGGGCTCCATGACGGTCAACGACAGTGACCACAGCATCGCGGCGCGTCTCTACCAGAACACGGCCAAGGCGCATTTCGACGCCCACCTGATGGCGCAGAGTCCCGCGGGCCAACGCCTGGTCTACGGCGGGCACGTGATCTCGCTCTGCAGATCCTTGGCCTACGACGGGCTGGAGAACTGCCTTGGCATGCTCGCCCTCAACGGCGGGAGCCACGTGGCACCGGTGTTCGCCGGTGACACGCTCTCCTGCGTGACGCAGGTCGTGGACACCTATGCCCTCGCCGGCGAAGTCGGCGCCTTGCGCCTGCGCACCATCGGTGCCAAGAACATCGGCACTGCCGGCGCCATCGCACTACCCGAACCCGGCGTCCCGAAACCCCGTTTCCCCAGCGAGGTCGTGCTGGACCTCGACTACACCGTCGCCATCCCGAAAAAGCAACCCTGAACCCAAGGAAGAACCATGGAAAAGCTCGTACATCCCAAGGACGCACTGTTCGCCGGCGAAAAGCCGTTCCCCGTGCTCGCTGCCTGCGAACACTTCGCTGGCAGCAAGAAACTGATCGACAAGGCGCTTGCGCTGCAGACCGACTACGGCCCGATCTTCGACATCACGGCCGACTGCGAGGACGGAGCGCCCGCGGGCGAGGAGGTCGCGCATGCGAACATGGTCGCCGACGCGGTGGCGTCGCCGCACAACGTCTTCAAGCGGATCGGCGTGCGCATCCATGATCCTTCGCACCCCTCGTGGAAGGAAGACGTGGACATTCTGCTGGCGAAGGCCGGCCGCGACATCGCCTACATCACCGTTCCGAAGGCAACCTCGTTCGCGCAAGCCGAGACGGCGGCGGCCTACGTGCAGGACACCGCCCGCCGCCTCGGACTGGAGCGCACGATCCCGCTCCACATCCTGGTGGAAACGCACGGCGCCTTGCGCGACGTCGCGCAGATCGCGACCATCCCGAACCTGGAAGTCCTCGACTTCGGGCTGATGGACTTCGTGAGCGGACACCACGGCGCCATCGCAGCGTCCCAAATGCGCAGCCCTGGCCAGTTCGAGCACCGGCTGATCGCCCGTGCCAAGGCCGAGGTTGCGGCCGCTGCCCTTGCCAATGGTGTCGTGCCCGCCCACAACGTGTGCCTGAACCTCAAGGATGCCGAGGTGGTACGGCAGGACGCGGCGCGTGCGCGCGGCGAGTTTGGATTCCTGCGGATGTGGAGCATCTATCCCGCGCAGATCAAGCCCATCGTCGAAGCCATGCAGCCTGCCTACGAAGAGGTCGCCGATGCGTCCGAGATCCTGGTGGCCGCCCAGAAGGCGGACTGGGGGCCGACGCAGTACAAGGGTGAGTTGCATGACCGGGCCACCTATCGCTACTTCTGGGTCGTCCTGGAAAAAGCCAAGGCCACCGGCATGACCTTGTCCAAGGCAGCAGCCGAGCAGTTTTTCGCCTGAGGCTCGCTGCGGGACGGGCCTTTACAATGTCCGGACCTAGCCTGCCTTTCCGATGCCCAAGTCTGCCAGTCCAGCTTCCTCCCTGTACGTCGACCTTGCCAGAAGGTTGACCGAAGAGATCACCGGACGCCGCTACGCGGTGGGCAGTCTGTTGCCGACCGAGGTCGCCATGGCGCAGCAGTACGGTGTCAGCCGGCAGACGGTTCGTGCCGCACTCGACATCCTGCAGGAGCGAGGCTATGTCTCTCGCAAGAAGTCGATCGGCACCCGGGTGGAAAACGTCGATGCCGCGACGCATTACGTCCAGACGGTCGACTCGATCGAGGACCTCGTTCGCGTTGCCGCGAGCGAGGTTCGCCAGATCGAGGCCGTCAAGGAGATCACGCTGGACCGAAACAGCGCCCGCCGGTTGCAGGCGCCGATGGGCAGCAACTGGCTCGTGTTCAGCGGATTTCGCGTCGACACACGCGATGGGAAGCCCTTGGCGGTAGCCAACTTCTACGTGGACAGGCGCTTCGCCGCGATACGAGATGAGGTCCTGCAGCAACCCCAGGTCCTCATCAGTTCGATGATCGAAGGGCGCTGCGGTGAATCGATCACGGACGTGCTGCAGATCGCGGACGCTGTCTTGATCGATGCTGCCGTGGCCGCCGCGTTGCAGATTCCGAAAGACTCTGCAGGATTGCGCGTCCTGCGGCACTACAAGAACATCAAGAACGAGTTGCTCGAGATCAGCGAGACCGTGTATCCGGCCGAGCGCCGGAGCTTGCTGACGCAACTCCGGCGTACTCGTCGCGGAACCTGATTGGCCGAAGTTCGGGCAAGGTGCCGCCCCTTGCACGTCACCGGCGACCAGGGCCACGATGCAGGCAATAGGGAAGACGGATCTTGTGGCGTTGATCTCTCTGGCCTGCTTCAGCCTTTGGCTCAGTCTGCGGTGATCTTCCCGGTCTCGATCACCTTCTTCCACCGCGCGTACTCGATCAGTTGGAAGGCGGCGAATTGCTCGGGGGTGTTGCCGACGACTTCGAGCCCGAGTTCGGCGAACTTCTTCTTCACATCTGCATCGCCGGGCGCGGCGATCAATGCGGCGTGGATCCTTTGTTTCACGTCTGGTGGCAGGCCCTTCGGCGCTGCTACGCCTTGCCACGAGTACACGCTCAGGTCTTTTACGCCAGCCTCCGTCAGTGTCGGCACATCAGGTAGCACCGGCGAGCGCTTGTCGCCAGTGGTGGCCAATGCGCGCAGCTTGCCGGCGTTGATCTGCGACAGCACCGCGTTGACGTTCTGGAACGAAGCGTCCACCTGATTGCCCAGCAGGTCGGAGATCGCAGGCGCACCGCCTTTGTAAGGCACATGGACCCCGGTGGTGCCGGTGCGCTGCCACATCAGCTCCGCTGTGAGATGGTCGGAAGCACCATTGCCAGACGACGCGAAGGTCATGCGGCCAGGATGGGCCTTCTCGGAGGAGAGCACATCCGCCAGCGTCTTGTGCGGCGAGGCGGCCGGCACTACCAGTACGTTTGGCGCTTGAACAGCGACCGTGAGCAGATCGAAGTCCTTGCGAGGATCGAAAGGCAGACTCTTGATCAAATGCGGCGCCACCGCGAAGGGCGCCAGCGATGCGACCAGTAGCGTGTAGCCATCGGCGGGGGCGCGTGCCACCTGGGCGGCGCCGATGGTGCCACCGGCACCTGCACGATTGTCAACGACGAAGGACTTGCCCAGGTTCGCTTGCATCTTCGCGGAGAGGGCACGCGCCAGCATGTCTGTCGCACCGCCGGCGGGAAAAGGCACGACGATCGTCACTGCTTTCTGGGGCCAGGCCTGCGCGTGGGCCGACGGACCCATTGCTGCCCCCAGCGCAAGAGCGCACGCCGCCACGACTGCGGTCACCTGATTCTTCATGAGACTCTCCTGTGGATGACGGTGACGGGATGGCCACCGTAGGCTGCCTCCATCGGTCTCGCTCGACTGCAGACTGACGACCGACATCCGGGGACGAATGCCGGCGACCGTTGCGTCGCGACCTACTCCGCCTTGATGTTGTTGTCCTTGACCACCTTGCCCCAGCGCTGGGTCTCGGTACGCATCCATTCCGCGATCTGCTGGCGGTTCATGGCCGAGGGCTCGGAGCCGAGCTCCTGCAGCTGCTTGGCGAATTCGGGGCGCGTCACGATGCGCTGCACGGCGTCCTGCAGCTTGTCGAGCACGGCAGGCGGTGTGTTGGCGGGCGCCAGCAGTCCCTGCCAGGAACCCGTGACGAAGTTGGGGATCTGCGAGGCCACGGTCGGCACACCGGGAGTCGCCGCAAACGGCTTGGCGCTCGTGACTGCAATGGCCTTGACCTTGCCGCCCTTCACCAGCTGGTTGGTGGCGACCACGCTCGCCATCGCGCTGTCGATCTGGCCGCCCGCGAGGTCGGCCAGGGCCTGGGCGCCACCCTTGTAGCCGATGATATTGAACTCGAAGCCGCGGTCCTGCGCGAGCAGGATGCCCGCGAGCTGGCTGATGGAGGCCAGCGGCGTGCCGAAGCTCGGCGGCTTGCCGCTCTTCTTGGCGTAGGCGGCGAGTTCGTCCAGGTTCTTCACGGGGAGATCGTTTCGTACCACCAGCAGGTGCGGCGAATAGGCCGGAATCGCGATCGGCGTCAGGTCCTTCTGGGGGTTGTAGGTGGTTTGCGGCGACACGCTCGGGCCGATGGTCAGCACACTCATGTCCAGCAGCAACAGGTTGTAGCCGTCCGGGGCGGACTTGGCCACGAACGCCGCGCCGATGTTGCCATTGCCGCCGGCCTTGTTCTCCACGATCACCGGCTGCTTGAGCATCTCGCCCAACTCCTTGGCCAGCAGGCGACCCAGCACGTCGGAGGTGCCGCCCGCCGGGTTGGGCACCGTGATGCGGATCATCCTGCTCGGGTAGCTCGCCGCGTCTTGCGCATGGACCGGCAGGCACGTGCCACCCGCCAGCATGGCCGCCGCGGCCATGCCGAGCAGGGCGCGTCGGGCCCTGGCGGGGGCGGACAGGGTGATTGAAGTCTCGGCTTTCATGGGCATCTCCGTTGATGTGTGACGGGGCGTTCGCGTGGCTGCGAGCGGGTGGGAAGCGGTCAGGGGACTCGGTAGATCACGTTCAAGAGCGGCTGCCCCTGCTGCAGGCGCTCGATGTTCTGCGCCATGAAGCGGTAGCGGCGGTCGAGCAGGGCCGGCGTCATGGCCGAGATGTGCGGCGTGGCGCGTACGTTGGGGAGCTCGTGCAGCGGCCAGCGTGATGGATTCACCGCCTGGTCCTTCTTCGGGTACTGGTACCAGACGTCGAGGACGGCCCGCGCCAGGGGCTTGTCGCGCAGGGCTTCGTACAGTGCCTGCTCGTCCACCACCTCCGCACGCGCCACGTTGACCAGCAGCGACCGCGCGGGCAGCAGTGCGAGCTGGCGCGCACCGATGAGGCCGCGGGTGCTGTCGTCCAGCGGGCAGCAGAGCACCAGGCAGTGGACCCGGGGAAGCACATCGTCCAGCGTCGACACGGGAACGTACGCGTCGGCCAGTTCCGCCGATCCCTGCTTGCCGCTGCGCGTGACGGCGATCACGTGCATGCCGAAGGCCCGCGCGCGCCGCGCGATCTCTTGCCCGATGTGGCCGAAACCCAGGATGGCGACGGTCTTGCCATCGGCCTCGTCGTGCTGAGCGCGGCTGGCATAGGCCTCGGCCCAAGCCGCCGCGTCAAGGCGCGCCGGGTACTGCCAGAGTTGCAGGAAGTGCTCCAGGACGGCATGCAGCGTGAACTCGGCGATCGGGACTTCGTGGCCGTGCACATTGCACACCGTGGTTCCCGAAGGCAGCGCCGGGCAAGCGATCTGTTCCGATCCGGCGCCGGGCACGTGCAGCAGCCGGCAGCGCAGGCGCGCGGCCTCGTCGGCGCTGACGCTGTTGCTGATGACGACGTCCGCCTGAATGGGGCCGGACGCGGGGAAGCCCTGCAGCGCCTCGACCTCGTGCCCGGGGCCGAGAAGCTCGCGCAAGCGGGGCGCGTTCGGCGCATGGAGTCCGACGATCTGGGTATGCATGGAGTCTTGTGTAGAAGAGGTGGCACGACCTGGCAATGTCGCTAGCGGCTTTCGCGGACGATGAGATCCGACCGCTGCTTGAAGGCGTCCTGCAGGCGGGTCCCGATCCCGGGCGCCACGGGCGGCTGGGCCATGCCCTCGCGGATCACCGGCAGGTCGGTGACGATGTCGCGGTACCAGGTGGCCAGCGTGGCGCGCACCACCTCCTGGTAGATGGCCGTCGGCGCATGCAGTGCCATGTGCAGCCCCGCCATCAGGGTGATGGGGCCGGTGCAGTCGTGCGGCGCCAGCGGCCGGTTGTAGGCCTGGGCCAGCCCTGCGATCTTGCGCCCTTCGGTGAAGCCGCCGCACCAGGCCAGGTCCAGCATCACCACGTCCAGCGCGTCGGCGGCCAGCAGGTCGCGGAAGGGGCGCAGGCCGCCCAGCGTTTCGCTGCCGCACACCGGCACGCGCGTGCGCCGCCGCAGGTCGGCGAGACCGGCGGCGTCGTCCATCTTGCACAGCGGATCCTCGACCCAGAACACGTTGTATTCCTCCAGCGCCTGGCAGATGCGCAAGGCCGAGTGGCCGCCGAACAGGCTGTGCAGTTCGCACATCACTTCGATGCGATTGCCGACCGCCTCGCGGATCTGGCGGAACGGCTGCAGGCCCTTTTCCAGGTCGGGCAGGGTGATCAGGTGGCCGCCGCTGGCGGGCGCATAGATGTCGAAGGGCCAGATCTTCATGGCCTTGTAGCCTTCGTCGAGCAGGCTGCGCGCGAGCGTGCCGGCGTCGCGCATGAAGGCCACCTGGTCGTCGTAGGGCCCCTGGGACTGGTCGTCCGTGCCGATGTCGCGACGCTTGCCGGCGGTGTTGAAGCTGTAGCCCGCGCAGGTGTTGTAGACGGGTACGCTCAGGCGCGCGCCACCGCCGAGCGCCTCGTAGACGGGCACGCCCTGGCGCTGGCCCGCCAGGTCCCACAACGCGATGTCGACGGCACTGGCCGAACGCACCTCCACACCGGAACTGTTGAAGCCGACGTAGGGCGTGAGCAGGTGGCGCGAGATGCCCTCGATGTGCCTCGCATCGCGCCCCAGCAGCCAGGGCGCGAGTTCCTCGTGCAGGCAGGTCTCGACCGAGGCCGCACCGCGAAAGGTCTCCCCCAGGCCGACCAGGCCATCGCTGGTCTCCAGCTCGAGCCAGATCAGGCTGGGCCGGTCCGGCAGACGGTAGGTACGGAGGCAGCGGATGGTTGACATGATTTACAGCTTTTTATATCTTTGGAGAGAAATCTGGGAGTTCATCGAGGAATCTGCGCCTGAAGTGAATTGTCCGCACCCGAGAGTTCCCTCTGTCTCGCCGATTACCCTGTAAAGAGCTGTTATATGAAAGCACCCGTTTCAGACGCCACGGATTTGGCCACGCACGCACACGGCGCGGACCGGTTGCTGGGAGACAAGGTCTACGAGGACCTGATGCAACTGCTGGGCACGCCGGGCTTCGAGCCGCGCGCACGCCTGCCCGGTGAAACGGCTCTGTCACAGCGCCTTGGCGTGTCGCGCCCGGTGCTGCGCCAGGCGCTGGCGCGCCTTCGCGACGAGGGGCGTGTCTACGCGCGCAAGGGCTCGGGCACTTTCGTCACGGATGCGCTGCCTCAGGCCAAGCCCATCTCGCTCAGCACGCTCGAGAACATCGCCGACATCCGCGCCTTTCTGGAGTTCCGGTGCTTCATGGAAGGCGAAGCCGCCGCCCGCGCGGCGCTGGCGCGCACCACCGATCAGATGCACCACATCCGGCTGTGCCGCGAGCGCTTTGAGCAGGCCCTTGCAGACGGAAGCGATGCCGTGGCAGAAGACATCGCCTTCCACGACGCGGTGGCCCAAGCCTGTGGCAACCGCTTCTTCGGCATGACGATGAACGCCCTGGCACCGCAGACCCGCTTCAGCATCGGACTCTCACGCAGTCTCTCGGGGCGGCCGCAGGGGCAGCGACGGACCGGCGTGTGTCAGGAGCACGCAGCCGTGGAGCAGGCCATCGAGCAACAGGACACCGCAGCCGCGCGGCAGGCCATGGAGGCGCATCTACGCGGGGGCATCGCGCGACTGTTCGGCCACTGACTCGCCGACCCGAAGGTCCGCTTTCAGTGATCGTGGTGCAGGTAGCTCGCCTGCCGCGGCAGCCGAAAGGCCACGACGAAGGCCAGCACCATCATCCCGGTCACGTACCAGTAGAACGCCGACTCGTGGCCCAGCGACTTGAGGCCCAGCGCCACGTACTCGGCGGAGCCACCGAACAGCGCATTGGCCACGGCATACGCCAGGCCCACTCCGAGCGCGCGCACTTCGGGCGGGAACATCTCGGCCTTCACGATGCCGCTGATGGAGGTGTAGAAGCTCACGATCGCGAGCGCCAGGATGATCAGCAAGAAGGCGACCACCGGGCTCGTCACGCCCTGCAGCAAGGTGAGGATCGGCACCGTCATCAGAGCACCCAAACCACCGAACAGCAGCATGTTGTTGCGCCGCCCGATGCGGTCGGACAGCGCGCCGAACACCGGTTGCATGCACATGTAGACGAAGAGCGCGAAGGTCATCACGTAGCTCGTGGTCTTGATCGGCAGGCCCACCGTGTTGACCAGGTACTTCTGCATGTAGGTCGTGAAGGTGTAGAAGATCAGCGAGCCGCCGGCCGTGTAGCCCAGCACCGTGAAGAAGGCCGCCCTGTGATGCTTGAAGATCCCCGCCAGGCTGCCCGCCTCCTTGTTGGCGCGCGACTCCGCGGTCTGAGTCTCGTGCAGCGTGCGACGCAGGAAGAGCGCGACCACCGCCGCGACGGCGCCGATCACGAAGGGAATGCGCCAGCCCCAGGCCTTGAGCTCGGCTTCGCTCAGCAATTGCTCGAGGATCACGATCACCAGCACCGCCAGCAACTGGCCGCCGATGAGCGTCACGTACTGGAACGACGAGAAGAAGCCGCGCTGTCCGCGCAGCGCCACCTCGCTCATGTAGGTGGCCGTGGTGCCGTATTCGCCACCCACCGAGAGGCCCTGGAACAGGCGGCAGACCAGCAGCAGGAAGGGCGCCCACGCGCCGATGGCCGCGTAGGTGGGAAGGCAGGCGATGGCGAGCGAGCCGGCACACATCATCGTGACCGAGATCAGCATCGATGTCCTGCGGCCGTACTTGTCGGCCACGCGGCCGAAGAGCCAGCCGCCGATCGGCCGCATCAGGAAGCCGGCGGCGAACACGCCTGCCGTGTTGAGCAACTGCGCGGTCGGGTCGGACTTGGGAAAGAAGGACGGCGCGAAGTACAGCGCGCTGAAGGCGTAGACGTAGAAGTCGAACCACTCGACCAGGTTGCCCGAGGAGGCCGCCATGATCGCGAAGATGCGATGCCGCTTCTCTTCGCTGGTGTAGGGCCGGTGGGATGTGGCGGAATCGCCGGGTACCGACCCTGCGGCGGACGTGACTGTGCTCATTGAAAAGGCGACTCTCTGAATATCTGCGTGCTATCCGGGCGCCAGATGTGTTGCAGCATCGTGCGCGTCGGCGTGGTCTGCCGGCGCCGCGACAGGTGCGCGAAACGCTCAGGCGCGACCGCGAGAACGGTCGATCAGCGCGAGGCTTGCCGCGTGAGGGACGGGCCCGAATTGAATTGGGCCGGCACCTGGTCGCGGTAGAAGGATCGGCGGTCGAGACTGTCGCGGTTTTCGCTCGCCTTGGCGAC
The DNA here is from genome assembly GCF_030317005.1 of Variovorax sp. J22R115. Taxonomy (NCBI): domain Bacteria; kingdom Pseudomonadati; phylum Pseudomonadota; class Betaproteobacteria; order Burkholderiales; family Comamonadaceae; genus Variovorax; species Variovorax sp. J22R115. The sequence goes on along the minus strand of NZ_JASZYM010000006.1, from coordinate 121,197 downwards.
GGCCTGAGCGCGAACTTCTGCGCGGCTTGCGGTCGAGGTAAAGGGCTCGGCGTTGGCGCCCGTGCCAGCGGCATCGCCGTACACGTTGCCCGCGTGCGCTGCGGCAACGGCTTCGCGCGCGACATCGGCGCGGCTGGCAGACGACGTCAGGGGGTGCACACCCTCGTAGGTCTCCGCGTGAGCGCCAGCGATGACGAGAGTGGACAGAGCCATTGCAGCGAGGATCTTCGAGGTCTTCATGGTGCTTCCTTTGGATGTTGTTCCGGGCACGAACCCATGACAAGAAGTCTCTCATGGGGGACTAGGGGAAAACCCTTGTCAACCGGAACCAGCATGTTCACGAAACGGAAACGATGTCTGACCGGGCACACGGGGCCTCGAAGGCTCGGGCCGCAAGCATTGGGCCGTCGCGCCCCAGTTGAAGTCCCCGTGGTGTCAGTCTTTCACTCGCTGCGCGGCAAGGCGCGGGGCGTGGGCACGCAGCGCTCGAAGTGGCCGCACGCGAGGCCTTCATGGCCGCTCGCTTCCCGTTCGGAGCGGTGAACGCAGCCCCGTCAAATCAAGGATGAGGATCGAGTGACCTTGGGCACCTTGTCCCGGAGGAACGCTATTCCCGGCGGGCGCCATCCGGTGGAACTTCTGCACGAAGTGGGCGCAAACACTCTGTATCTCTCGTCGCGGCCGCTGAGCCCTTCTTCGGCCCAGTGAACGGCGCCTTCACCTGCCCGACCTTTTGACGTGTAGGCGGCCGTCCAGCGCGGACGGACGGTTCGAAGCAGCCGACGAACGGTAGTACACAAAAATACACATCTTGTGACACTCGGTCACCTTTTGTATTAATCCGTTCGTCTGATTCAAAGGTCAACAAGTGCCAAACACTGCGCAAGAACGAAGCCGATCGGCCGGCTTCACGCTGATCGAAGTCCTGATCACCGTGGCCATCGTGGGCATCCTTGCCGCCATCGCCATTCCAGCCTATTCGGACTACGTGAGGCGCGGGCAGGTGGTGGATGCGACCAATGCCATGGCCACCCTGCGCGCCAACATGGAGCGCCACTACCAGGACAACCGGACCTACAAGGACGTCGGCACCACCTTTCTCTCGCCTTGTTCGGCTTCCGCAGCGGCGCGCACCTTCGGCAACTTCGTGCTCAGCTGCAGCGACGGGTTGACCGACACCGCCTACACCGTCACGGCGACGGGCAGCGGACCCGTCAGTGGCGCGATCTACACGATCGACCAGGCGAATGTGCGCAAGACCACCGGCGTTCCCTCTGGCTCGGGCTGGAACACCTGCGACTCCGCCTGGATCCTGAAGAAGGGGCAGACGTGCTGACGCGCCGCCGCGTTGCCGGGCGCGTCGCAGGCTTCACGCTCATCGAGATGCTCGTCACGATGGTGGTGTTGACGATCCTTGTCGGACTGGCGATGCCCTCGATGAGCGCGTGGATCCGCAACAGCCGCTTGCGCACCGTCAGCGACTCGCTGCAGGACGGCCTGCGCCTGGCTCAGACCGAATCGCTGCGCCGAAGCCGTCAGGTGGTCTTCTCGCTGACCGACGACAAGGCCACCAGTACGACCTACACGGCCAAGCGCAACGGCAAGAACTGGGTCATCAAGACCGTGCCGAGCATGATGGCCGACGAGACCAGCGCCTTCATCGAGTCCGGCGTCCTGACCGACCTCGGCTCGACCATCAGCATCACGGGTCCGGCCTCGATCTGCTTCAACTCGCTCGGCAGGGTGGTCGCCAACGACAACCCCGGTGAAAACGCCGGCACCTGCAGCCTGCCGACTTCCGCACCTCCCGTTCAGACCTACGGCGTCACCTACAGCGACCTGAACTTGGGCGCCGACCGGCCGCTGCAAGTGAATGTCGCTCTCGGCGGCCAGGTCCGTCTATGCGATCCGGCGAAGACGCTGGATGCCACCCACCCCGACGGTTGCCCACCATGAACGCCAAGATCCCTCCCCGCAATCGCCAGCAGACAGGCATTGCCTTGCTCGAAGTGCTGGTGGCGATCCTGATTTTTTCATTCGGCATCCTCGGCCTGATCGGCCTGCAGGCGCGCGCCATCACGTTCTCGACCGATGCCGAGGACCGCAACCGCGCCGCGATGCTCGCGAACGAAGCGGCCACCTTGATGTGGCTCAACAGCTCGCTGACCGTGCCCGAGGCATCGCTGACACCGTGGAAGGCGCGCGTGGCGAAAGCACTCGCCTCCGGCCAGGGCGAGGTGGTGATCGACGGCAGTGCCGCCGATGTCTCGATCACCTGGCGAGCGCCCTCGAAACCGGCGTCGGACCCGCCGGCCCGCCTCGTCACCCGCGTGGTACTGCCATGACCAGAAGCATCCTGACCGATTCGAGAGGTCGCCAGCGCGGCCTGACGCTGATCGAACTGATGGTGTCCGTCGTCATCGGCCTGATCGTCACGCTGGCGGTCACCAGCGCCGTGACCTTCGGGGAGGCGACGAAGCGCTCGACCACCAGCACCAACGACATGGGCCAGTCCGGCTCCTATGCCGCCTACCTGCTCGACCGCGCGGTCCGCAGCGCGGGCTCGGGCTTTGCGCAGTCGTGGGACCTTGGCGGCGTCTTCGGCTGCAAGCTCACTGCGGCGCGCGGTGCGGCGGCGATCCTTCCACGCGCCGCAGCCTTTCCGGTGCCCTTCGACAAGTTCCTCGGCGGTGCCGCGGGCAGCGCCAATCTGCGCGTCGCGCCGCTGATGATCGCGAGTGGACAAGGCACCGACGCACTGTCGGACGTGCTGGTCGTGATGGGCGGCAACGCGGCCGCAGGCGACGTTCCGCGCATCATCCGGTCCAGCGGGGCCAGCGCCAACATCCTGCGCCTGGACAACACCATCGGCATGAAGCAGGACGACCTGGCGCTGGTCAGCCAGAGCGGGACCACCGACTGCCTGCTCGAACAGGTCTCCGCCGCCAGCCCCGGCTTCAAGGACGAAGCCGACAACGAACTGCTGCCACTGGGCAGCACCTACTACACGGCCGGGGGCGGCGCACTGGCCACCCTGGCCGGCAGCGGAGCTGCCTACCTGTCGCCGCTCGGCAATGCGGTCGCCAACAACGTGCAATTCCAGCTGTTCGGTGTCGGCGCCAATCGCACCCTGTTCAGCTATGACCTGCTCCGAAGCGGCGGCAACGACGATGCCCAGGCCATCGCCGAAGGCGTCGTGCGCATGCAGGCGATCTACGGGCTGGTCGATCCGGCCACCGGCGCGTTCACGAAATGGGTCGCGCCCACGGGCGACTACGCGATCGCGAACGTCATGAGCACGCCGCTCACGGCCCGCAGCATCGCAGCGGTGCGGATTGCGCTGGTCCTGCGCACCAGCCACTACGAGAAGGCGAAGGACAGCGGCGAAAAGGTGGCACCGACCGCCCTCAAGCTGTTCGGCGATCTGACCGAAACGGCGCTGCACCAGACCGTGACCCTCAGCGACGACGACCAGCACTACCGCCATCGCGTGGTCGATTTCACCATCCCGCTGCGCAACGTTCTGTTGCTCCCCAAACTATGAAACTCCCCTCGCCACTGCCGAGGCCGCGCGAGCGCGGCGTCGTGCTCCTGTTCTGCCTGATCATCCTGGTCGTGCTGCTGGCCGGCGGTGTGGCGGTGGTCCGCTCGATGAATGCCTCGCTGTTCAGTGCGGGCAACCTGGCCTTCAAGCGCGACCTGGTCAATCGCGGCGAGCAGGCGGCCCAGAAGGTCCTGACGGAGTTCAGAACGGGCGGCCTCGCAGGCGCCACGGCCGACATCGACAGCAACCAGGCCCTGAACTACAGCGCCAAGACACTGCCCACCAACGCCCGGGGCATTCCGCAGGCGTTGCTGAGCACGGAGGCCTACGGTGCCGTGGCCACGACCAAGATCGAGAACGCCGTCGACAAGGTGACGATCTGGTATGTGATCGACCGCCTGTGCAGTGACGTGGGCGCGGCGGCCACGCTCGGGCCCAAGGGCTGCGTCTACGCGCCGCTGAACACCCAGGTCACCGGCGGCAGCAGCCAGCGCGCCCGCGAGGATCTGCCGCCGCCTGCCACGTTGATCTACCGCCTGAGCGTGCGCGTCGATGGCCCTCGCGACACACAGGTCTTCCTGCAGTCGTCCTTCACCAAGCCCCAGACATGACAAGAGAGCAGGCGTTCATGAAAAATTTATTGCCTTGCATGGGCGTCGCACGCGTGCTCGCGCTCGCTGCGCTGCTCGGAGCGCACAGCTTCGCCGGCGCCGTGAGCCTGACGGACCAGCCCGTGTTCGCCACCTCGAACGTTCCGGGCAATCTCGCACTGGCGCTGTCGGTCGAATGGCCCACTGCATCGAGAACGGCGCACACGGCCAACTACAGCAGCGCCAGCAAGTACCTGGGCTATTTCGATCCGAACAAGTGCTACACCTACACCAAGGTCGCGACGGCCAACCCGGTCATTCCCGCCAACGGTGACGGCGTGTTCAGGGGCGATTCGAGCTACTTCAAGCCGACGGGCGTGGCGACCGGCCGCAAATGCATCGGCGGCGCGCTCGATGCCATGTGGAGCGGCAACTTCCTCAACTGGGCCGCGACCGCCACGATCGACCCGTTCCGCTGGGCCATGACCGGCGGCCGGCGCGTCGTCGACGAAGTGCTCGACGGTGTCGAAACCACCATCCTCGAAAAGGGCTGGCACGGGGATCGCGGCCTGTTCGACGACCGCGACCTCACGCCGAGCGAGATCGCGGGCGCAACGCCGTACGACGCCGCTTCCAGGCTCACGGTCCAGGTGCGCAATCGCGGCTTCGCGATGCGCCTGGTGACCACGGCGGGCGCGCTCCGGGCCGACTACTTCAACAGCAAGGATCTGTCGGGCACGCCCGTGACCGTGAGCAACGACAGCGCCGACCACGATTGGGGCAGCGATCGTCCCGTCGCCGGGATCAACGCCGATAGTTTCTCCGCGCGCTTCACGGGCAGCTACGTGGCGCCCGAGACCGGCGACTACATCTTCCGGGTCAGGGGCGACGACGGCGTGCGCCTGTGGATCAACGGCACGCAGGTCATCGATGGCTGGAAGGACCAGGGTCCGACGGACTACGATGCCACGGTCCCGCTGACAGCCGGCCAGCCCTTCGACGTCAAGATCGAGTACTACGAAAACGCCGGCGGCGCCGTCATGCAGTTCGGATGGCGGCGGCCCTCCGCGGCCAGCGTCAAGTCGTTCACTTCCGACATCGGCGCGTCCTCCAGCGCCGACTTCACGATGCGCAACCAGGTGTGCGATCCATCGGCTCCGGGCGGTGTCGAGAGCAACTGCAAGCCGTACGGCTCGAACTGGAAGCCCGAGGGGCTGATCCAGCAGTACTCGCAACGCATGCGCTTCAGCGCCTTCGGCTACCTGAACGACAGCAGCGACCAGCGCGACGGCGGCGTCATGCGCGCGCGCCAGAAGTTCGTCGGCCCGAAAGAGCCCGTTCCCGGCTTGCCCGACACGACCAATCCCGAGAACGAATGGGATCCCACCACCGGCAGATTCATCCAGAACCCCAACAAGGAAGATGCCGATGCGACGGCCGGCCTGACTGGCATCGCCATCTCGGACAGCGGCGTCGTGAACTACCTGAACAAGTTCGGCCAGCTGCTTCCGGGCAACTACAAGGACTACGACCCGGTCAGCGAGATGTACTACGCGGTCCTGCGCTACTTCAAGTACCTTGGGAACGTCTCGGCGTGGAGCAACCTGAATTCCACCGACACGGCCACGAAGAGGCGGTTGCTCGACGGCTTTCCGGTGATCACCGACTGGAAGAAGAAGGACCCGATCCAGTACTCGTGCCAGCGGAACTTCGTGCTGGGCATCGGGGACATCTACACCCACGTCGACAAGAACGTCCCTGGCAACTCGGACTTCAGGGTCCGCGAGCCGGGAGCGCCTGCAGAGTTCACTTCGGACCCGGACCTCGTCAACGCGGTGACGGCCACCAACAAGGTCGGCGCGCTCCAGGGCGTGGGCAGCATCGGCAGCAGCAGCGACTACAGCGGCCGCAACAACTCCGCGTACATCGCGGGCCTGGCCTACGACGCGAACACCGTGGACATCCGTCCGGACGACACGGGTTCGCCCCAGACGAAGGGCATGCAAACGGTGCAGACCTACTGGGTCGACGTGCTGGAGCAGGACTTCCAGGCCAACAACCAGTTCTATCTCGCCGCGAAGTTCGGCGGTCTCAAGGTACCGGACGACTTCAAGCCCTATGCCGCCGAGCCGCCGGACATCCAGCAGAACTGGTGGGCGACCAGCGCGGACACCCTCACCGACACCCGGACCAACACCGTCCAGCCACGCCCCGACAACTACTTCACCGCGGGTCGGCCCGACACGATGGTCGACGGCCTGACGCGCGCCTTCGCCAGCATCGCGAATGCCATCAAGGCGTACACCACGTCGTTCTCGCTGTCGACCGTGCAGGTGTCGTCGTCGGGCGCGGACTCCTACGCCTCACAGTACGACTCCGATGGCTGGACCGGCGTGCTGAGCGCCGGCAAGATGACTTTCGGCAAGGACGGTTCGCCCAGCGTGGAAGCACGCTGGACCAGCGCGGGCGCCTTTGAAGCACAGCTGGCCGGAACCGGATGGGATGTGAAGCGTCGCGTCGTGACATGGGACCCCGTCGCGCGTGTCGGCCAGCCCTTCCGCAAGGAAACCCTGACGACCGCTCAGTTCGACCTGCTCAACACGCCGTGGGACTCGCCCAACGGCGACGACCGCGCCGACTTCCTCAACTACCTGCGCGGGGATCGCAGCAAGGAAAAGACCTCGGCCCTCAGCGCACTGCCCTATCGCCATCGCAACGCGCTGCTGGGCGACATCGTGGACGCCAAGGTGACGCCGGTGGCCCCGCCGATGATGCGGTACTCGGAGTCGATCAACCCGGGCTACGCGGCCTTCAAGGCTGCCAAGGCGTCGCGCACCACGATGGTCTATGTGGGCGCGAACGACGGCATGCTGCATGCCTTCAAGGGTGGCCTCACCGACGCGTCGGCCGGCACCGAGCAGTTTGCCTATGTGCCCAGCGCGCTGTACGCCGGACCCACGGGCCAGTCGACGCTCAATGGCCTGGTCCAGCTCGGGAACCCCAACTATGAGCATCACTTCTATGTGAACGCCACGCCGCAAGCCTTCGACATCGACTTCAACAACGCGGGAGGTAGCTTCACCACCACCAGCAAGGACAACTCGGACTGGCGTTCCGTGCTGATCGGCGGACTCGGCAAGGGCGGCAAGAGCTTCTTCGCGATCGACATCACCGACCCGGACAGCATGACCACCGAGGCGATCGTCAAGGACAAGGTGCTCTGGGAGTTCACCGACACCACCATGGGCTACAGCTACGGCGCGCCCAATGTCATCAAGACCAAGAAGTACGGCTGGGTGGTGGTGCTGACCTCGGGCTACAACAACAGCAACGGCTACGGCTACCTGTACCTGGTCAACCCGCGCAACGGCGCGCTGCTCGAGTCGGTGCGAACGCCCACCGCGTCGGCTGGCCTGGCGCAGGCGACCGCCTACATCAAGGACTTCACGGATGGCACGGCCGATGCGATCTATGCGGGCGACCTCGACGGGCAGGTGTGGCGCTTTGACGTCAGCGCCGAGCGCAGTGCCACGGGGTCCTACCCCGCGCCGGTGAAGCTTGCGAGCGTCACCGACGGCGCCTCCAATCCGCAGCCGATCACCTCGCAACCGCTGGTCGAGATCGATCCCAAGTCGCGCAAGCGCTACGTGATGTTCGGCACGGGCCAGTTGCTGGACACGGTCGACATCAAGTCTGGCGCGGCGCAGGCCTTCTACGCGTTCGAGGACGGCACGGCGAACCTGTTCGGCGCCACCACGGGCATGTCGCGTTCCGGCCTCAAGTCCATCACGAACGCTGACCTGGTCAGCACCACGCCGATCAACTTCACGGGCAAGACAGGCTGGTACATCGAACTCGGCAGCACGGACAACGTCGGCTGGCGGATGATCTCGAACGCGACGTCCCACGACGGCGTCGTGGCCTTCGCGTCCCTGCTGACCACGGGCACTGCGTGCAGTCCCGCGGGCCAGAGCAACATCTATGCGATCAAGTTCGGCAGCGGGGCATCGGCCTTGGTGACGCCGGAGGGGACCCCGATGGCGCTCGCGTTCAACGCCGCCGCGATCACCGACCTGAAGTTCCTCGGGGTGGATGGCAAGGCCCAGGTCATCGGGGGCGACGTGGAAGGCAAGCGCCGCAAGTTCGACACCAAGCCCGGCGGCGACCCGGGGGTGCGCCTCTTGAACTGGCGGGAGGTGCCGACGATCGATTGACGGGCGCGGCGCGGCGGATCAGAGCGCGTTCGCGACCAGCGTCGCGGGCCGCGCTGCCTCGCGATGGACTGCTTTCCTGATCGGGCACTTTCGTGCGGCCGCCTTGCGGCGCCTGGCTTGATAGGCCCGAGCTTCCAGCTCACCTGCAAACCGGCTGCCTGCACCGTCACCACGGCACTGGCCCGGAGCGTCGCGCGCGACCCTGGGGTCAACGCGTCGGTGGCTCCTGCGGCTTGTCCCTGGCGGCGATTCTTGCCATGTCCCCGCGTTCGATGCGCTGGGCGATGTTCTCGCGGGCGTGAAGCACCAGGCGTGTGCCTTCGTGCTGCGGATACTTCTCGGCTTCAAGGATCGCGAGACCGAGCGATTTCACCGCGCGACCGTGATGCGGGAACTCCTTCTCGAATTCGCGCCGCTCCATCGCACGGAACGCGGCGCCCTCGCGCGCCCACTGGAGCATCTGGGCACCGGGCGGCGTGGCGTCGCACCGCGCGACCTCCTCATCTCGCCATCGCAGCACCTGACTCGCCAGGTCGCGCGGCACCGCGGGATCGTTGACCAGGCGCCGGACCAGGGTCTCCCAGCGCATGGCGAGTTGCACGAGCTCCCGCGGCGGGGGCACGCGGTCGCGCTCCACGTCCAGCGTCGCCTGCGCGCGCGCGGCACGCACCCACTCGCCGTCGATCAGCCGGTTCTCATAGAACTGCAAGCCCTTGACGTCGATGATTCGCAGTCCATCTACCGCCCGGCGGTCCTCGAGCTGTCCCATGACCAGGCGCACCTGGGCGACCGCAGCATCGTGCTTCAGTATCGTCGTGACGGCGCACGGCAACCCGCGCCCGCGTCCGAGGTCGTGGCGCGCGAGCAGCAGGATGCGGCTCCATGCCGGATCCGTGCTGACGAACACGGTCTGCACCACGTACGCCGCCTTGCGCAGCGCGACCGCCAGGTTGGGCAACGACGCCTTGCCATCGTCGAGTTCGTTCTCGATGAGCAGGTGGACGCGATGCTGGCGGGCGTCCTGCATCGCGCGATCGAACCAGTCGGCGACGTCGAGTTCCAGCCACGATGCGTTGGGGCCCTCGACGGTCCGATCGGCAGGGTGGTAGGCGCGCAGACGATCGGCGCAAAGGTGGACTGCCGGCCCGGCCGTCTTCAGAAGCTCACGCCGCAGCCGGGACGCCGCGGTCGGCACCCCTGCGCCGGGCTGGCCCGCCACGATCAGCGCGACGGGCGTGGTCGCGGCGCTGCTGCCTGCGAACAGGTCGGGCCGAATCCGGCGAACGTAGATGCGATCGCGCTCCTGCGCGCCGAGACGTTCGGGCCGGGTCATTCCACTGGTCCGTCAGGGTCGGAGATCGGCAGCGACGCGCCGAACCGGGCCAGGATGCCCTGCACGGCCCCGCGGTCGTTGGGATCGAAGTCGGCCAGGCGCTGGCACGCCGCATCGCGCTCGTCGCGCACGCGCTCCAATTCCGCAAGGTCGGGCTGCTCGAGGCTCAGACCCTCGTCGAGTGATGTCGTGAGCCTCGCGATGATGCGGTGAAGCAGGGCGAGTGCGAGTTCCGCCTCCAGGGCCGGCTTCAGCGGATCCCAGTAGCGAGGCTCGTAGGCGCCCGCCACCGGGTCGCTGGCGAGTCGCGTCGGCGCGTCCCGCTCGCGATCGATCGAGAAGCTCCGATTGCGCACCGCCTTGGTCAGCATCGCGCGCATGACGTCGGGCAGCTCCATCCCGATCTCCGCCGCCATCCGATGAACCTCTTTCGCAATGTGCGGGTCGATGCGGAAACGAATGATCGGGTTTTCCATGGCGACGCGAGTTATAGCAGGCGGCGCGCGTGCACCGCCTCGCCCTCAAGGACCCGCAGCGAAACACGGAAAGGCCATGGCGCCGCCTCTCAGTTCAGTTCAACCCACAGCGCGATGGCGCTCAAGTGCGCGGGGTAGAAGGCATAGAAGGCCCAGCGGTGACGGGGAACCGGGATCTCCACCCGGCAGGCCGTCCACACGAGCGGCAGGCAGGCGAGCGCGGCAAAGCTTCGGTTCACGATCCACAGCGTCGACAGGGCCGCCGTCCACGCCGCGAGCCGCAGCCCTGACGGTTTGCGGCAGAAGGCCCACGCGCCGAGGCAACTCAGCAGCCCGAACCACCAGAATTCGACCACCGCGCCCGCCGCCACGAAAACGAGCACGGCCCATGCCCGCCGCACCGCACCGCCGCGTTCGATCAGCCAGACGATGCAGGTGGCCGCCAGCAGCGTGAAGAGGATGTTCAGCGGCCACCCGCCGATGAGCGCCACCGACGCCGGTGCGGCCAAGGCGCCCGCCACCAGCAACCGCCGTGCGACCCGCGCATGCAGGCCGTCCCGGCAGGCACCCGGGCGGGCGAGGTTGTACATCAGCACGAAGCCGAACAGCGGCATCGCGAGTCTCCCGAGTTCGAACGCGACCCCAAATCTCTGACCCCACAGGTACTTGTTGACATGATCGAGCGCCATGCACGCGAGCGCCACCCATTTCAGGGCTTCCAGGGTGCCGCCGGCGATCGCCAGACCGGCGTGGTGCTGATCCGCTGGCGACGGGTTCCGAGACAGGGTCTTGTTCAATGTCGTCCTCCGCTCAGTACGCCGGCGGCAGATCGATGCCTTCCTCCCACAGGCGACGCCACTGCGCTTCGTACTGCGCCGCGACATCCGGGGTGTTGCGCAGCACGAGCACGTTCTCCGCGTTGCGTTGCGCCGCGGACGCCGTGTAGTTGAAGCTGCCGGTCTGCACGGTGCGCCCATCGACGACCATGAACTTGTTGTGCTGCAGTGCATAGCGTGCGTTCAGCCGCACCGCGACCCGCTCGTTGGCCAGGAAGCGCGCCGCCGTGTCGCCGTGGCGCGCTTCTCCTGCGTCCACAACGACCCGCACCTGGACGCCCCGTCGCTGGGCGTCGCGCAGGGCCACGGCGATCGGACGGCTCGTGAAGGCATAGGCCGCCACCACGATGGAAGTGCGCGCGCCGCGAATCGTCTCCAGGACCAGGGGCAGGGCCTGCCCCGGCGTGAAGGCCGCGGATGCGGTCGCTCCCGCGGTGGACGTGGCTGCCGGTGGCGCAGCGGGCAACTGCCGGGGCGAATCCCAGCGGAGGCCGCTCGGCGCCGCGAAAGCGAGCGCCGAGGCGAGCACGAGGACCGCACTCGCGCCAGCGCATCGTTGGACCCGCCGCATCATGGTTGTGCCCCTAGGCCGTGCGATCGAGATCGCCGATGCGCCGCGCAGCGCGTCCGCGGGGAGGCAGGGGTGGTTGCGGCGGCGTCCGACGACCGGGCAGGTCCACCCGCTCGCCGCGCGCGAGCGCATCGGCCATGCCCTCGCGGATCGCCTTCACGAGACGGCGCTGCTCGTCCTCGCGCGGCGTGAGTCGGCGCGCGAACTGCTCGGCCAGTTTCAGGCCCGCCAATGCTCCTGCGAGATCCGGGTGCTGGGCCAGCACCAGGTCTGCGGCCATCTGGCCCTCGCGAACCATCTCGGCCTTCTGGCGCAGCGTCGCGACGTACGAACTTTTCTCGACGGCCCAGGCCATGCGCTGGCGGATCGATTTTTGCTCGCCGATCAGTTCGCCAGCGTCGTTTCGCAGGGGAAGCCGGACCGGCACGGGCCGGGCACCGCGCTGGCGCACGGTCACTTCGTCTCCGACCCGCACGCCCGAGCGCGATTCCGCGAAGGCACGTTCCAGATCCGCGCCCCACAGCGTGCGCTCGCCCGCTGCCGTGCGAACGCGCGCGTAGTACGACATCCGCTCGGCCGGATCAAAGTGGTAGGGCGCGGGCGCGTGTGCCAGCAACTTGCCGGTGACGGGCTCCCGCAATTGCGCCGAGGGCGCCGAGGGCGCCGGTTGTGCACTGTCGGCGCTGGCCGGGTTGGCATCGGCGGACGCGCGGGCGGGCGCCTCGTCTCGTTGCGTCAGGGTCCTGCCGGGCCGTCGATCCATGGCCCGCTGCAGCAGCTGTCGATCGAGCGCATTGGCCCGGAAACCGTCGACCGCAATCCCCTGCAAGCTGGCCTCGTGCCAGACCGTGCGCCTGAACGCCTCGGTGCCCTTGAGCCTGATCGCTCGCCATCCCCGGGCCTGCATGATCGCCACCACGCTGTGGACCACTTCGAGGTTGTGCGTGCGCACCTTGAGCCGGGAGCCCTGGTCGACAAAGGCGAGCGTCCGATCGGGAAAGAAGTAGCGGTCATCGATGCGCAGGAACCGGCGCACGACCGCATCCGGCACCAGGCGGTTCGCCGCCGCGCCAGGGCGCGGCAGGTGCTCCTGGACAACGCCGGCCGCGCCCGCCGGACCGTCGAAATCGGGGAGCTCGCCGGGTTGTCCGGCACTGGCGGGAGGACTGGAAGGTGCGGCCATGGTGGTCTCCTGCTGCATGGGGCGAGGGGCTTGTCAGTCGAGCAGCCTCGAGATGAACGTGTCGGCCGCCGCCTTGATCTCGTCGTCGGTCATCGGGCCCTTCGGGATCTCGACGTCGTCGAAATCCAGCGAGAAATCGTCGAGGTCGAGTTCATCGAAGTGCTGTGGGTCGGCTTGCATCGCGGGGACCTCCTTGAAAGCGCTGTGGACACCGGGTCGGGGGACGGGGGCAAGCGGTCCGGCGGCGGTTCGCAGCCGCGTGACGCTCGCGATGTCGAGCCGCGGGACTTCGGGCGGCGGGCACTCGCGCCGGGCGAAGAAGCGGTCGCGGAAGTAGTACACGCGCTGCGCCAGCACCGGGCGCAACCCTTCGTAGAACAGGATCAGCCGATGCGGCCCCAGCTCCTTGACCTCTTGCGGCAGCAGCAGGCGCCGCGGCTGCTCGCTGATGCTCACGGTCGGTGACTTGCCGGCGCCGCCCCACATCGGGCGGCTCACGTTCTTCTGCCTGACCGTGCAGGTTCCGAGTTCGCGCGACACGGCTTCGGCATCGTCGAACTCCTTGGGCGGGAACACGATGCGTGCCGCGAGCATCTTGCGGATCGACTTGGCGCCCTCGATGCCGTACTTCTCGATCAGCTGCGAGTTCGACTGCACGATGATCACCGTGCGCACGTTGTAGCCCGGCAGGAAGGCCGTGGACTCGGCGATCACCGGAATGCGCCCGAGTGCGGGGAACTCGTCCAGCATCAGGAGCAGCTGGTGCTTGAGCGCCGGATTGTTCTCCGGGAGCTCGCGCGTCTGCAGGCCGATCGCCTGCTGGAAGAACAAGTTCAGGAGCGGCTGCAGCCGTGCGACGTTGTCCGGGTTGATCTGCACGTAGACCGAGATCGGCCGCCGGCGCAACTCGCGCAGGTCGAAGTCGTTGGCCGAGGTCGCCGCGTCGATCAGCGGGTTGAGCCAGAGGTCGAGCCGACTCGTGAAGGTCTTGCGGATGCTCGAGGCCGTGGTCGGCGCCAGGTCGATCACGTCGTAGAGGCTCTGCACGGCCTCCTGGGAGAGCGGGTAGCCGGCCCGCTCGCAGGCGTCGATCACGCGCTTCCAGTGCTTCTGAAAGCCTTCGTCGTCGCTCGCCATGCCCTGGCGCAAGATCTCGCCGAGGGTTCGCGTCGAGCCCTCGGTCTCGAACAGGTAGAGCGCAATGCCCAGGAACAGCGATCGCGCGGAAGAGGTCCAGAACGGGTCGCCCGCATGCGGGTCCGGGAACAGCATCGTCCCGATGCGTTGCAGGTCATCGATGCATCGGTAGGGCACGCTGGACACGTAGCCCAGCGGGTTCCAGCGCGCCGAACGCTCGCGCTCGGACAGCGGATCGAACAGGTGGACTTCCTGCCCGTGCGCCGCGCGATAGCCGGCCGTGCGCAGGAAGTTCTCTCCCTTGATGTCGCTGACGATCGCGGAGCCCGGCCAGTTCAGCAGGTTCGGCACGACCAGTCCGACTCCCTTGCCGCTGCGCGGGGGCGCCTCCAGCTCGACGCCTTGCTGGCCCGGCAAAACCAGGTAGCGATTGCCCAGCCGCCCGAGGATGATGCCGTGCTCGCCAAGCAACCCGGCCCGCGCGATCTCCCGCTTCGTCGCGAACCTTGCCTCGCCGTGCAGCGGCCGGCGCCTGGGCAACAGCGCGAAGCCGACGACACCGAACGCAAGGCCATGGCCGCCAGCCAGCGCCAGGATCAGCGTGCGCCGGATGTCCGGTCGTTCGCCGTGGTCCTGCCAGTAGCGGTACGCGGTCAGCGGCGTGGCCTGGTGCGGTGGCAGCTTCACCGCCATCAGGAAGAAGTAGCCGGCGAGGTACAGGCCCACCACCGCCGCCAGCAGCAGCGCCACCGTGATCCTCAGCGGGCTACGCAAGCCCTCTGAGCTTGGTCCCGGGGTCATGCCAGATCTCCGTCACCGCACGCTGCTGTCGGTCCCGCGCGCATTGCACCACCACGTCGACGCTCAACTGCGCGAGCTCCACGCCTTCGCGCGTGCTCATCCCCTGCCCGGCATCGCTGCGCTTCATCAGCTGAGCGAGCGCGACGAAGGCCATCTGGGCGCTGTCGGCATGCACACTCGTGATCGACCCCGGATGGCCGGTGTTGACCGACACGAGGTAGTCGTACGCCTCGTCTGCGGTGCGCAGCTCCGACACGAAGATCCGGTCGGGGCGCTGTCGCTTGGCGCTCGCGAGCAACTGGCCCGCCGTGAGGCTGGCCTGTCCCTGGGCCCCTTGCGAGTAGAACAGCCGGACGTGGTTCGGCTGGTTGCGCAGCGACAGCTCCTTGACGTCCTCGATCGTGATCAGTCGCTCCTCGGGAGGCACCTCGAGGATCAGCGCCTTGCTCAGCGTCGTCTTGCCCGAGCCGGTGGCACCGGACAGCAGGATGTTCCGCCGCAGCTGCACGGCGCGGCGCAGGAACGCGACGAAGTGGCGCTGCGCCAGCAGCTGCGTGAGTTCGCGATCTGCCGCAGGAAGGTCCGTTCCCGCCGCAACCGCGCACCGAACGAGCGGAACCACCCGCGTCGGCTCGAACATGCGGGCCTGCCCGAGTTCCTCGAGGCTCCAGAGCGTGTTCGAAGGGCGGCGGATCGTGATCGATACCGTGCGGTCCTCGGTCGCCGGCGGCAGCACGACCTGGATGCGCTCGCCCCCGGGCAGGGTGGCCGAGAGCAGAGGTTCGCTGGCCGAGATGCGCTGACGCGTGAAGTTGGCCACCAGTTTGGCGATCGACATGCACCAGTCGAAGGTGGCGGCGGGCAGCAGCTCCTGTGTCCAGCCGGTCTGTCGCTCGACGAAGGCGCTGCCCGGCTGGTTGATGCAGATCTCGGTCACGGCCGTGTCGCCGAGCAGGGGGGCCAGCGGGCCCAGGAACAGCGCGAGCGACGACGGCTCGTCGTGCGCCGTCGCGTGCGGGTCCGCATCACCGGTCCGATCGGATGCCGGGGCGCCGGGAGTCGCCGTGCTAGGGACGGTCGGGGTCGCTGCGCAGTGCATAGACGGGCCTGAAGTCGACATCGCGCGCCACCAGGATCTGGATGCGCTCGCCCTGGTTCTTGATGACCGTCGGTGGAATCGACATGGTGTTGCGCAGCACCTCGGCGATCACGTCGCGGCCGCCCTGCGGGCCGAGCACCACACCGCCGCCGCTGCCGATGTTGTTGCCGCTTTGCTGGTGGGCCGTGATCGCCTGCATCGTGCCGTCGATCACGGACAGCAGGATTGCGGCGCCGAAGCGCTGCCAGAAATGCGTGTCGACAAAGCCCGGCAGGCCGTTGCGGCCGAGTTCGTCCGTGCCCGGCGATGCCAGCTGAACCACCACGCCGGTGGGCGTGCGCGCCTCGTTCCAGACCACGAACACGCGGCCCTGGCCCTGGCGAGGCTCGCCCCGCTGCTCGCCCACGAACTTGGTGCCACGCTCCAGCAGGACCACCTTGCCGTCCGCGCCGTACACGTCGCTCGCGCCGATGCAGGTGGTCATGCCTTCGTAGGTCGAGTCGATTGCGGTCTCGAGCGTGCAATCGATGAAGGCGCCCTTGGGCAGCAGCATGCGGCGGGTCGGCAGCAGTTGCGCACTCACCGCCGGGGTCGGCGTGGGCTTCAACATCGCCGCGAGGTTCCCGCTGCCCGCGGGTGCGGTCGCGGGCGCCTGCAGCGCACTGAGCCACTGTGCCATCCCCGGGGCTGTGATCGGAAGGCCGGACATCGGTGGCGTTGCGGCGAACGCGCCAGCAGGGGAGGGGCTCGCAGCGCCCGCCGCGGGGCTCGTCTGCGCGCGCCGCAACACCGGGACGCCAAGCTGCCGCTCGAGCGCCAGCTGCTCGGGGGTCTTGGCGGGCGCTGCCCCCGGGGTCGCTGGGACGGGTGCGGGCGACGGCAAGGGAGGCGGCGCGGTCGCCGCGGCGTCGGGCATCGTACGCGCTGCGGGCGGATCGACGCGGCCCAACGGCGGCACCTTCATCTCCCCGGCGGCGCGCGCCGCCGCGGCCTTTCTGGTGGCGTCTTCGGCGTCCTGCGTCCTGGTGTACTGTGCCGTGTAGTACCAGAACAGGAAGCCGGCGCCCAGCAGGACGATGGTGCCCAGTGCGAGGCTGCTGCTCACGCGCGACTGGATCGACCGTTCACGGTTCACGGACGGGATGGCGCGCTCGCCCTGCACGGCGGTGGCATCCGGCTCAGCGGAAGGCGCGCCATCGAAGGGTTCATCACGGCCCGAGAGGATCTCGCCGGTTTCCCGATCGACTTCCAGCCGCTCGTCGCCTACCGGGCGGCTTGGACCATGCGGCAAGCCGGCGTCGCGGCGCCAACGATCCTTCCAGTTCATGGCGCTGCTCCGGGCGTGGTCCGCTCGACACCCGGCACGGTGGTGTTCGAGCTGGTGCGCGCTCCCCCGCCGGCGAACGATCGGTTCACCACACAACCCACCAACTGGCCGCGGCGCAGCACGAAGCGCCGAGCGACGCGGTGGATCACGACTTCGTCGTCGTCGATGTTGAAGTTGAGAAGCGACTCGCTGCCGTCGTCGTTCTGCACAAAGAGAGCCGGAAATTCTGACCGGGCCTGGAAGCGAAGACGGGTCTGAACGCCGTCGTCATAGGCGCTCATCGGTTTCAACGTGCCGCTTCCGCAGAACCAGTAGTCGCGGTTTCGCGGTCGATCGGTCGACGCTTTCCTCAAGCGCGCTTCGGTCGAAAGCCGCTCGCGCTCGGCGGCCGCAGCTCGCGCATCATCCGCGGGATAGGTGAATCGGATCGAGTACACCATGCGACGCGCCGCCTTGCCGGTGGGGGCCGTGGAGGACACGGCATAGTCGAAGTGATAGGCACGACGGTTGGTAAGCACCGTCAGATTGGTCGTCGCATGGGCCTCCTTCGGCTTGATGAAGAAGTGGTTGCGCTCGGCGCCGACGTCGAAGGCGCCGTTGTCGCCGGAGCCCAGATTGACAAACTCCTCTCCCTCCGCCCACTGCATGTGGATCTGGAAGCCGACGTAGCCTTGCAGCTCGACCACGTCATCCGGGTTGTAGGCAATGACTCGAATGCGTGCATCGACCGCGCCTGCGGGTGGCACGGTGCCTGCCGAAGCCCTCGACACCAAGCCCGCCGTCGCCATGGCCGCGACGACGATCGCGCGCGTGATGGCCAGGCATGTCATCGCACTTCTCCCTTGCCGGTTGCAGGCGAACCCGTCGCAACCTCGGGCTCGCGCCGATACTCGACTACACGAAACCCGAGCGGGTTGAGCGACCGGAGCTTGTCGTCCTTGGAGGGCTGCGTGTAGGCGAACTCGATGGTCGAGACCCAGTGGCTTGTCTGCTCATCCCCGCTGCCGCCCGGGCGGGTAGAGCGACTGAAGCGGACCTGCGCGAGCTTGTCGCGACCGCTCTCGAGCTTCAGGAAGCTCACCGAACGAATCTGGGTGCGAACGGTGGTGCCGTCCTTGAACAGGTTGAGGGGTGAGGCCGGATTGTTGACGTTCCAGAGGGCCGCCCATTCCTGGTTCAGGCGCGGCGAGTTCTGCGCCGCGACCAGCTCGTAGTCCGCCTCGGCCGTTCCGTAGAAGTACCGCTCGCGCGCAATCACGTGGTTCGACAGAAGATTGCGCGTCACGACCTGTTCGATATCCGTCGTGCCTTCGTAGGTAGGCACGACGTCGACGATCCCGCTGGTGCTGTCAACGCGGATGACGACAGGGACCGGCTGCTTCAGGGGCGTCAAGCCCGCTACCGCCGAGACGGCGAGCAGCGCGACAAGGGAAGCAAGGGCCGCGACCGTCCACGCGATGCGTGAGGAACGAACAGCGCTGCGCGCGCGATCGATTTCCCAGCTTCTGGCTTCCTGCAGGTATTGCTCAAGGTCCGGCTCGCGATTCATGAATCGCTCCTCGGGCTGAGACATCGGCGGGCGCATTGATCGGACTCAGCGCGCCTTCGCACCCCGGAGGCAGCGGTGGACGTGTCCCGCAGGCCGACAGCGGCGCGACAACGGAAAGGAGCAGAAGGAAGAGCCTCAACCTGTCCTCCTTGTCCTTAGCGCAGGGTGTTCGGGTTGGGCATCACTTGCTCGCGCGGCACCACCGTGCCTCCACGCCTGTTGCCACCCATCCGATTCCAAGTGTTGGCGACGCCCGTCCCGACGCGGTTCCCAGCCAGCCGCCGGAACGAATCCCATCTGCTGCCCGGCTCCCGGTGCAGCCCGTCGAGGACACCGCGGCCGAATTCGTAGGTGGTGCGGCGCACACCACCCATGGCCCATTGAGCAATGCCGCTCACAAATCCGAAAGAGCTTAGTGCAACTCCGCTGGCCAGGCCGGATGCAATAGGCATAACTTGTCGCATGATCAGAAAGACCAGCGATGCACAGAGCACCATATTCAGAGCATCCACAGTAACGATGGCCGATCCGAGGGCCGCCGTTTGCGTTGCATACGATGAGACGACCTTTAACATCAGAGTCGCAACGAGAGTACTGAGGACGGCAATTAGGGCGTAGTTCGCAAGTTGCGCGATCCATGCTTCGAAAAAGCGCCTTGTTGCCTCGAAGAAGAGCAAACATATGAACACGGGCCCAATGGCCAGAATGATCGCTAAGGCCAGTTTGGAAAGCGCCAAGAGGAAGAGCGAATAAACCGCTACGCCGCCCATGATGAAATAAACAATCGCTCCCGCGAGGTAGAAGCCGAAGTCTCCGCTTAGGACTCCGCCTTTGTTCCAGAGAATGGATGCGACAGTGCCGCCCTTGTCCCATATCGTGTCGATGACGGCTATGGGATTCGATGCCCCAGTAATGGCAGCGGCGAGTTGACCGGGTGCATTGAAGAAGGTGTCGACGATGACACTGTTGTAGTTCCAGAGTCGCAACCCGACCCCAAAAACGAGCGCTATGAAGACGATACGCCTGACTCCTTCCCACACGGGCTCTTGGACTCGGCCTGTCAAACTCAGAAAACCCCACATCATCACGTAGATCGTGGCGAGCGTTACAACGGCTGGTTCCACTGCGGCCGCCACAATTACCGAATGGCTAGCGATGTAGCCGGTCAGTTGCGTATCTAGCCACGCCCAGAACTGCTGAAAGAACATGCTCTTCTCCCCAGGACGAGTCTTATTTGCCGCTGCCCCCCGGCACCGGGGGGGCCGGCTGAAAGCGCTTTTGAAAATCCCCATGCTCGGGTTTTGGTGATGGAGCCGGAGCTGGCTTCACGGCCTCATCAGTAGTTGTTGGAACTTGGACTTCGATGACGTCTGGCTTGAGGACCTGATAGGCACCGCCCGCCGCAAGAGCGGCGAGAACGACGATAACGATGTAGACAATCGGTCTTGACATGGCAGCCTCACGGTGACGGCGCAAATCTCGAAGGAAAACCCCCGTGACCAGAAATTACTTGCTCACGCACTCTTTGTTGCCTTGTGAGCTCCTCGCTTCGGGCGATTTCGTACAAGCCCTGCAGTTTGATCTGTTCGTTGGTCAGCATGCTTTGCTCGGCCTGTATGCGGGCCTGGAGATCCTGGATTGCCTTGGGGTCTCTCGCAGTCCCGATGCGGTCAACCAGCTGCTGTAACGCGGAGAAGCGCTGGCTGGTATTTTGATAGGCGCCCTGGCTCATGGCGCTGAACATTGCGGAAGCCTGGCGGCCCTGCTCGACGACCTGGCGCATCTCCGGACTCAGTGCGCTCATTTGGGAGCCCGAGAGGATGCTGTTGGCGCGCATGATCGACTGGATCTGGCCGGACAGGCCGGCATACCCACCGGACGTGGCATTGACGGTGTTCATCAGTTCGCTGTAGCTCGGTGGCAGGTAGTTCCGGGCAATGTCGGACCCAGGCAGCAGTTGCTCCATGCCTCGCGTGCCGGTCAAGGCGGTGTACGTCTGCTGCAGTTGTGCGTTGGATTGCGTGAGTTGGTCGTACTGGCGCTGCATGCCCGAGAGTTGTTGCTGCCAGGCGCCAAGCTGCTGCATCAGGCTGGCCACGGCGGCCATGTCGATGACCGGGATGCCCGCTTGCGCGTGCCACGGCATCATCGCCGCGACGGCTGCAAGGATGAGACCGATGAGTCGTCTACGCATGGCGATGCTCCTTCGAGGTGGGGGCGCTGTGGCCCGACATCGATACACCCGAGAGCGCGGCGCGAAAGCGTGGCAGCCACCGCGCGGGCTCCGGGCCCTCCTGCGCGATGACCTCGCGCATGATCCGGACATGGGCCGTGCGGCCGGAGATGACCTGCAGTGCGTCGTCGAAGCCCCGCAGGTCCAGCTGCGCCACGACGCTGACATGGTTCTGCTTGATGAGAAACTGGCGCGAGCCGGGCTCCAGTTCCTGTTTGATCAAGGCGAACTCGCGGTCCGTGAGGTTGAAGCCCTCGGTGTACTCCGCGTGATCGGCCTCGGGGTTCGGGAACAGGATCTTCGTCGGGGTCTGCTCCACGATCGCGCGGGCGATCGCCGAGTCCAGGACGTGGCTGGTGCTCTGGGTGAAGGTGGCAATGTTGGCGTTCTTCTTTCGCCAGGTTTCGAGACCGTTCTTGGCGAATCTCGCGAAGGCGGGGTCGTTCAGCAACTTGGCGAACTCGTCCATCCAGCAGACCAGCGGCCGGCCATCGACCATGCGATTCACCAGATGGAACAGGTACATCGTGAGCGGCGCACGCACGACATCGTGGTCGAGGAAGTCCGTCACGTCGAAGCCAACGAGCGCATGCCGGTCCAGCAGCGGTGCGACTTCGTCTGCAGGATTGTCGAAGACCCATGCGAACTCGCCATGCTCGGTCGCGCACCACGGGCGCAGCCGGGCATGCATGCCTTCGGGGTCCGTCACGTCGAGAAACGCCGCAAGGCGCGACAGCCGGCGGTAGGGTAGCTCCAGGCGCAGGGTGCCTCGAAGGGCCTGGTCGAGGTCGTCCTCCTGCCTGACGGTGAGGATGTCGGCCGGGCTGCGAAGCACCAGCCGGCGCAGCCATTGCCGCATGAACTCCAGGTTGTCGGCGAGGCTGTCGTCCAGCTGCAGCGGATTGCAACCGGTGGGCACCCCGTTCTTGAGAGGCAGGTAGCGCCCGCCCAAGGCCCGCACCAGGATATGCAATCCCTCGTCCTTGTCGAAGATCACTTGCGTGGCATCGAGCCGATTGCAGATGGCGATCATGCAAAAGCCCAGCAGGGTGGTCTTTCCCGTTCCCACCGGACCCACGCCGGTCACGTGCCCGACATCGCGGCGACTGCCGCCGTCGGCGCGTCGCGGGTCGCTCGCGTGCAGCGAGAAATAGAAGGGCGAGCCTGCGCGTGTCACGAGCATCGCGAGCGCATCACCCCAGAAGTTGCCTGTCGCGCGGCCCGTCGGAAAATTGTGGAAGGGTGACATCGCCGCGAAATTGCGGCTCGTGATCGGCGCCTTCCTGGTGCGATAGGCAAAGTTGCCCGGCAGCTGCGCCCAGAAGGCCGCCTCGAGTGCCAGGTCCTCGCGCGCCACGACCATGCCCGTGTCGCCCAGCAGGTAGCGCGCCTGCGCGACATGGTCATTGAGTTGCTTGAGCCTTGGCGCGACCGCCGCGGTGCCCGCGCCATCGAAGGCGTCCGCGAGGACATGGAGCGTGAAGTGGTGATCGCCAAGGACGAAGCGGTTGCTCATCAGGTCGTCGAGCGCTTCCTTGAGTTCTTCCGCTTGCGACACTGCCATGTCCCCGGCGGCGGCCATGCGGTGGTGCTGGCGCGTCATCATGTCGGTCGCGCTGCCCTTGCTCAGGAACGTGAAGCTTTGCGTCAGCACGAACGGAAAAGGCGCGGTGAGCAGGGCACCGAACATGCCGGGCGCGCTCGGGGTCGGGTACTCCTTGATCCCCAGAAAGGCGCCGATCCGGGTCTGGGTGCCCGTCCGGTACTCCATCGCCTCATTGCCGAAAAAGGGCCGGCTCGTGGCCAGCACCTCGTTGAGCGGCGCACGGGGCAGTGGCATGCGCTGCCATTCACCGTTGATCAGCAGGCCATGGAACTCCAGGAGGCTCGAGCAGAGCACGTCGCTGCCGTCACGCCGGTAGACGCCAAGGGTCTCCGGGTCGTAGCGCTCCAGCGCCGCGAGGAGCTCCTGACGCTTCTTGGCGCACTCGTCCAGCGAGTCGCGCATTTCCGCGCGTGCGCCGTCCAGATCGGTGGACTTCAGCAAGCGCAGCGTCACGTTGCCCATGCGCGTGGGCTGCGGCCGAAAGACGAGCGAGAGGTAGAGCTCGTTGACCATCAGGTGCTCCCGGGCCATCTGGCGCCGATAGCGCTCTTCAAACTCCCCGGCAAAGCCGGCAACGCAGCGGCCCGGCGGCCAGGCCGATTCGCGCCGACGAACAACGTGGGTCCACAGCGCGAGATGGGGCGAGGCGATGTTGCGCCACAGGACGTTGAGGCGCTCGTGCCAGTTGTTGATGTCTTCATCGTCCGCGCTCTCGAAGCTGGCGCCCGCCAGGCGCAGCGTCTGGACGTAGTCGCCCGCGCGCGTGCGCGCGACGTGCGCATCGACGTGCGTGACCAGCGGAATCATGCCCTCGGCGCCCGCTTCGCGGCGCAAGAGCCGGTCCTTCTGCAGGCCCAGCGTCATGATTGCCTCCCGTGAAGGACGACCGGTGGCGGGCGGCGGCGGCGCCGCCCGCGTGCATCCGGCAAGTCCAGGGCCAACGGGCTGTACGAGCTGGCGCGCCAGTGCCGCAGGTTGCCCGCGAGCAGCGCCGGCAGCCGGGTGCGACCCCAGAGCTGCAGCAGGTCGAAGAAGCGAGGCTCGTAGAGGCACACCAGATAGAGCACGCCGTGGATCGGAAGGAAGGCCAGCAGCCAGGCGAGGTTCTTCGTCAAGATGAACGCCTCGGTCGTTAGCACGACGTTGAACATCATCGCGGAGTAGGTCACGCCCCAGACCATCGACGGCCGCGTCATGCCGACGAAGAGGGGGTCGGCCACGATGCCCTGGTTGCGATCCATGGCGATGCGCCTTACACGCCGAACATCCCGCGGATCCACGAGACGATCTGTGGCCCGCCGAACACCAGCACCGTGCCCAGCATGACGCCGACCATCCAGAACCAGCTGATGCGCCCGAACCAGGCCATCACCCCCGACACCATGACCGCCACCGCGGCCAACGGGGTCAGGATGGCGACCAACTGGGACTGCGTGGCGTTGGCGCCGGTCGCGAACGGGCTGCCCGCGGCGGCCAACTCCGGCGCCAACGCCACCACTGCCGCCAGCACGGCCCACAGCGGGACATGGCCAGCGCGCCCGACCCGCTGCGCCATGGCGCGGCGGGTCAGGCCAGCAGCTCGAGTCGCACCAGCGTGCTGCCGATGTCCTGGGTCTTCAGGTAGGTGACGAGGGTGTTCAGGTTGCGGTAGGTGCGCGGCCCGCGCGTGCCCGAGACCGTCGAGCGACCCGCCCGCCACGTGATCCGGGCCTGCAATTGGTAGCGATGGGGCTCGGTCTCCACCACGATCAGCTCGTTGACCTCGCGGCGACGCAGGAACTCGAGCAACTCCATCGCCGTCAGTTCGTCGGGAAGGGGCGGCGTCGTGCGCTTCGTCTCCGCGGATGTGTCGCGACGCGTCGTGGCCATGGTTGTCCTTGGTTCCTCTGGATGGCGCAGGATTGTGACGGAGACGGCAGCGGACCATGATGCTCTACTCCAGGCGGCGGGTCAGGGCGTGGCGCGTGGCGTCGACGCCCGACGCGGTGGCGGAGGAATCGGCGGCGGCGCGGGCCGCGGCGGCCCTGCCGTACACGTCCCACCAGCGGGCGGGCGGTCGACTCTTCACGGGCGCCGCTTTGGATGCCGTGGCAGGCGCGGCCGCGGCGGGTGGTGCGGCCGTGCTGCCCCGCGCCGCCGGGCCGGGCTGCGCGGTGCCGATCTCGCGCTTGAGCGCGTCAATATCCTGGAGCACCCGGGCTCCTTGGGCCTCCGCTTCGTCCGCCCCCGTCGCATCGCCGGCCGCAAGCCGCTCGGCACGGCGTCGCGCCAGCGACTCGGCGTCGCGGCGCGACTGCCTCAATTCGTCGTGAAGGACGCGCATCCGCTCGCTGTCGCGGGCGGATTGCTCGACCACCGTGACGGTGGGCCGGGCGCCGGGGAACGCGGGTTCTGCCATCGCCACAGGGGCGACGAGGACGAGCAGGAGCATCAAGCAGCGCACGGCCTCGGGCCCCGTCCAGCCCTTCAACACAGCACGTTGGCGTTGACGAGACCCTGCTTCCATGGGCGCACTGTTCCACAACCCCAAATACACGGTCAAGACAGATTGCGTTATTTTTATTGCTATAGCTAGCTATAGCATGTATGGACATGGAAAGTTTTCGGAGCTACGCTGTCGGAGAGGCATGCGTCAGTTCGGTGCCAATCGATGCGAACGCGCGGCGATGTCGGGCCATCCCATCGTAGGGCGTCGAACGGCGGGCCTCAATGCACCGCCTGCTGCACCGCCGCAAGAGGGGCAACAGAAGGTTTCGCGGCTGTCGGCCGAAGGTTCTCAAGAGGCTTGCACGAGGAGCCGGAAATGCGTGTCGTGGTCCTGACGAATCAAAAAGGTGGCGTCGGCAAGTCGACGCTGAGTGTGCTGCTTGCCGAGTGGCTCGCTGAGCGGCACCGACTGCGGGTCGGCGTCATCGACCTCGATACGCAGGCCAACGCTTCGAAATCGCTCGCCCGTTTCGCCAGCGGGCGCGAGGCCGTCGAGTTCTTCGAGCCGCAAGCGACTGCGGCCTTCGCGTCGGCCACGCCATGCCTCACGCTCTTCGCAGGAACCAAGCGGCTGGCCGATCTGGAACTGGCAAGGCCCGAGCTCATCCTGCCCGTCTTTCGCCGGCAGGTCACGACGCTCGCGGAGTCCTTCGACTTCCTCGTGATCGACACACCGCCCTCGCTGGGGCTGCGCATGAGCGCCGCGCTGATCGCGGCGACGCATGTGGCCTGCCCGATCGAGCTCGAGGAATACAGCATCGACGGCGTCACCGACATGCTCAAGACCATCTTCGGTATCCGCCGGCGCTACAACGCCGGATTGCGGCTGGCCGGGCTGCTCGCCAATCGCTACAACCCGCATTCCGTGCGCCAGAAGGCCGCGCTGCACGATCTCGTCGCCCATTACAGCGAGTTCGTGATCCCAGCCAAGATCTCCACCCGCTCGGCGATCCCCGAGGCACTGGCCGCAGGCGTGCCGCTCTGGCGCCTGGCAAAGAGCTCGGCGCGCGACGCAGCGGCCGAGGTCGCCGTGGCGCTCGACCTGTTGATGCAGCGCATCGACGGCGTGGAGCGCGCGAACGCCGTGCAGGAGGGTCCGTGATGGACGGCATCGAAGCGCTCGACCTCAGCGCCCTCGCGCAGTTCAAGGCCAGTGCATTGCTGGCGGAGATCGACGTGGCTTCCACGTCTTCGCCCATCGGGTTGCTCCAGATCGAGCTCACGCGGATCGACCTCGACCGGCGCCAGCCGCGGCGCACGCTCAGCGAGGCCAGCCTTGCGGAACTGGCCGAGTCGATCCGCCTGCATGGTGTGCTCGAGCCGATCTCGGTGCGCCCCCACGCGGACATCG
This sequence comes from Variovorax sp. J22R115, assembly GCF_030317005.1. Taxonomy (NCBI): domain Bacteria; kingdom Pseudomonadati; phylum Pseudomonadota; class Betaproteobacteria; order Burkholderiales; family Comamonadaceae; genus Variovorax; species Variovorax sp. J22R115. Next base: position 94,860 of record NZ_JASZYM010000006.1, on the reverse strand, counting down.
CGGGCGGCTATGTCGTCAACCGCGGTGAGCGGCGCCTGCGTGCGAGTCGGATGGCGGGACTGGTGAGGATCCCCGCGTTCCTCGATGAGCGCATCGATCCCTATGCACAGGCCGTGGAGAACCTGCACCGCGAAGACATGTCTCCGTTCGACGTGGCGCGCTTCATTGCCGAGCGCGAGCACGAAGGGCACCCCAGGGCGGAGATCGCCCGTCGCCTGGGCAAGCCGCGTTCCTTCGTCACCGAGATCGCAGCGTTGATCGACGCCCCGGCCGCGGTGCGGCAAGCCTTCGAGGAAGGTCGACTGGGCGCCGACCTGCGCGTGTTGTACCGGCTGGCCGGCGCCCTCAAGGAGCGTCCGGAGCAGGTCGCTGCGGTGCTGGCCCAGGCGGGTCCGATCCGTCGCGCCGACGTGGACGCGCTGCTCGAAGTCGCGCGCCCGCAGCCGGCCGCTGCGGACCGTTCGCCGGCCACGGTCCCGAACCGTGCCGGCGGCGTTGTCAGCGCGGGGCGCACGGTGCTCGTGGTCGAGCACAGCGGACGGCGCGGCTCGTTGCGCCTGAAGGCGCACGACAGGGACGTCGGCGAGGTGCACTTCGGGGATGGCAGCCGCACCCTGGTGCGGCTGGTCGAACTGAGGCCCCTGTGCTGGGCCACCGAGGAGTAGCCCATGAGTCGCTCCATGATCGATAGCCGGGCGGCACGCGCTGCGAGAAGGTCTCGGCGCCTGGCTCGGCCGCTTGCGCTGAGGCTTCTGCTTGGCGTGTGCTTCGTGGCGCTGCAGCTGCTTCGCATCACCTGCTGCGCGCTGCTCGTGCTGATCGAGCCCGTGCTGCGCGCGACCTTGGTGCCGATCGCGTATTTGAGCTTTCTGGTGACGCTGATCTTCGGCTTCCTGATCGGCGATCCGCGCTTCCCGCGCTGGGGCATGCTCGGCTTCTCGGTCGGCACCCTGATGCTCTATTGGCTATTCTTGGGCCTGATGAGCCTTTTCATGACCTTGCCCCCCGACCATGACTGTCGTTGACGAAGCGCTGCTGGAGCGTGTGGCGCGGGAGCGCCGATTCGATCCGCGCACGCTCGAGATCGCGCGGCGATTGTTCCTCGGCAACGATTCGGCCAAGATGCTGTCCACGGAGTACGGTGTGATTCACCAGCGCATCTATGCGATTCGTCGCATGGTGCAGGAAGCCGTCCAGAGCTATGGCCTTCCCGACGGATGGTCGGAAGTCACCTTGAGCGGTCCCGCGGACCTGGTGCGCGCAGCCAAAGCGCGGTTCGAGAGGCAGAAGCGTGCGCGGCTTCGCTCTGAGCAGTGACGCGGGCTGCTGCGGCGACGCACCGGTCAGAGTTCTGGCGAGGACCTGAACCGCTTCCCCGAAGCGCTCGACAGCGATGACAAGCGGCTGCAGCTCGATCCCGATGGGGCTGACGCCTACTTCAATGCGGTCCGGCTGCGTGATGAACTCGACCACCGCCCACGTGCCATCCGATACCTCAGTGGGTACCGCCGCCCCTCACGATGAGCAAGGCAGGGACGGGTGCCCGGTGGCCTTGCTGGCGGACCCCTCGAACAGCTTGTCGACCGCTTGCACCGAGCGCCCAAAGCATTTCAGCTAGCGATGGGCGTTCCTACATGCCCATGATCGCGCCGAGCGTGCGTGCGAGGACGCCCTGAAACACCACCTTGCCGCCGACATAGGCCAGGCAAATGCATTCGCCAGACGCCGGTACTTCGGGCTGGTGGTGCACCGTGTCGTCGGTCTCGTCGAAGTCTCCGGCCGCGAAGTGGTCGCGGCCATCGTGGAAGCGGCCGTACAGCACTTGCGTCAACTCCATGCCGGCGTGGGTGTGCATCGCCAGCTTCCGGCCGGCGCCGATGCGCAGCAGGAAGAGCTTGGCAGCCGGGTCTGCCGGCAGCGTCACGCGGCTCCAGCGCATACCGGGGCCGAGCCAGCGCCAAGGGGTCGCCACGCAGTCGCTCAGCGCCCGAGGCCACTGCATGCCTTCCGGTGGCCGAGGAAGGCGACCCTCGGTCTGCGTCGCGGCCGGCGCGCGTTGCGGCGCGTCGATGGCCGCCATCGTGCGGGCCAGCGCGTCGGGCGACAGCGTTTCGGGCGCCAGGTTTTCGAGCAGCGCGCCGCCCGCGGCCTCCAGCACCTGGAGGCGATCGCGGCAATGCGCGCATGTTTCGACGTGGCTGGCCGTGAGGACGGCCACGCCGCTCGTCAGGTTGCCGGCCGCCAGGCCAAGCAGCAGATCGTCCGCTGGATGATGTTGGGTCATGATTCGATGCCGTTGAGCAGCCGGCGCAGTTGGTTCACGGCGAGTCGAACGCGCGACTTGACGGTGCCGAGCGGTATTCCGAGTTCCGCGGCGATGCGTGCATGAGGCCGTTCTTCAAAAAAGGAAAGGCGCAGCACCAGCGCCTGTTCATCGGGCAAGCGGGCCATGGCCACGCGAACCCGCGATTCGCGCTCCCGTGCGAGCACATGTTCGTCGAGCGCGGGCTGGGTGTCCGCCTGGGCTTCGGCCTCCTCCTCGGCCCCGTAGACCAGCCGGGCGTCCTGCCGCCGAAAGTAGTCCACGCGCAGGTTGCGGGCGATGGTGAAGATCCAGGTGGATACGCTGGCGCGGTCCGGATCGAAGGTGGACGCCCTGCGCCACACGTTGACCATCGTCTCCTGGGTGATCTCCTCGGCCAGGGCGTCGCCCGTGCCGCCGAGGATCAGATAGGTCTTGACGCGCGGGGCGAAGTGCTTGAAGAGCACGGCGAAAGCCTGCCGGTCGGATTCGACAGCCACGGCCCGCGCCAGGCCGTTCAATTCTTCGCTGGTCGGCATGGCCTTCCGATGGGAATGGGTAGTCACGATCGACAGCCGTGAGGAGCGTTGCGCTGCGATCTGCGACGCCGACATCGATGGCTGTGGAGCAGGTTCCATATGCAGCTGGTACGGTCCGCGCGGGAAATTAGATCACAGCACGACGTGCAGACGAATGAATCCGTCCGGGGCCTGGGCTGGCCAGAGGTGGCAGCGACACCCGGCAGCCCGACGATCGGACCCCGAGCCTTGCCGCGCGGCCCGAAAGGCGTGATCGTCGAGCTCCGTCGCGCGACGCCGGTTGCGGAGGCGGTTGTCTAGATGACGTCCTGCGGGGCGGCCACGACCCGGTGGTACCTGGCCATGGCCTCGGGCTCGACACCGAGCCAGCGCGCGACCTGCTCGCTGTCAGCTCCGCGTCGGAGCTGACGCAGCGCGAACGTGTGCCGCAAGCGAAACGACCCGCCGTCGGCGGCATCGAGCCCCGCCTCGTCGAGCACCTGCTTGGCTGCCTTGTAGTGGGACTCCTTGCTCCAGGCCTTGCCGCTGCGGGTGGAGGGAAAGAGAAAGTGGCCCTCGATGCGCGCGTCGGCGCGCACCCGCAGCCAATGCTGCAGCAGATCTCCGGCCCACGGCGCGATCGGCGCTTCGCGCGCCGGCGAGGTGCCGTTGCCCGGAACCGCCACCTTCCAAGGCCGCTCGCGCACGCGTCCGCCCTGCGAGGTCGGTCCATCGAGCGTCAGCACGCGCACGTCGCCCGGGGTCAGCCCGGCGCCCAACTGCAGTGCGACGGCCGCGCGGTTTCGGACCTCCTGCCAGCTGAACGACGCCTGCGCGGCCCGCCTTTCTTCCGACAGGTGCGGCCGTGGCCGTGCGTGCGACAGAAAGATGATCAGCTGCTTGGTCTCGGACACCGACAGGAATTCCGGCAACGGATCCGAGGCTGCGGCTTCTGCGTAGCGGATCTCGGGATTCGCGGCGATCCAATCGGCCGCGACCGTGTTGACGGGCGTGTCCGTGACGGCCGCGTGGTGGCGCAGGACACGATCGATGAGCCGCAGCAGACGCAAGGCGTGGCGCGGTGACAGCGACAGGTCCGAACTCTTCATGCCATAGCGCTCGGACTGGAAGGCCTGGAGATCGCGCGCGTCGAGCGCCTCCAGCGTGACGGCGGGCGACTGGCCGAGGCACCAGGCAGCAAAGGCCCCCCACATGTCCCGATAGACCTCGACCGAGGACGCCAGCCGCAGCGAGCCCTGCGCCTGCTGGTCATGCAGCTAGCGCTCGAAGGCCAGGCGATGGCTTTCGCGGGGGGCATCTTCGAAGAGGGGAAGTGACGTCATAAATACACTAACGGCACGGGGTGGTGTTTCGTGTCTTGGAGGAGTTTTTAGTAGGGCTAAGGAGTGGCGATGTGGATGCCGTTAGTGTAATTGACGCGGGTGTCCAGCATGACTTCCTCCTGCCGCTGCTCGAAGTCGCTGCCTGGGGCTCCTTGCGCTCGACTCTGAGGAAGCACTCGAACGGCACGCTCATGCGCTCGGGATCGACCTCGGTCACGTAGAGGCATATGCAGATCGCCGAGCGGGCGGCGCCCCTGGCCCTGGCATGTACCCGAGCTGCCGGATGGCGCGTGCGAATGCGGGCACCGGAGACGCAGCATTCGTCGGTGAGCGCGAACGCGGCGAAGAGCTCGGCGGCACCGACCGACCAGGAAGCTGTGGTTGGAGCGGGATAGCATTTCGCGTGGAGCGGCGGGGTGTCGAGCATACTGGATAACAGTACAGTATTTAACGCGGTAGGTCTCGACAACAACACTGGTTGTACGTACAGTACTTTACATGGACCCTGTCGCCGCCGAGATCTGGATCGCTGCGTGTGCACACGAGCTGCACCGGCGCTGGCGCACGGTGGATCCAGAGCAGCTCGACGAGATCGCGGCCGACCTCTGGGACGACGAACGCCTGCGCGCCATGTCGCCCGTGTCGGCGGCTGTCGAATGGCTGGCCCCGGTGGCGCATGAACCGAGGCCCCGCACAATGCGCTGATGTGCAGCCACTATCAAGCGGAAAAGCGCCGCAGGCAGATCGAGAAACACTTCGGCATCCGGCTGCCGCCCGAGTGGGAGCCGCCGCCAGGAGGGCTGCACATCTACCCGACGCAGATGGCGCCGTTCATTCGCCGGCCGCCCGAGCGCGAGTCGGGGGACGAGGCGGTGCCGGACTTCGAACTCGTCGAGGGGCATTTCGGTCTGTTGCCCGGTTTCGCCAAGGAGGTCCGCTACGGCGTCAACACGTACAACGCGCGCACCGAGACTGTCCGCGAACTCGCGAGCTTCAAGAACGCCTGGGCCAGGCCGCGGCACTGCATCGTGCCGTGCGAGGCGATCTACGAGCCGGACTGGCGCAGCGGCGAGTTCGTGCCGACACGCTTCACGGCCGCCAACGACGAGACGCTCGGCGTGGCTGGCCTCTGGTCGCCCTGGAGGAACCCGGCCACCGCCGAGTGGGAGTTGAGCTTTGCGATGCTCACGATCAACGCCGACACGCATCCGCTCTTCAGGCTCATGCACCGGCCCGACTTGAAGCGCCCGCCGGAGATGCAGGACAAGCGCATGGTCGTGATCCTGCCCGAGGCGCAGTACGGCGAGTGGCTCGATGCACCGCCCGAGCGCTCGATGGAGTTCATGCGGCAGTTTCCGGCCGAGCGCCTGGGCATGGTGGCCGAGCCGCTGCCGCCGAAGGAGCCCAAGCCGAAACCTGCCCGGGCGAAGAAGGCGCCGCCGGAAGAGCCTTCGCTTTTCTGATTGTTGCGTTGCCCCGGACGCCTTGGCCACCGCGTCTCGCTCCTGAAGCCCGACGCGCCCGACCAGTTCATCCGCTCAACGACTGGTTTCTGTCATTCACGCGCAAAGATTGAACGGCAACGAACAGCCGATGACCGTCAACGCCGCGCAGCGCGGATCGCCTGCACGGCTTCGGAGTTGACCAGGGTGCTCAGATCCCCCGCGTCCTCGCCGAGCCAGGCCGAACGACACGCCGCATGAGCTCCATGTTGCGGGTGCGCGGCAGGTCGGGAACGAACACCACCTCGGCTGGCTTGAAGGCACCGCCCAGGCCCGCAGTCACCGCGGTCGACAGGACCTTGACCGCCTGCTCGCGGTCCGTATCAGGCCGTGCGACGCACAGGCAGACCACGGCCGTGCCCTTGATGGGGTCGGGAACACCGATGGTGACCGCGTCCTCCAGCAGGCCCGTGCCCATCAGCAGCGCCTCGATTTCAGCGGGCCCGGTGCGTTTACCGGCGATCTTGAGCGTGTCGTCCGAACGCCCGTGCACGTACCACATGCCATCGGCGTCGCGACTTGCGAAGTCGCCGTGCACCCACAGGCCCGGCAGGCGCGACCAGTAGCTTTCCAGGTAGCGCTCGCGGTCGTGCCACAGCCCGCGCGTGAGGCCGATGGTCGGCGTGCGCATCACCAGTTCGCCGGTGACCCCCACGCCAACGGAGGCGCCACTGCTGGCGTCGACCACGTCGGCGCCGGTGCCCGGCACGGCACCCGCAAAGGCACAGGGCTTGAGCGGATGGATCACGGTGCCGGTCAGGATGCCGCCCATCTTCGCAGCTCTATACCGCGGTCGCCACCAGCGAATTGCCGGTCACGCTGGGCACGGCCGGCACGACCGGGCCGATGTACAAGGCCGGCAAGGTTCGCTTCCTGGCCGTGGGTGCGCCTCAGCGCCTGGTCGCCTATCCCGACGTGCCGACCGTGGCCGAGGCCGGCGGCCCCAAGGACTACGAAGTCAGCGGCTGGAACGCGATCGCCACCCCCAAGGGCTTGCCGCTGGCGGTCAGCGACAAGATCCGCCAGGACATCGCGCCGCCAAAATCCTCATCGACACCTGCATCGGAAACGACAAGGATCGCCCTGGCCGGCCCCACTGGTGCAACCTCGATACTCAGATGTAATCGACTTTGTGTTGTGCACCCACCTGCACGCAGACCATGTGGGCTGGAACACACAGCTAGTAGATTGGCGGTGGGTGCCGACCTTCCCGAATGCCAAGTATGTCTTCGGGCGCAAAGAATACGACGTCTGGCAAGCCCAGTTCGCCACCGATGGCAACACCCGCCATATGGCCGGCTATCGCGACAGCGTGCTGGCGGTGGTGGAGGCCGGGCAGGCCCTGGTGGTCGACGACTACGCCGAGATCGCCGACTGCCTGCTGGTGACGCCCGCGCCGGGACACACGGCCGGCCACGTTGCCCTGTGGCTGAGTTCGCGTGGCCAAGCGGGGGTTTTCACCGGAGACATCATCCACCACCCGGTGCAGTTGAAGAACCCGGGATGAAGTTGCTTCGGCTGCAAGTACCAAGTCGAATCCGCGAGCACCCGCGAACGGGTGTTGGCCGAATGCGAGGAGCGTGGCGCGATGCTTCTACCTGCGCATTTCTTGACACCTTTCGCCGGACGCATCAAGGCCGCAGGCACTGGCTATTGGTGGGCTGAATTGCAATAGACCGCACGGCTTCAGAGACATCGTCTCAGAAAGATCATGAGACGGGAGTTGCGCACCGGCGCTCGGCGTAGCTGCTGTCTATTTCCTGCCCCTGCTCGTCGGCACGAACCTAGCGCCGAGGTTGCGGTGCGTTTCGCCTCCCGACGGCCGCTACAACTCGCATTGCAGCCCTTGAGGGCTGAACCAGGGACAACCGCTGTGAGCCCACTGCGGGCTCACAGCACACCTGCATGAATGTCCGCGATGCTGGCGGAAGCGGCCGTTGGAGAGGGGGCACTCTTCAGAAGGAAGCCTTGTCCAAAACGACGTCGCACGTTCCAAGAGGCAGCGGCCCTTCGGCTGCTCGGGGCACCCGCCCTGCGACCTCGATGAGCGCCGGGTCTCGATCTTGAGCATGTGCAAGAGCACGACCACCGCAGATTGGAATCCAGTTGCGCCTCTCCCAGCGCAGTCTTTCTGGTATCAATGCGACACCGCGGCTTGCAACGTCGTAACCAGCGCAGCCGCCCCCCAATCCTTGGTCCCGGCGTCGACTCGCAGGTCGCGTCGGCGACCATGGAAGCCCTCGCCATCGGTGACGACTGGACGGTTGGCGTCGAGGTCGACGATGCCACCGCCGCGGCCGGAGGATGGCGTGCGGAGGCGAGATGCAGATTCGCTTCCAATGCCTCCACAGTGGGCTCGGGGGCCAGGTCGACGCCCTACGGGAAGCGATCGAAGCATTGAAGGGCCGGCGAAGCGTCGTGTTGCGCACGCGCCTGTCGGACAGTTGTGCTCGCTGGTGCCGAGCAGCACAATCCCTTCCGGCACCCATGGCACCCTGACTCCGGGAACGTCGATCCGGCGCGTGCTGACCTGGCGGCTCGCGCTCGCACGTTTCAGAATCACGATGTCTTCGAGGCTGTGTTTGGCAAGAAGCCGGCCCAGGGCTTCCGATTTCCACCCGCGATGGAAGGACTTCACAAATGACCACGTTGACTATCAATGGCAAGGCGACCACCGTCGCCGCGCCGGATGACACGCCGTTGCTATGGGTCTTGCGCGACCATGTTGGCCTCACCGGCACCAAGTTCGGCTGCGGCATGGCCCTCTGCGGCGCATGTACCGTACACCTCGAAGGCGCGCCTGTGCGCTCGTGCCAGACGCCGCTGTCGGCCGCGGCGGGCAAGAAAGTCACGACCATCGAAGGCATTGGTGCCAGCAAGTCCGGCAAGGCGATCCAGGCCGCGTGGATGCAGATCGGCGTGGCCCAGTGCGGCTACTGTCAGTCCGGCCAGATCATGAGCGCCACTGCGCTCCTGCAAAAGAACCCCAAACCAAGCGACGCCGACATCGAACAGGCGATGAGCGGCAACATCTGCCGCTGTGGCACCTATACACGCATTCGCACGGCCATCAAGACCGCTGCCGGCATGGGAGAGGCATCATGAACACGAGCCGAAACATGCAATCCCTTTCCGAATGCGTCACACCGGGCGCGTCGGTGAGCGCAACCGACACCCCGGTCGGTACCAGCCGCCGCCGCTTCCTGCAGGCCATGCAGTTGACAGGCCTGGTGCTTTATGTGGGCATCCCGGCGATCGGCACCGCAGCCGACGAACCCAAGAAGTACGGCGGCGAGGGCATGCCGCAAGGCCTGCGCGACAGCCCGAAGATCTTCGTGTCGATCGCTCCCGATGGCATCGTCAGCATCATCGTCAACCGCTCCGAAATGGGCCAGGGCGTGCGCACCAGCATTCCCAAGATCGTCGCCGACGAACTCGAGGCCGATTGGAAGCGCGTGCGCGCGGTGCAGGCGCAAGGCAACGAAGCCAAATACGGAAACCAGGACACCGACGGGTCTCGCAGCACACGCCATTGGTTCGATCCGATGCGCCGCTGCGGCGCCAGTGCCCGCGTGATGCTCGAACAGGCGGCCGCCGCGCGGTGGAAGGTGCCGCTCGACTCGGTGCAAGCCAGGAACCACGAGGTCGTGCACACCCCCAGCGGCCGCAAGCTGGGCTACGGCGCCCTCGCGCTCGACGCTGCCAAGCTCGAAGTCCCGCCGCCGGGCAAGGTCAAGCTGAAGGAGCCGAGCCAGTTCCGATACATCGGCGTGGAAGACACCTTCCTGACCGATGGCCAGGCGATCGCGACCGGCAAGACGTGGTACGGCATCGACACCCGCCTGCCGGGCATGCTGTACGCGGTGATTGCACGTCCACCGGTGCTTGGCGGCAAGCTCAAGAGCTTCGACGCCGCCGAGGCATTGAAGGTACCCGGCGTGGTCAAGGTCTTCGCGATGGACGGGACGCCACCGCCTTCCGAATTCGAGCCGATCGGTGGCGTCGTGGTGGTCGGCAAGGACACCTGGGCCGCGATCAAGGGGCGAAGTCTCCTGAAGATCGACTGGGACGACGGCGCGCACGCGAGCTACAACTCACCCGCCTTCCGAAGTGAACTCGAAGCGGCCGTGCTGAAGCCCGGCGGCAAGGAAGTTCGCAACGAAGGCGACACCTATGGCGCCCTGTCAAAGGCCGCGAAGCGGATCGAGGCCAACTACTACGTGCCGCACTTCGCGCACGCGTCGATGGAGTGCCCGGCCGCGACCGCGCGCATCGTCAACGGCGCTTGCGAGATTTGGGCCTGCACGCAGTCGCCCCAGGCGGCGCACGACCGCGTGGCAAAGCGTCTTGACCTGGCGGCGGACAAGGTCACGGTCAATGTGACGCTGCTCGGCGGCGGCTTCGGGCGCAAGTCGAAGCAAGACTTCGTCGTCGAGGCGGCGCTGGTATCGAAGGAGATGGGGGGCCAGCCCGTCAAGCTGACCTGGACGCGCGAAGACGACTTGCACCACGATTACTTCCACACGGTTTGCGCACAGCATCTGGAAGCGGGCCTCGACGCCAACGGCAAGGTGACCGCCTGGCTGCACCGTACCGCCGAGCCGACGATCCTTTCGATCTTTGCCCCGGACCCGAAGACGCTGGCGCCGTTCGAGCTGGGGCTGGGCCTGGCTGGGATGCCGTATGCGATCCCGAACGTGCGAATCGAGAACCCGGAAGCGACCGCCCATGCGCGCATCGGCTGGCTGCGCTCGGTCAACAACATCCAGCATGCGTTCGCAGCGCAGTCGTTCATCGCCGAGATCGCACAGGCGCAGGGACGGGATCATCGCGACTTCCTGATCGAACTGCTGGGGCCCGATCGCCTGATCGACCCGAGCAAGATCAGCGACGGCTGGAACCATGGCGAATCGCCCGAGCGCTATCCCATCAACGTCGGTCGGCTGCGCAAGGTCGTCGAACGCGTCACACAGGAAGCCCAATGGGGACGCAAGATGGGCAGCGGCCAGGGCTTGGGGCTCGCGGCGCACTACAGCTTCGTGACCTATGTCGCCGCAGTCATCGAAGTGAGCGTCGACCCGACGGGCAACCTTGTGATTCCGCGCGTCGACATCGCCGTGGATTGCGGGCCGACGGTGAATCCCGATCGCGTCCGCTCGCAGATGGAGGGCGCCTGCGTGATGGGCCTCAGTCAGGCGGTTGTCAGCGAGATCACTTTCAAGAATGGCCGCGCGGAACAGGACAACTTCCACCAGTTCGAAGTCGTGCGCATGAACCTGGCACCGAAGAAGATCGTCGTGCACATCATGCCGTCGGCGTACGACGTACCGCTGGGCGGTGTCGGAGAACCCGGCGTGCCGGTGGTGGCGCCGGCGCTGATGAACGCGATCGCTGCAGCGACCGGCAAGCGCATCCGCCAATTGCCGCTGCGTGCGCAGCTCGCGCAAGTGTCCTGACGGGACGTTGATGGACAGGAACCGGAGAGCCCGTGCAATTGCGGGCGCCGGGGTCATCGACGCGCTGCGGGATTTCCTCGACGAGGTGGGAGTGAGGGTCAACTTCAGAGTTGACCGGCCGTTCGCGAGGAAAAGTGCCAAGTTGTGTTTTCGGCAACCGGCGCCATTTGACAGAGAGATTTGAAAGGCTGCGATCAGCCCCTGATGCGGTCGATGGGTGTACGGTCGGATCATTCTGGCGTGACCAGCTTGAGCCCGATGACGCCCGCCAGGATCAGTCCGATGCACAGTAGCCGCATCGGCGCCGCAGAGTCGCCCAGCACCAGCATTCCCACGATCGCGGTGCCAGCCGCGCCGATGCCCGTCCAGACCGCGTAGCCGGTCCCCATGGGTAGCGTGCGCATCGACAGTGAAAGAAGAAAGACGCTCGTCAGGCCTGAGCCAACCGTGATGAGCGCAGGCATCACTTTGGTGAAGCCTTGGGATGCCTTCATGCTGAAAGCGAAGGCGATCTCCAGGATCCCCGCAATACAAAGCAGTGTCCATGCCATGGTTGCCAAGCCCGCTCGTCAGGCAGCGGCAGCAGCGGCCGGGGTCGAACGGAACGCGATCCCAAATCGATTGAAGGCGTTCATCAAACCGATGGCATAGGTGAGCACGGCCAGTTCGTTGTCGCTGAATTCGTCCGCTGCAGCCCTGTACTCGGAATCAGGAGCGCCGGTCTCGGCGACACGTGTCACAGTTTCGGCCCATGCAAGCGCGGCGCATTCGCGGGTGCTGAACACCTCGATCGCATCGCGCCAGACGGGAACCAGCACCAGCTTCTCGACCGCCAGGCCCGTCTTGAGCAAGTCGCGCGAATGCATGTCGATGCAGTAGGCACAGCCGTTGATCTGCGAGACGCGCAGGTACACGAGGTCGATCAGCGCTTTAGGGAGGCTGCTTCTCTGAAGCGTTGCGTATACGCCGCCGAATGCCTTGTAGCCTTCGGGTGCTGCGCTGGAATAGTCAATGCGATGAGTCATGAAGAATCCTTTCAGTTGAAGGATCCGATGATGCGCAGTCTTGGTCCATGCCGAAAGGTCCAAGAATGGCCTTGCGTACTGGGCCATGATCCTTGCACGACAGCGCTGGATTGTCACTATGGATGAAGCCGCGCCAGGATGCGCAAGGCAAGCTTCTCGGCGGTCCGCTGCGACTCGACGTTCGTGAAGTTGAGGAGCACGGCCGAGGGTCTGCTTCCGCCCGCCATCCAGTCCGTCAGTGCCTCCCCATGCAGGCCGTCTTCCCGCATGCGAGCCACCACCCCTCGGTCTGAACGTCTGCCACGAAGTCGCAACACCAGGTGCATGCCACCTGGCTGCGGGTCAATGTGCAAGTACTTCCCCAGCACGCCTTCGAGGCCCGCGGCTGTCGCCTCTCTGCGCTCTGCGTAGAGCTTGCGCATCCGCTGGATGTGCCGTGCGAAATATCCTTCCTCCATGAAGTCGCTAACGAGTGACTGAGTGATCCCTGGACTGCTGCCGGCAAACGCATGGCTGATCTGCTCGAACCGTTCCGCAAGGAGCGAATAGGCCGCCTCGATGGTGCCCCTGGCCAAGCCCAGCTCCTGGGTCAGCGCCCTCGCCGAGGGGATGCGGTCACCAGGCTTGAGGACGCCACTCGCGATGGCGCCAAGAATGCGCCCGTAGATCTGCCGGTAGTACGGTTGCGCCGCAGTCCTGTCCAGGGACAAGCCCAGCTTGGTTGTTTTGCGGTTCATGGCAGGTCAGGATCGCACAAATCATGGCCCAGTCGCAATGCCTTTTCATGGCTCTTTGGCCAGGACCATACCGTTCGTAGACTGATCACCTTCCCTTGTGCTTCCAACTAGAAGGACCGGACGATGCGTATCCTGCATGTCAGCTGCAGCCCCCGTGGCCGCGCCTCCGAGAGCCACCGGCTCTCCCAAGAAGTCATCGACCACCTGCTGGCGAGCATGCCGGCCGCAACAGTGGTGGAGCGCCTGCTCGGGGAAGACGCCTTGTTGCGCATCGACGAAGACTACGCACTGTCGCAACAGTCGTCTGCGGACGCGTCGAAGGCGGGGACGGCGGCAAGGTCAGAAGTCCTGATCAAGGAGCTCGAGCAGTCCGATTGCCTTGTCATCGCAACGCCCATGCACAACTACACCGTCCCCTCTGGATCGACCACGTCGCTCGCGTGCGACGCACCTTCGATGTCAGTCCGAACGGAAAGGTGGGATTGTTGCGTGACCGTCCTGTCTTCGTTGCGGTGTCCTCGGGCGGCAGATTCTCCGGCGAGAGTCCACGGCAACCGGACTTCCTGACGCCTTACCTGAAAGCCATCCTGGGCATGATCGGCCTTCGCGACGTGAAGTTCTTCTGCGTCGAAGGCGTCGCCTCCGGCCCGGCCGCGGTTGCAGGGGCGAGGGCGCAGGCAAGGCTGGCCCTGCAGGATCACTTTGCTGCCGGGCGTTGGGGGAGCGTGCGATGAACCGCTTGGCCACTCGCACGGTCGCAGACCCTGCCGCCGGTCGCCACGGGTCGCCGTGGATGATCTTCTGGATCGCCAGCATCGCTGTGTTCCTGGTATCACTGGATTCGACGATCTTGTTTGCCGCATGCGCGGCGATCGGTGCGAGCTTTCCCGGAACGTCGGCAGCCGACATGTCGTGGGTACTCAATGCCTATACGGTGGAGTATGCCGCGGCGTTGATACCCGCTGGCGGACTTGCAGACGCCCATGGGCGCAAAAGAATCTTCCTGCTGGGCGTCAGCCCTCTTTCTCGCGGCATCGACTGCCTGTGGGCTGCCGGCAACGTGGGCTGGCTGGTGGCTGCACGAATCCTGCAGGCGGTCGGCGCCGCCCTCCTGACGCCCGCTTCGTTGTCCATCGCGGCCGTAAAGGTAGCGACACGCGTCACGCCAACAAGAGACGCAAAGCGGCCGCCCGACCGGATGCTGCAGGGTCTCTCAGACAAGTACTGGGGATGGATGTCGGCAAGGCGAATGGAGCGTGAGCTGCGGAGAGAGATGCAGAACCAGGCTGCGGCGCTTGCGCGGTAGCAGCAAACCACCAGTCTCGACTATCGCTTCGGAGCACGAGTGATGCGCAGGATATGGTGTTCCCTGAATTCGAAGTCCGGAACATCCAGGTCGGCCATCTGCAGCAGCTGCGCGTCCTGGTCCGCGTACTGCTTGATCGCGCGGCCAGCGTAGTCCCATTCGCCAAAGCGGCATGGATCGCGATAGCCGCCTTGCCACGGGCGCACCGGGGCATAGCGGTCCGCGCCCTTGGGCACGTGTTCGACCTCGCATCCGTCGGCCGGGTTGACCAGGGAGTAGACGAAGAACGATGGACGCTCGGCCGCGATCGGACGCTGGTTCCAGGTGTGGACCGTTTGCGCCTGAAGATCATCGAGCATCACATCGGTGGTTCGAACGAGAGCCAGCGGTGTACGTTGGAAGGTGTAGAACTTCGGGCTGCCAGTCGGAACCTCCGTCAGGTCGATGTCCAGGTAGGAAGCTTCCTTGCGTTCCATCCCCGTCATCCAATAGACGAAGGCAATCCAGGCACCCGTGGTGACCAGGAAGGCGATCACAAGCAGAACGCGACGTAGGGTCATTTCGTATCGGGGGAAGTCAGCAAGAAGATGAAGTCTTGAGGACTGGATCGGGCTCCGCGTCCATGAAAAGGATGATCCCACGCTGCTCTGCGTGAGCGACTGCTTCTGAATGTCGCGAACCGGCGTTCCGGGCCCGAACTTCCGCTTCGATGGCTAACAGATCGGACGTTCGATCCTTTGAAAGCACGGCGCCAGAGCGCAAGCATTCGGGCTATGACTGCAATACCTCGGGACCGGCAGTCGATACCAAGGTGTCCTTCGCCATTGAGCGCCCGGAGTCGGCCCCACACCGTGAATTCACGCTACTGAAGGCAAGGACAGCAACCGCTGCTGCATTGCGGCCCTCCAGGCCGATGCTGCAATGAACTATTGCCGCGAAGCATCCAGCGCGCCGCCCACGATGAGCGAAAAATCACCACCCGTTGCGATCAGTGTTGTTGGGCCGAGGCCGGCCTGCGCAAAGAGCGCATCGAATTCGACATGCGTGCGCTCCCGGCCTGTGAGCGCAACGAGCATGTTCAAGTCGGACCGAACCGTGACCCGGTCGGCGGTGGACGCGTCAGGCCGGCGCGACATGGTCCGCTCGACGGCGATGACCGTTCCGCCTGGTCGCATGGCGTCGCGGCAGTTCGCCAGAATGCGGATGGCCCGCTCGTCGTCCCAGTTGTGCAGGACGCTCTTGAGCAGGTAGATGTCGCCCCCTTCGGGGACAGCGCGGAAGAAGTCACCGCTCTGGATGCGACAGCGATCAACCAGGCCGGATCGCTCGAATGCATCGTGCGCCCCGGCGACGCCGGCTGGCAGATCGAAGAGAATGCCGCACGCCGACGGGTTGGCTTGCAGTACCGTTGCCAGCAGCTCGCCCTGACCGCCGCCCACATCGACCACGCATTCCGCCTTGCCGGTCGGGATCGCCGCCACGACGGAGGCCGCCGTGCGTCGCGTCATCTGCACCATGGCCCGATGAAACAGCGCGGCGGCGGCCGGGTCGGTATCGAGGTCGCCGAAGCCTTCCTCGCCAAGATGGCGCTGCTTGAAGCTGCGTCCCGTGCGGACGCTCTCGTGCAACTCGCCCCACCTTGCCCAGTGCGGTCCACCCACCAGCAAGGCCCAGGCACGCAGTGACTGCGGGTCGTGGTCGCACAGGAGGCGACCCATGGGCGCTAGGCCAAACTGCCCCGCGTCCGTCTCGACGCACAAGCCGAGCGTGGCCAGCGCGCGCAGCAGCCGGCGCAGCGACGGCGCGTGACACCCGGTTGCACCGGCCAGTTGATCCAGGCTGCAATTGCCTTGCACCAAGTGGCCAGGAATGTCGAGTTCACAGGCCGCGCGGACGGCCTGCGTCGTCCAGTTGGCGTTGATCAAGGCGAGCAGCTCCGTGCTGGGGTCCATCATTCCATCCTGATGCCGGCTTCCCGGATTACCTGGCCCCATCGCATGGTCTCGCTGCGGATGAACTCGCCGAAAGCCTCTGGCGTCATGAGGCCGGGCTCCGCACCGCCGCTGGCGAACCAGGCGCGAGCCTCGTCGGTAGAACTGACGCGCGCGATCTCGGTGTGAATGCGATCGACAACCGGCCTAGGAGTGTTAGCCGGCGCCGCGATGCCAGTCCAGCCGGCGAATTCATAACCCCCAACGCCGGCTTCGGCGATCGTCGGAACCTCCGGCAGCGAAGGCGATCGCGTTGCGCCTGTCACGCCCAGTGCACGCAGTGATCCGGTACGCACATGCGGCAGCTGCGCCGTGAGCCCTTCGATGGCCCATGTAACCTGCCCCGCAAGCAGCGCGGCCATCATGGCTCCGCCACCCTTGTAGGGAACGTGGACCGCGTCGATGCCCGCTGCCCGCTTGAACAACTCGCTGGCCAGATGCGGCGGCGTGCCGACGCCCGGCGAAGCAAAATTCAATGCACCCGGCTTCGTCTTGGCCAACGCCACGAGTTCGCGCACCGAGTTCACCGGCACGGCTGGCGCGACCGTCAGCAGCAGGGAACCATGGCCCCACCGCGTGATCGGCGCGAAGTCGGCCAACGGGTCGTAGCCCGTGCGTGCGAAGAGATAGGGATTGAAAGCCGCCGTGCCTTGGTGGATCAGCAACAGCGTGTAGCCATCGGGAGCACTATGCGCAACGGCTGCGGCACCGATGTTTCCACCGGCAGCGGCATTGTTCTCGACGATGACGGGGTGCCCGAAGGCGCTGCCCAGGCGCTCCGCCAGCCAGCGCGCCCGGATGTCCGTCACGCTGCCGACGCCGCCGGCCACGATCTTCAGGGGCCGCGTGGGCCAGGGGGCAGGCTGGGCCTGCGCAACCGCTGCGCCGGCGGCACCAAGCCCCGCGGCGGCCAAGGCGGCCAGAGAGAAGGAACGGCGTCCGGTGTTCATCGTGAGCTCCTTGTCGCAACGAACGGATGCGCTCAATATGACCGGCAGCAAGCAGGAAGGGAATACTCCAACGCGCGCCGGCGGCCTCAACCAGCGGTTGAGGCGTCGAGCAGTCGAGCATTGTTAAGGGAGCCGGCATGGACAAACTGCGGTCGCTCAAATACTTCGTCGCCGCGGCGGAGACCTCCAGCTTTTCCGCTGCCTCGCGCGGGCTGGGCGTGAGTGTGGCGGCGGTCGCGAAGATGATCGCCGCCTTGGAGCGCGAACTCGGCGTCACCTTGTTCGAACGGCATTCGCAGGGACTCGCACTCACGGCCTCCGGCGGCAACTACCTGGAGGCCTGCCTGCCCGCGCTCGAGCAACTGGCCCTGGCCGACGAGCAGGCAAGTGCCTCAACCTCGCGCGCCCGAGGCACCGTCGTGGTCGGCGTGCAGCCGGTGATTGCGCAGGAGTGCCTGACGCCTGCCTTGCCGCGATTTGCCGCCATGTACCCGGAGATCCAGCTGGACATCCGCTACTTCATGCGGGTCACGGATGAGCAGGTTCGCGGCGTGGACGTCTTCCTGGTGATGGGCTGGCCGCAAGCCGTCGGCGACCTAGTGCTACGGCCGATCGGCGCCACCGGCTTCGTCGTGTGTGCCGCGCCAGCCTATTGGGCGGCGAATGGCATGCCACGGCACCCGAATGAGCTGGAGCATCACAACTGCATGTGCATTCGCTCGAACCATGGATCGGTCATGGACCTGTGGAGGTTCCGGCGCGGGGATGAACAAGTGTCGATCACGGCGGGCGGCTGGCTTACGGTCGACAACGCCCATCGGGACATGGTGCGCGATCTGGCCATCGCCGGCGCGGGTGTGGTCCGGGTGCTCGACTGGCACAAGCGGCAAGGCCGCGAAATCGCGAGCGGCATGCTGGTTCCGGCCCTCACCGACTGGGAGATGGACGTGGAGGTACCGCCGGTCAACCTGCTGTATCCGCCAAGCTCGCGGCGCATCGCTCGCGTCAGGTTGTTCATGGATTTTGTCACCCAGCTTTTCCGCGACATCGAGCAGCAAAGGGAGTTTCGTTCGCCTGCTACGTCCATGCCGCGTTGGGCCATCGGGCGCCGCTCCCGCGCGTCGGCGGCAATGCGAGCAAACGGGGGTTGAAATCTCTCATCCGGAGAATCAAAGTGTTCTGGCTGGAGAAGCGGCAAAGTTGCGAGGGCCAGGGCTGGGCGGGCAACAAGCAGTTTCCGCCGCCGACACGACGGCCAACACAACTTGGCGGGTCCGCTCCACCATGCCGTCTGCCTCGAGAAAATAGTTGTGCCGGAGCCGCTTCACCTTGCGACCGGTCATCGATTCTGGGATCTTCTCGGCTCTGAACGACCGGAACCGGCATTGACGCGCGAATTCTTCCGGCGAGAGGGAAGGGCGCGCTGCGTAGCAGCTGTCCGAGCATTGGACCGGCGGACGGGCTAATGCCTGCTCGGTTCGGAAACTGCACATAAATACAGTAATGACAGGCTAAACGCCCAGCGATAGGATTTTCGACAAGGCGGGAGACGGGAGCACTTCGGAGGATCTCGGCGATGTTGCCCAACGGAGCTATTCATCGATTTGAGTACGACGGTTGGAACGTATCGGTCGAGCTCACTGGCTCGACTTCCGAGGGGTTCATGAGCGGTCACGCAGACCTTCAACGACGAGCTGAGCACAAATGCCGAATCGCCTTGACCGGCAAACACAAGGACGGCGCGAGCGCAATTGCCTCCTTGGCCGAGAGGTCGCGTCAGTACATCGACCGGTGGAACACTAAACGCCAAAGCGATGGGTCGGTTTTCGTAGACTTGTAGGAGCAGAGCTTCTCGAAGACGCTTGCGGTCGTGTGCGAGCCCAAGCGTCACTGCTGCTCTTTCGCGGGCAGCCAGGCGCGTGTTTGACGTCCTCGGACAAGCTCAATAAGGCGGTGACGTTGCCAATGACGGCGTTCGCACTGGCCCCTTCAAGCGCCGCCGTCGCACGGTCGCAAACATGCTGCTGGCCGCGAAACCTCGTCGTGCCGCATGTCTGCCGTTGATGGCTGATGCTGGCTCGCGACGGTGTAGGCCGCAGGGCACCGGCGCTTGCGCAGGGGTTATGTCATGGAGCGAGCGATGGCTGTCGTGCAATTGATCGCGGGTCTCGGATTTCCTGATCAAGCCGGTCACGGAACTGGTGCTGCGCGAGGCCGTTGAGACGGCCCTTGTGCGCGCCAGCATGCAGCGCAGCTGAGCGTCCAGATTTCATTCCTGAAGGAACGATATAAATCTCTGACCTATCAGGAGAGGTAAGTCGCCCTTCTTGTCAGCGAAGGCTATCGCAACAAGGACATCGCAGCGAAGATTGGCGTCGCCGAGCGCACCGTGAAGAATAGCGAACCTCAGCATTGAAGAAGCTGGCCGTTGATTCCGTGCCTGATCTGGTTACGCTTTCGCGCTCCTAGGCATGGACAGCCTGCATCGCGGCGCGTCGGTTGGGACCGGCACCATCGGTCAAGGCCCCCACCGCGGGATCAACGCCACCGACAGATCTGCGATCCACCCAGGCCGGCTCGCGCTGCTCGGAATCGGCGCTCAGCGGCGCTGAGGGATGAAGGACGCCCAGTCTTCACCGCGCAGCGGCACCCTCGTGATCGGGGCTCCGACGAACGGCTGGTTCTGCAATCTTGAGTGAGCTGCCGCTTGTGGCTTTTCCAATTTGAGGTTTAAGCCCCAACGCGAACTCAAGACTGCATGCCGAAGTTCAAGGTGCTCCGCCGAATGACGGCGGCTGATGAAAGCCAACGTTGGCAGTTTTCACGGCGGACGACGGGTGCACCCCGGAACCTGCCCGTCGCAGCCGTTTTCTCACAGCGCTTGATCTGGGCGACAACGTCAGACCGCGCGGGTGGCAATGGACGATCTGACGCGGAACGCTCAAGGCTGCACCGAACGCCAGTCCGGCGCCAGGTTACGCAATGCCGAGAGGCGCTTGCGTGTGCCCGGATGCGTCGCGGTGTCGTTGCGCCAGCCGAGATTCATGAAGGCCGCAACCACATGCCGGTCCGGCAGGTCCAAGGCGCGCAGGGTGCTCAGGGCGAAGGCGTCGGCTTCAAATTCCTGCAGATAGGCCAACGCCGATGCGTCACGGCCCAGGCGGTCCGCAATGGCGTCGGTGTGTTGCTGCTCGACGGGGCCCGGCACCCATTTCGTGTAGACGAGGCCCATCTGCGACCAGTGGTCGAGCACCACGTGTCCCAGTTCGTGCGCGAGGATGAAGATGCGTTCGCCTTCCGGCAGGTCCGCCAGGGCAACATTGGCCACCACGATGCGGCCTTGCAGCGTCTCGCCCACGATGTCGCCGCGCACCACGCGAAGCTCGACCTTCGAAAGGGCGGGCCCGCTCAGGCCACGCAAGAGCTTCTCGAAGGACTCGCGCACCTTCAGGGCGCGTGGACTCGTGGCATCGGCCGGCGTCATGGCATCGAGCTGCTTCTGTTGTGAGACCCGCAACACCTCGACGATGTCCGACGTCGGGCGTGTGTCCTCGCAGCGGGCCGCGCCGCAGACCAGGACCATCCACATCATCAGCAGCCATCGCATGGGCACACTCCGCGGCGCTCTAGTGAGCGAGCGCCTTTGCTGCATTGCAACAAACATGCCAGCCGGCGCCTCCCGCTCGATACGACGGCGACGCCGAATGGGATCAATCCGGGTGAAGCAAGATCAGGGCAAGGATGAGCTTTAGGTAGCGCGCCCTATCGCCCAGCCCGCAGAATGCTGCATTGCACCATGGATACGCTTTCGGACAGTCTGATGTTGGGTCTCGACGATCTCGTGGCCGACGTAGCCTACGCGCGCCGGCATGAAGACCTCGGGCGCTTGGCGCTTCTGTGCTATTGCGAATTGCGGCCGTGGGCGCGTCAGGCGCGAGAAGAACGCTTGGCCGAGCTCGCATGGGCGTTGTGCACACGTGCCACACCCGGCAGCCGGGCACTGTTCCTGCGACGCGTCGACGTCGTCATCGAGGAACTCGAAGGGATCTGTTGTCGCGCGGGACGGACGGTGACGGCCGAATTGCTGCTGGCTGCTCGAAACCCTTGACTTTTCCGATAGGCGTGCGCCCACCAATGCGTTTAAGGGGACCTCGTGCCCTTGATGCCCGTGGGCACCGCCCGCGCTGCTTCGACGCCCCATGGGAAGTAGGTACGGGCACCTGGCATCTATTGCTTGAAGAGCTCACGGACTCCCACGCCGTGGCGACGCTCTGGCCCTTGCCTCCCACCTTTGCGCCCATTGGCGGCGGGCCACTTGGTGCGCGGGGCGATCCATCGAGGCTCCTGCGGTATCCGTCGGAATCTGCGGAGGAATGACGGGTCATCCGAAAAGTTCAGAGAACACTCATCATTCCTCCGACAAGTTTGTTTTTGATTAAGAGGCGAAACCCGGATCAGGTTTCGTCCATTTGCGACGAAGCGGAGTGCACGGTCCGCGCAACATGCCCTTGCTCCATCGCTTTTCGAGGAAGATTGCCTCGACTTCACTTTTCGCTCTACCGAAGGCACCTCAGGCGCATGCCGTCATGCCGATGCCCTGGCGCTTGAGCGCTTGACGCGAACGGAGTTGCTGTCAGTAGGGGCGTAGACGCAGACCCGGATCGGCACACTCAACTTCGTGGTCGGCGTGCCGACCGGGACGCTGGGTCGCTGGCGGGTAAGGCTCCTCGACGGCATGGTCGAACGCGGTCTCGGTCGGCGCCACCTGCGCGCCACAGCGTCTCGCGGTTTGGACGGCGGATCATGCTTTCCGCCCGTTGGAGACGGGAGGGGCTCATTGGAACGATCAGCGATGGCCAGACTTCTGCCAAAGTTCCGAGCTTGCGCGTTCGTCAGCGGGTGCGTGCGATCCAGACGCTCTCTCGCGTCAGACTTTTTCAAGGTTCGCCTTCATGAGGCAAACTATAGCTCGACCGTGCTTCGCCGATTCGCTGATGCCAACTTCGAACCAATGATGGATGATCTCGTCTCGACGACGGCAATGGGCCGCGGGGCGTCGGCGCCTGACCGACTGTCTTTCCTTGGAGCCGATGTTGGCTGTTGTGCAATTGATTGGTTCGATCGCAATTGCGAGGCAGCTCTCGCGATCGCTTCATCGGCAGGGGCATCGCGTTCACGCGAGCGAGGACCTTAAGGAATTCGCGACCCAGGGACCTGCAGCGCGTCCCGAGGTCGGCTGCGTGCTCGTCGACATCGACGTCCCCGAGAATCTAAGCGCACTTCCAGGCTTCCTGGCATATGCCGCCGTCCACGGCGTCGCTACGGTGGTCCTCGCGACGCGCCCGGAACCTGTTGACATCATTGCCGCGATGAAGGTTGGCGTCTCGGATTTCCTGATCAGACCCGTCGCGGAGCAGGTACTGCGCGAGACCATCCAGACGGCTATTGTTCGCGGCCGCACGCTGCGCAGCAGGGCGTCCAGGATTGCGTTCCTGAAAGGACGATTTGGATCTTTGACCTATCAGGAACAGTTAGTCGCGCGATTCGTCAGCGAAGGCCACCGCAACAGGGCCATTGCAGAAAAGCTCGGGGTTGCTGAGCGTACCGTGAAGAACCATCGAAAACTGGCATTGCAGAAACTGGCCGTTGACTCCGTGCCTGGTCTGGTACACGCCATGGCGCTGCTGGGCTTCGACGGCCCGCATGGCGGCGCGTCGTTCGAGACAGAAGAGCACGTCCAAGGCCCTGAGCCGTCTCGTGCCGCTGCCGCGCTCGCGCACCCCGAACATCCGCCGCGTACGCACAGGCGCGTGCCACGCTCGCGCAAGCCATCGGCGCGGTGGCTCGGCCATCGTCCAAGCGGCGAGGGCGAGCCGGAGAAGTGACACCCCCATCCGCCGAAAACAACAGCTGATGGCCACAGCCTCTATGGCTGGTTGACCTTGCTTGGGGGCACACTGTGGGCAGGATCAGCTGCTTCGCCCATTGCTTGCGTCTCCTTCAAGACGCTTTGCACCTAGCAGCCCTACGATCGCGCCGAACCCAATCTGAGCAAGGCTGAATAAGCCGCGAACAACTTCAGTCATCAGGCTTGGCGGCTCTCTTCCGGCAGCAATAGCGAGGACTGCGCACAACGCGAGGGACAAGACGGTGCCGGCTGCGGCGGCCCCAAAGACAAGCTTGAACGTTGGGCTGATGGGTGGGCGCGTCTGGGATGCTCGTTCAAGTTGGCTTTCGGGTACGTTGTCGATGTCAGGGCACACGTACGCCCCGAGCTGGGGAGACCAGACGGCGCGCCTTCCAGGCCGCTTAATGCACTCAGCGGCGATAGCAACCATGTCTCCGACCATGATGCACCCTCCTATTGGAGCGCAAGAAGCCTTGCGCGGGCAACGCCTGATTCGAGCCGCAACGCAGGCCGGGTCGGCTCGAATCCACCGTCGCAGCCATTCAAGCGCGGTTTGACCCGCAGGGCAATACACAAATAGGTGAGTCCGCAAACGGCGGCTATTCGGCGCAGCCTCGCATGCTTGATTCACGTGAAAGGTCATATAGGGAGCTCGCTCGGCTCAATGCGCACAGCAAAGGCACATTCGAGGAGGAAGGTCCACTGCAAAGTCGACTCCAGACTTGACCGATTTCCGTCATTCGCGGTCGGCGAGCGTACGGTGCCGAGGCGATGGACGTGTACTGGCGTCACATGGCGCCCGACGGTGTCGTGGCCTTCCACATGACCAACAGTTTTCTCTCTCTGCGCCCCTGTGGTCGAAAAGATCGCCACGCCAGGGGCCTCCAGGCAGTGCTCGTCCACGACGAGTCGACAGGCACCGACTTGCGCCGAACGGATTGGATTCTGGTTGCGCGCGATCCGGCGGCGCTTGTGCGCGTGCCGATCCAAGGAACGACCTCGATTTCGAAGCCCATCCCGGGTCTGCAGGTCTGGGCCGATGACTTCAACAATCTCTTTGGCGTGCTGAAGTAGAACGCGCGCAAGTGTGTCTGGTCGCCTGATGGCTCAGATGTGATCCATGTTCCGCGACAAGGGCGCCATCGCGGTCGTCCTTCGAACGCTGCCTATCACTCCGTCTTTCCAATTCGTCGTTGGGCAAGCACAGCACCTCGGATTTCGCGCCGATTTTGCGGGCGCGCGCGCATCTGAGGTTGCACGACACGGCGCGGTCAATGAGGCGGATGAGTGCGAAGGCCGCCTGTGACACTGTTCAGAGTCTGCGCCCGATTGAGTTCGAGTAGCAACCCCCGCGCGGGAAGGGGAAGCCTCCTCGCTGTGGCTGGCTTTCCCGTTCCCATCAGGTGCGGACGGCAACAAACATGAGTCGATTCATCGCAAAGAAGAAGGCCCGCTCCTGCTCGAGGGCATCGAACTCGGCAAGCCAGGCATCGGCCTCGTCGGCAGCAAAGCTCGCGTTGTTGATGACGAACTGGTGCATGAATCGCGCGAGCCCGTGCACATAGGTGTTCGGATGGTAGTTCAGCGTGAGCATCGGCACCGCTTCGCAGCGCGCGACTTCGAAACCGGCCGCGCGCAGGCGACGCGGCAGCACGCGCGGCAGGTCGGGCCACGCGGCATGCGTGTCCCACGCGTCGAGCAGCCTGCGCATGCGGTCGCGGTCGCGGGTTTCCCAGACGACGCCGGCATAGTCGGTGTCGAGGATCACTGCGCGGCCGCCGGGCTTGAGTGCCCGGTGCAATTCCGAAAGCGCTTCGTCCAGTTCCTTCACGTAGCAATAGACCTGAAGCGCGCAGGCCACATTCAATGTCCCGTCGTCGACCGGCAGCTGACACGCGTCAGCGTTTACCAGTCGCACCTGGTCGAGGTCGGCACACCGGCGCGCGGCCAGGCCGAGCATCGGCTCGCTGATGTCCGCACCGATGACCGCGCCTTCGGGCCCCACCGCAATGGCCAACTCGCGCGTCAGGTAACCCGGCCCGCAGCCCAGGTCGAGCGCTATTTCGCCCGTGCGGGGTGCGGCTGCGCGAAAAACGGCGATTCGCGTTGCACTCACGTCCGGGGTGGCGTAAGCCGTCTCGACGCGGCCGGCCAGGTCTGCGTCGAAGTTCAGTGTCGTCGCCATTGGCATGCTCTCCTGATGCGAATGCTGGCCCGTCGGCAGTACCCACAGTCGCCTCTCCGGATTGGACAACCCGGCGCACAAGGTCAGCTAGAGAATCGTAGTCCGCTGGAAGGGGTGGCTCACGGGCGCTCTTGCCGGCAGTCCGGATCTTTAGGCTGGTTCACCTTGCAGACGAGATTCGGGGCCGGGCAGAAGGCCTTCACGCCATGTAAGACGATGCGCGCGACGGCATGAGGGCCTTCTTCGACCAACAATGCAACGTCATAGTTTGCGCGCGGAGTGGACGGGTGGCCATCCAACTCTCGGTCGAAGCGTCGGGATGGACCCTCCAATCGTTACGAACGCCGGGCCTAGTCTCGAGCCGATTCATCTGCGAGACGCCAATCGCCAGAGTCAGCCATCGGCCTGGTGGCCCCAAGGCGAAGACTGATGAAACAAAAGAAATCCAGAGCGTTGCAGCGCAAAATTGCCGCACTACATCCGTGCCTGAACGCCCGAGTCCTACGCATCTTGAGAGCAGGTTTCCTCTTCGCCGCATGCTCACTTGATGGAGCCGACCAATGACCCGAACCCCGATCGACGCCGACGCCTTTCGGGAGTTTGAGCGGGCCTCGCACGATGAGATCGCTGAAGGCTATCGCGACTTCTTTGCGGCAGTTACCGGCTATGCGACCGAGCCTTTGCTCGACGCGGCCGCGGTAGGTGCGGGCATGCGCGTGCTGGACGTCGCGACCGGGCCCGGAGTCGTTGCGTCTCGCGCCGCCCGTCGCGGCGCCTCACCAGTCGTTGGCGTCGATCTGGCGCCGCGCATGGTGGCGATAGCCGCGACACAGTATCCCAGTCTTGACTTTCGTGAGGGTGATGCGGAGGACCTTCCGTTCACCGCGCGATCTTTCGACGCCGTCGTGAGCAATTTCGGGATCGGTCATTTCCCTGACCCTGAGCGCGCCGTTCGTGAATTCGCACGCGTACTCGCGCCGCACGGCGTTGTCGCGCTTTCGTGGTGGGACGTTCCTGCTCGCCATCGTTTGAACGGCATTTTTTTCGACGCTGTGAACGAGGCCCACGCCTGTACACCTGCGGATCTCCCGGCAGGTCCTCCAATGTTCCGCTTTTCGGATGATCATGAACTGTCGGAACTCCTGCGCGCTGCAGGACTGACGCGGGTGGCGGTTCAGGCCTATGCTTTCATTCATCGTCTGGCGAGCGCGGATGAGCTATGGAACGGGATCCTCGGTGGAACGGTCCGGACGTCGATAGGCATTCGTCGCCAGCCAATGGATGTGCGCGATCGAATTCGGGCGGCGTACGATCGGCTCGTGCAACCGTATGCCCAGTGCGGAAGCATCGAAATTCCCGTTGCATTCAAGATCGCAGTCGGCCGGCGCCAGAGCGAATAAGGGGTTCGCGCCCCTCACTGCGTTGAAAGGACGGGTGAGCGAATCGGACCAGGAAAGGGGGTCTCGTGGAAACCGTTGACGTATATCGAATCACCGACAGGCTCGATGATTCCACACTCGAGGCGTTAGTGACTCGCTTGGAATCTCGCGGCAAGCACCCGCGCTTCACAAAAATGATGGACGACTATTTCGATGCGATGAAAATCGAGTCTGCCGCGACCGTGCTCGATTTGGGTTGTGGTACGGGGGTAGCAGCCCGGAGGATTGCGCGTCGCACAGGCTTTGCCGGTCACATCACTGGTATCGACGTAAGTCCCCATTTGACGGCCGCGGCAAAGCATCTCGCTTCAGCGGAAGGCTTCGAAAGTGTCACTGAATTCCGGACCGGCGACTCTCAGGCGCTAAACCTCCCTGACGCTTCGTTCGACGCAGTCGTTGCGCACACGTTAATCAGCCATGTTCAGCACCCGCTTGCCGTTTTGAGAGAGATCGCACGTGTGGTCAAGCCAGAGGGCGTGGTTGGCATCTTCGATGGCGACTACGCTTCGTTGACTTTCGGGAGCGATGATCCGCTGCAGGGCAAGATCGATGATGAGACGATCATCAATGCCATCGTGACCAATCCTCGAGTCATGCGACAAATACCTGGACTGTTGCGCGACGCCGGCTTTGAACTCTCCGTTTCGTTCTCATATGTCGTCGCTGACATTGGCCATGCAGACTTCTGGACGTCCGCGATTCAGTCCTTCCGGCGCCTTCTTCCCAAAGCGGGCGCCATGACTGAGAGCGTTGCTCAGTCATGGGCTGACACAATGTTCAAACGGTCAGAGCAAGGCGTCTTCTTCGGCGCCAGCAATTACTATAGTTTCGTCGCCAGGCGGCATTGACGACCTCCGACGCGGCAGCCGGCGTTGGCAAGGTCGTCCTCGGGAAGGAGCACTGACGCCTGAGATGGTATTTTGGCAGGGGTGACGGACGCGATGAGCATGCCGTCGCTTGCGCGTCTGCTTCTTCTGGAGCGGCGACTCGGCCCGCGTCATATGCGGTTCGCTGCCGGTCCATCTCGACGGATCTCCGAGGCTCTGGCCGTGAGCCGCGAGAAGCGGCACCGACCGAACTGGCTGACGCTCTACTTCGAATCTCGCGGCCCGGCGCCGAGGATTGTCACCCTCTATCCCTCTCCAACGTGGTCGAGCCGAAAGGCTTGGTTCCGACGCCTATATGAATGGGTGCTTCCAAGACGGCAGCGCTTTTGCCGGCCGCGCGCTGTCGGACCATGTCGTGCAGCGTCTGCCCGATCGCAACGACCTGAACCGGCGTCAGGTCCAGATGGCCGAGAACCTCTCCGACAATGGGATTGCTGTGCACGAGCCAGTCCCACATGTGCTCGCCGGATTCGAACAATGTCTTCTCGGTGATCGTTTCCACGACGACACCTTGAAGTCCGGCCTTCGTGAGCTCTTCGCGCAGCCTTTCAGGGTTCTGCAGCTGAAAGGGCAACGGAGGAGGGTTCAGCGGCGGACCTTCGAACGAAGGGACGACGGACCGGATGGCGGCCACGAAGAAGCTGAAGAATTCGATCCTGCTCGGATCGCCGTACACGGTCATCAGCACACGCCCCGACGGCTTGACGACTCGCGCCATCTCACGGATTCCGAGTGGCATGTCCGGAAACAACATGACGCCGAACTGCGATCCGGCGACATCAAAGCTGTTGTCCTCGAGCGCAAGAGCATGGCCGTCCATGACGCGCGTCTCGACGGCGACACCTTCCTTGCGTGCGCGCGCATTGAGGTGCTCGAGCATGGCGGGCGATTGGTCCGTCGCCAGAACCTGCGCGCCGAGGCGCGCTGCGGGAATGCTGAGCGCACCGCTGCCGGAGGCCACGTCCAGGAATCTCATGCCGGCGCGCACCCCGGCGCGGCGTAGGCCCTGGTCACCCACCCACATCTGTGTGGGAGTGTTCGTGCGATCGTATCCAGGCGCGATCCTGTCCCAAGGATTCCGCGCCGGTTCCGTCGGGAGGTGGGTGAGTTGCTGGGTTTCTTCGCGGGTGGTCACGGCCTGCTCCTTGTCGATGGCTTCACCATACAAACAGGTGCGAGACGGCGCGTCGGCGAGATCCCCCAATTCGGCCACGCGGCGCCATGGGTAGTCTCACCCAGCAACCCAGCAACCCAGCAACCCGGCGAGTCAGGTGAGCTGGTGCTGGTAGGCGTAAGCCGTGGCGGCGCTGCGCGACGTGACGGCGATCTTGTCGAAGATGTTGCTCACATGCCGGTCGATCGTCTTTTCGCTCACGAAGAGCTCGTTCGCAATGGCCTTGTTGGTCCTGCCCGTGGCGACCAGACGCAGCACCTGCAGTTCACGCGGGGTCAGGCGGGGTTGCTTCGCCTCCGCAGCGCTGCCCCTCTGCCTGTCGATGTGGGCAAGGTCCGGCGCGGCGCCCAGTTGCTCGAACACGGCACGGGCCGCTTCGAACTCCAGCCTGCACCCTTCGTCGTCGCCGAGTGCGCGACATGCCAGTCCCACCATCACACGGACGCGGGCGCACATGTACGGAGCCTCCACTTCCTGCCACACCGCCCCCGCGCGACGCAGCGAGCCGAGCGCGGCCTGCGGGTCGCTGTCGGCCAGTTCGAGGGCTCCTTGGGCCTGCGCGGCCATCGCATGCAGCACGCCCGTATCGAGTCTCCGGGCGACCTCCTGCAACTCGCGACAGGCGGCGCGCGCCTGTTCGCTGTCGCCCACGGCTAGCATGATGTCAACGCAAGCGGTCAGCAAGCGGGTGCGCTGGTGCCCCGTCGTCGCTCCCACGACACGGCGGATCGCTGCGGCCGCCGTGCCCGCGCGTCCCTGGGCGAGCCGCAACAGCGCCAGTCCAGGCTGCGGTTCCTGCCCTGACTCGCTCGCGCTGCGATACGCCGCCTCCGCTGCCGCAAACTCCCCGCGCAGCCGATGCACTTCGGCCTGCTGATAAAACGCGGCGCCTACCGCCTGTGCGTTGCCAGCCTGAGCGCTGCGAGTTCGGGCGCGGTGCGCCTCCTCGATCGCCGCCGGCCAGGCGCCGCGCAACTGCATGATCTCCGAGCGATGCACCCGGCACACGCCCGAGAAAGCGAGCATCTCGGGTTGCGCCTCGCACCAATTCGCCAATGCAGTGGTCCACTCGCGGGCACGGTCCAAGGCGTAGACCTGGTGGCAGCCCTCGATCACGCTGCAGTAGATCAAGCCGGTGACCAGAGGCGACAGCTCGCCTGCGATCACTGCGACCATGGCCTCGTCCAGCAGCGCGAGGCCCGCTTCGACCGTCCCTTCATGGATCAGGGCCAGGCCCTGGAGGTGGCGTGCACACACGACCAAGTCGATTTCGCCGAAGCGCTCTCCGATCCCGGCAGCATCGGCCGCGCTCCTGAAGGCAGCGCGGCTGTTGCCGGCGTCGAGCTGCTGCTGCACAACGGGCAGCAACAGGTAGCCCTGCTCGACGCATTCCTCTCCCTCGTGTTCGAGCAGCCGCTGAGCGCGCGCGAGCCATCCGCTCGCGCTGCCCGTCTCGCCCCGAAACAGAAGACGCAGGCCAAGCCAGAATGCGCAACGAACAGCACGCACGCCTTCGCCTGCAACCAAATGGGCCTGATGTGCGCGAGCCAGCGCCTTCAGATAGTCTTCGTCGCGTCCGACCAGATAGGCAGAGATCGCCAGTGACTCGAGATCCTCGGGTCCTAGCGGCGCAGTCTGGTCAGCCGCAGCAAGCAATTCACGCGCACGCGCCCAAGCTCGTCTGCGGAAGCATTCGCGGCCGCGTTCGAGTTCATCACAAGGCTCGGAGCGGGCGTCCGGGCAGTGCGGGTCAGGGTCGCTCATTCGCTTCAATCCCGTCTGCAGCGAATCTAGCAGACAGGCGAGGCCATGCATCTGCAGATGCGTTCCTTCGGGATTCGGTGAGGGGGATCCGGCTGCTCCCTGAGAAGCTCGTGCGAACCGCTTGCACTGCGGCGTTGTAACAACCTCCCGCACGCTGCGTCCGTCTACATGGTCGGCGACCAGGGCATTGGCGGCTTTCAAGAAAATGGCCGTGGCTTTTCCGGGCCAAGAAATGGGGCATGTAGACTTCAGCCCAGAGCGCCTGTGCCGGTCCCATGAGCTGAAACCCCCGAAGCTCGTCGAGATCCTGGGGGGCGAGGCGCCAGCGCTTCTGCGACCTGTTCGGGCGTCGCCGGTGGCAATGTGCGGGGCCGCGTGCAGTTCGCTCTTGAGTCTCTCGCAAGCAGCCCCCCCAAACCAAGATCCCAGGCCGCCGCGCCATATTCTGTTCCGTCATCCGACGTTCCATTCCGGCAAAAGCCGAGAGCGAACAGTGCGCACGCTCTAGGGATTTTCGTCCCCAGCGCGCGATGCGGCCCCCCTCGCATAGCCGCCGGGGACGTCAAACTGCTCCAGGGCTTAAGCCACAAAAGCCGCCTCCGGCAGAGGCAAACGCGCAGGCTCCTGCCACCCCCCAATCGGCATGCACGACGCCGAGACTCGAACTAGACTAATCGCGCATGCTCTGACCCTGCCAGTGGATGGCAGAGCAAAGAGACGCCAGGCAGCCGATGAGCAGCACGCGCCGATGGACACGCGATGCACGCTGACTCGGCAGCTACGAAAGATCGGCATTGAACGCGGTCGGCCGCGCCTCGACCGCTTTCGCCGCGAGGCCGCGCGCGCCGAACCAAGCGACCTGTTGGTTCGGCTCGACGAGATCATTTTCAACCGCAACTTGCGAACGACGGAGGGTGCGATGCCTGAACAAGCTCGCGCCGAGCTGACACGCCTTCTCAGCAGAATCGACTTCGACCGTCGCTCCGAAAGGATGGACTCCATGTGGCAGATCGATTTCAACGCAACGAACCTGGTGGCGCGTCATCGAGGCACGATGCCGGTGCTCATCACCTGTCCGCACGGCGGCGTGGCCGATGTTCCGGGCGTGCCGCTGCCGCGCAACGGCCGCGAGGGTTGCCTTTTCGAGCCGTCGCGCGACGTCGACACCAACCTGATCGCCGCGGGGGTGGCGCAGCGCGTGCTGGAGATCTTCGGCGAGGCGCCTTATGTCGTGATCGCCGAGTTCCATCGCAAGTTCATCGACGCCAACCGGTCGCGCGAATGCGGCTTCGAGGTCGATGCGGCAGCGCCGTTCTACGACGAGTACCACGACACCGTGCGCGCCTTCGTCGACGAGATCCGCGCCGACAACGGCGGGCTCGGCCTTCTGTTCGACATCCATGGAACGGGGGGCATCCCGTCCGATCCGGCGCAGATCTTCCTCGGCACGGCGCGAGACGAGGAGGACGGTATTGCGCGGCTGCGCGCCGCGGACCTGCAAGTGCTGGCGCGCAGGCGCAGCCTGCGCGGCTTTCTCGAGGGTGCCGGCTACCGCGTCTCGCCGCCGGACCCCAATGGTACGGAGGTCCCGCAGTTCAACGGGGGTTTCACGATCAGGACGTACGGAAGTTCTCATCCCGACGGCCTCGACGCGATGCAGTTGGAAATCACGAGGCCGTTGCGCACCGATCCTTTAGAACGCGGGCGACTGATCGAAGTGCTGGCCTTCGCCTTCGGCAACCTCGCGAGCCGCTATGCCGATTCGCACACGTTGAGCACGGCGCTCGTCTCGCGTTTCGGCGCTTTCGGTTCCTGACCCGCAACCCCCACGCACAGGAGCAATGCAAATGACCACGGTTTCCATCACATCGAATGACGCCGTCCAGCAGTCCGCCTCCGCGGTCTTGGAGGTGGTCGCGACGAACCCCGACTTCAACCAACCGGCGCTGCGCATCAGGCAAGCTGGCACACGCGGCGGCGCGGCGTCGATCCGGATCGACGATCCGAATCCCGACATTGAGTTCGTCGAAAGCGACCAGATCGCTCCGGCGGGGAAGTACGAGATCGCCGTGCAGGCGGACAAGCTGCAATTGAATGGCCGCAATGCCGGAAATACCGCGTTCGAAACCATGGTCGTGTTTCAGCGGCTGGCGGCGGGAGGCAATGTCGGCATCCGTACCGCCACGCAGTTTGGAGGCGGTCAGGGCGTGGTGGCGATCGCGAATGCAACGCTCGCCCCCGGGGCCAACCCGACTGGCGGCGGGATCCTGTATGTCGAGGACGGAGCTCTCAAGTACCGCGGATCGAATGGAACTGTGACCGTCATCGCGCCAGCCTGAGTCGGGGCAAGTCGGCTCCCGCTGCAGCTTCGAAGTCGCTTAGCGGAACCAGCGCCGCATCATTCTTGGGCCCGAAGCCATTCGTGGTCACGATCGGAATGGCCTGGTGGTATCGCGCCTACTCGCGCGAGCCAACGTCGCAGCAGCGCGGCCAGCACGAGTTCGCAAAGCTCGAAGTCTGAGCATGTTGATCGCGACCGCCGCGTCCTGGGAGGCTTGAAGCCGCATACACCTGCGATGATCCAGCGTCCCACCTTCAAGGAAGCACCGTGCTGACCGTCCACCATCTCGGCAAGTCGCAATCGGAGCGCATCGTGTGGCTCTGCGAGGAGCTCGGCCTGATGTACGAGCTCAAGCACTATGTGCGGGATCCGGTCACCGCGTTGGCGCCGCCTGAACTTGTCGCGCTGCACCCGCTGGGCACGGCGCCCGTGATCAGCGACGGGAATCTCCTGCTTGCGGAGTCCGGCGCCATCATGGAATACATCATCGCGATGTACGGCAACGGCCGGCTGACGCTCGGACCGGACCATCCGGACTACGTTCATTACCTCTTCTGGTGGCACTACGCCAACGGCAATTTCCAGCCGAACATGGGCCGCAACATGTTCATGCGGCGACTGAAGCTGCCGGACGACAACCCCATCGCCGCGCGCCTGAACGGCCGGCTTGTCGGCGCCTTCGCGCTGATCGAGAAGCGCCTCGGCGATGTACCGTTCCTGGCGGGCGAGAACTTCACCGCCGCGGACATCATGACCTTCTTCTCGTTGACCACGATGCGCTACTTCATGCCCTTCGACCTCAGGCCGTATCCAAGCATCCTGGCTTACCTGCAGCGCATTGCAGGGCGGGAGCCCTACCAGCGCGCCATGCAGAAGGGCGACCCCGGCATGCCGCTTCTGCTCACCTGATGCCGAGCTCGGCATCGGTTGCCGACCCTTCGCTTCAGAGCAGTCCCCCATTGGAAGCTCCCTACCCCCGGGCAGCGAGCGGCTTCCTGATACCCGCCGAGCATGCCGGCCTGCGGGTTGACAAGAGCGCGCGCTGAGGGAGTAATACTGTATAAAATAACAGTACCATGGTCATCCCGATTCTGCGCAAGCTCGCCATCCTGGCCGATGCAGCCAAGTACGACGCGTCCTGCGCATCGTCCGGTGGCGCCAAGCGCCATTCGCGCGATCAGGTGGGCTTGGGGTCGAACAGCGGGACTGGCATCTGTCACAGCTACGCGCCCGACGGCCGGTGCATCTCCCTGCTGAAGGTGTTGCTGACGAACTGGTGCGTCTACGACTGCCTTTACTGCGTGAACCGCGAATCGAGCGACGTCGAGCGTGCGCGCTTCACGCTGGACGAAGTGGTGCAGCTCACGCTCGACTTCTACCGGCGCAACGTGATCGAGGGCCTGTTCCTGAGCTCCGGGATCATCCAGTCGCCCGACTACACGATGGAGCAACTGATCGAAGTCGCGCGTCGGCTGCGCGAGGACCACCATTTCCGCGGCTATATCCACTTGAAGACGATTCCTGACGCGAGCGCCGACCTCATCGGCCGCGCCGGTCTTCATGCCGACCGCCTGAGCATCAACATCGAGTTGCCCAGCCAGAGCGCACTGACGCAGTTGGCGCCGCAAAAGAATGCGAGCGCCATCAAGCGCTCGATGGCCCGCATCCGTCTGCAGCTCGACGACACGGCAGAGCAGTTGGGCCATGCAGCGCGGCGAACGCGAGCCATGGCCAACGCCCCTGCGGCGCAACCGCCGCCACCGCGCTTTGCTCCGGCCGGTCAAAGCACACAGATGATTGTTGGCGCCGATGCCTCCGACGATCGCGCAATCCTGCGCACAAGCGTTTCCCTGTATCGCAGCTATCGTCTCAAGCGCGTGTACTACAGCGCGTTCAGTCCGATCGCGCATGCCAGCGCGCTGCTTCCTGGCCGCGCCGCGCCTCTGATGCGTGAGCACCGGCTGTACCAGGCCGACTGGCTCATGCGCTTCTACGGTTTCGAGGAGCACGAGCTGGTGACCGATGGCGGCATGCTGTCGCTGGACGTGGACCCCAAGTTGGCGTGGGCGCTTGCCCACCCGGACTGGTTCCCGGTGGATGTGAATCGCGCACCGAAGGAGACGCTGCTGCGTGTGCCGGGGCTGGGCACGCAATCGGTCGAGCGCCTGCTGAGCGCGCGCAGCGTGCGGTGCCTTCGCAAGGCCGACATCCTGCGCCTGGGCGCACCCAGCGCACGGATTCTGGCTTTCGTGGCTTTACCCGACCATCGGCCGGGAAGCGACGCCGCCTCTCGGCTGGATGCGATCGTCGCGCGGCGTCGATCCTCCGAGCAAACAAGGGCCGGGATGGCGATGCGCCCGGCGCAGCAGCGTGACCTGTTCGCCGCGGGTGGCGAGAGGGCTTCGCTCGGCACCGAAGCACCGCTGGCCCCACCTTTGCAACCGACGGTGCTCGCATCCGGCTGGGGCGGGTCCAGCCAGGAATGACCCGTGCTCATCTCGCTGATCATCCCTGCGCCCGATGACCTGCCAGGCATCTTTTCGGCCTTGCGCGGTGCCCTGCACCACGGGTTCAACCCTGACGCGGTGCGGTGGGATGACGGGCGAGTGCGCCAGTCCTCATGGATCGACGACCCGCTGCAGGGGTCGCACGGCGGGACCCCCTGCGAGTTCGAAACGCACGGCCGATCGCCCGCCGAGGCAAGCCGCGCACCGCACACGGATCCCGCTGCGCCACCGGTGCGCCTGCCGCGCGCATTCATCGAACTGCTGCGCAGCGCACTGCTGCACGACAGTCCAGAGCGCTTCCATGCGGCGCATACGCTGGCCGCTGCCATCTTGGGCGACCGGCGGGCCTGGAACGACACCCTGCGTGATGACCGCTTGCGGCTCGAGCGCATGGCGCGCGAGGTGCGCCGCGAGATTCACAAGATGCACGCCTTCGTGCGTTTTCGCCCGCTCCTCGACGAGGCCGGCGAATGCCACGTCGCCTGGTTCGAGCCAGCGCACCATGTGGTGCGCGCGGCAGCGCCTTTTTTCGTCGATCGGTTCGCCAGCATGCGCTGGGCGATCCTCACCCCGCGGGGCAGCGTGCACTGGGATCGCCATGCACTGCGCTTCGGCCCGCCGGCGACGCGCGAGGACGCTCCTGGCCCGGACGAAGGCGAGGGTTTGTGGCTGGCGTACTACCGAAGCGTTTTCAACCCGGCGCGCCTCAAGCCCGCCATGATGCGCCGGGAAATGCCAGTGCGTTTCTGGCGCAACCTGCCCGAGGCGTCGCAAATCACCTCGCTGATGCAGCAGGCGGACCAACGCGCTCATGGCATGGAGACCCGCGTCAGCCCCGCGCGCGAGCGCCGCGCGGGCCGAACCGTGCCACTGCCGGGGGAGGGATGCCATGAAGGCGTCCACCCTTCTTGCGGCGGAACCCAGGCCGGGCAGGTTGCAGAGCCGCCGCCTGCCTCGCCGTCGCAACGGCTGGCGTCGCTCGCGCACCAGGCCTCCTGCTGCGAGGAGTGTGACTTCGCGGCCGACGCCACGCAAACCGTCTGGGGTGAGGGCCGTGCCGGCGCGACGCTGATGCTGGTGGGCGAGCAACCAGGCGATCAGGAGGATCTGGCCGGCCGGCCGTTCGTCGGGCCGGCCGGCCAACTGCTGCATCGCGCGATCGGCGCGCTGCAGTGGCCGCAGGAGGAGTTGTATTTCACGAATGCCATCAAGCACTTCAAGTACGAGTGGCGCGGCAAGCGACGCATCCACAAAACCGCCGCGCAGCGAGAAGCATCGGCTTGTGCGCATTGGCTGGAGGCCGAAATCGCCACCGTGCGTCCGCGCGCCCTCGTCGCACTGGGCCGAACGGCGCTGGCGAGTCTCCTGCAGGAAGCTGTCAGCATCGAAGCGCATGCCGGCCGATGGCTCACGCGCACGAGCGACGGGCTTCCGGTCTATGTCATGCCTCATCCAGCGGCGGTGCTGCGGGCGGGCCGCGACAGCTTGCCGCGACGCGAGGCGGAGTGGACCGCTCTGCTCGCCGGGGCGGGAGACGCACTGCGCGCGTTACGCGCCGGCCCAACCGGCACCTCTGATCAGATCGCAAGTTCAAGCCGACATCAATGAGACCGTGGTCCGCGTCTGAGTGGGCATGCAGCGGACCGTGTTGGCTCGACATCGGCACTGTCCTTCATGCGAGCAGAGTCCTGTCTGCCATCGAAGCCGGCCGCGGGAAGTAAATTGTGCGCAGGCAACAAAAGGAGAACGCCATGGCAGACGACTTGGACAATCGCGGGCCAGAGGACCGTAGCCGGATCAACGTCAACGAGCCGCACGAAGTTCGCTACTGGATGCAGCGCTTCGATGTGACCGAGGAGGACCTCCGCAAGGCGGTTGCCGAAGTGGGCGTCGCCGTCGACCGAATCGCCGAGCAACTCGGGAAAAAGTGAGATGGCCACAGGCGGTAGAACCCTCTGGAAGGGCGCGATCACCTTCGGACTGGTCCACATCCCAGTCGGTCTCCACACCGCTACGACCGAGGAGGGGGTGGACTTCGACTGGCTCGACAAGCGGACCATGGATCCGGTCGGCTACAAGCGCGTCAACAAGAAGACCGGCAAGGAGATCGACAAGGACGACATTGTGAAGGGCGTCGAGTACGACGACGGAAAGTACGTCGTCATATCGCCGGACGAGATCGAAGCGGTGTACCCGCGCACGACCCAGACCATTGAGATTCAACGCTTCGTCGATGCCAACGCGATTCCGTTCGTCTACCTGGAGCGCCCTTACTACGTCGCCCCAGTCAACAAGGGCCAGAAGGTCTTCGCGCTGCTGAGGGAGGTACTCCTCAAGACCGGGAAAATCGGCCTGGCCAAGGTCGTGATTGCGACGAAGCAGCATTTGGCCGCCCTCGTGCCCAGCGACAAGGCGCTCGTGCTCAATTTGCTTCGATGGGGTGACGAAGTGAAATCCCTCGAAGGCCTGGATCTGCCTCCCGCCGGTACGAAGGGGGCGAAGATCAGCGCAGCAGAAATGAAAATGGCTGAACAGCTCGTCAAGGACATGTCGGGCGAATGGAAGCCCGAGGATTTCAAGGACGAGTTCAAGCACGAGGTCATGAAGCTCGTGGACAAGAAGGTGAAGGCGGGGGACACCGAAACGGTGATCCAGCCGGAAGAAGAGGCTCCCTCCGAAGGTGCCGAGATCATCGATCTGACTGAGCTGCTTGCCCGCAGCCTCAAGGGCAGGAAGTCCTCGAAGCCGGCCTCGAAAAAGACCCGGAGCAAGGCTGCTTCCAAGAATGCGGCGCCGGCCAGGGCGCGCAAGGCTGCGTGATCGGAAAGCACGCATGCCGCGCTCAGCGCCGGTCGACTCACAAAGGTCTCCAATGCTTGCGTCCATCCGCCGCATCGCGATCTACGTCGATGAGTCGCAAGACGGCGGGTATCGCTGGATCCTCATCGAGCAAAAGGCGAAGTCCTCGCAGTGGACCAGGATCGATTCAGCGGCGGACGCAACAGCAAGCTACCACGAGGCCATGGCTGCCGGCTTGTTGGCACTGCAGGTCATGGTCGATGACTTGGACAAGGGGCCGCGCGAGGTCGCGGATGCGGAACCTGCGCCGAGCAGGTCGGGGAGCCGATTCGGTTTTGGTGACCTGCGATCCTGAAGGACCGGCTGGTCAGCACGCCGGGAACGCTCGCCACACCAGCGTCAAAAGGAAAGTCGACCATCAGCCCGCCGCCCGGCATCGTTGCCGCTGTCGTCGGAGAGCGCAGGCGCACCTGCGAGAGGCGCTTCTCGCGTTGTTCGCGTGGCGCACCGCGTACAGGTCCCGGCCGATCAGCAGGCGAGCGAGTCGGGCGGCGTCGGTGGGGCGTGCCCCCGTCTCAGGGCGACTTGCCAGATTCGGCGGGCCCACACCCCTGTAGGCGCACGCTGATTGCACGGTCCGCCAATGCGACAGATCATTTGATAGACCAATGGACAGCCTAACTGACGTGGGCGCTCGGCCGTGGCGTCGAACCCTATCGCGGTTCGCCTCACCATTCTCAGCATGTCGAGGGGTAGTTGTATGAATCTGATGAGCGTCGACCTTTACCACAGCGCTACAAATCCAAAGAAGTTCCTGGCGATTCCGGCCGGAGTCGATCCCGCTGAGCTCATGGGTCCGATGACCTTCGACAAAGACTACGCAGAGGTGATCCGTTTCCACGAGGCCTTTCAGTTCAATCCGGACGAGCCGTATGCCGGGGTCAACGCGGCCAAGATCGCCGCAGACATCCTGACCGTGAAATGGGCGATCTACCGCCGTTCGGGCCCCTCACCCCGAAGGCCAAAGGGCGCTGCCGAACCTAGATGAGCTCCCGCCGAGAGCGTGCCTAGGCCCGCGGCCGCTTTCAAAGCGAGGGGCTGACGTCGACCGTCGTTGAAGGTGCGTTGGCAAAGGCTACGCCGCAAGCCAAATCCCACACCAAGCGAGCGCAGCGGCCGACTGCGCACCAGGCCCGCGCGTAGAGGATGAGTTGCCTGGTTCTGCAGGCACCTCTTTGGGGGAATGATTGATGATCTCCGCCAGCCCGCCGACGCCGCGCGTGCATCGACGCCGCGGCTGGGTGATCGCTGGTGCCGTGATCTCGGTCCTGGTCATCGTCCTCGTGCTCTTTGACTGGAACTGGGTCAGGCCACCGATCGAGCGCTACATCTCGCGCAAGACCGAGCGAGAATTCCGGATGTCCGATCTGCACGTGCGGCTCGGGTGGACGCCGACGATCCGGATGCGCGACGTGTATTTCGGCAACGCGCCTTGGGCAACCGACAAGGCCATGGCGCAGGCGGAGATGGTCGAGTTCTCGGTCTCTCTTCGCGACCTCCCTGACAAGATCCTGGTGCCGCGTGTGGCACTGACGCGGCCGGATCTCGTCTTCGAGCGCCTTGCCGACGATCGCCGGAACTGGACGCTTGCCGAGCCATCGGAGAGCGATGAGCCGAGCAAGCTGCGCATCAGTACGCTGTCAGTCGACCAAGGCCGGCTGCGTTACATCGATCACGGCGAGCCTTTCGAGCTGGACGTGCGCGCATCCACGTTCGATCCGGCGAGCCGGGAGAAGGTCAAGGATGCCGATGCTCCCCCCGTCAATGCGCGCTACTCGACCGAGTACGCCTTCACGGGCAAGTACCACGATGCCAGCTTTTCCGGCCAAGCCCTCACGGGCGAGGTCCTCAGCTTCCAGGAGTCGGGCGTTCCGTTTCCGCTCAAGGGCCGCCTGAGCGCGGGTACCACCAAGGTCGAGGTCGAAGGCACGATCGCCGATGCGGTGGACATATCCGCCATCGATGTACGGCTGCTCATCGAGGGTCGGACCCTTGCAAACCTTTATCCCTTCCTGCTTCTGCCGCTGCCGGCCTCGCCGCCTTACCGGCTGCAGGGCCACCTGACACAGAAAGGTCCTCGCTACACGATGGAGGATCTCTCCGGAAAGATCGGATCCACCGACGTGACGGGCAAGGGCGCATATCTCGAGCGGGAGCCGCGGCCACTGCTTACGGCGGATCTGCACAGCAAGCTCCTGAACATCGCGGACCTTGGACCGCTGATCGGCATCGAGACAAAACAGACCGGCGGAAAGCCAGATCTGTCGCAAGGCGAGACCGCCACTCGCCCTGCCGCGAAGCAGAAAGACAAGGCCGTGACGCCGGACCGCCTGTTGCCCGCCGGCGAGTTCGAGGGCAGCCGCCTGCAGAAGATCGATGCCGATGTCACCCTGACCGCAACCAAACTGGTTGTGCCCCATGCGCTTCCATTGGAAAGTCTGGACGCAGCATTGCATTTGCATGATTCGGTGCTGAAGATGCCACGCCTGGACTTTGGGTTCGCCGGCGGCAAGATCGCTGGACGCGTCACGCTTGACGCACGCGAGCCGACCATCCGGGCAGACGTTCAGGTCGACTTGCAGCGCGTGCGCGTGGACCGTTTGATCCCCGATTCAAAGACCCTGGCCAAAGGCGCGGGGCGCCTGGGGGCACGGCTTCAACTGCAAGGCAGCGGCAATTCGATCGCGGATGCGGCGGCCGTGGCCAATGGGAAGCTTTCAGCCACGATCGTCAATGGCGAGGTCTCCAACTTGCTGGACGCATTGAGCGGGCTCAACGGCGGTAAAGCGCTTCAGCTGCTCGTCGGCGGCGATCGCGACATTGTGGTGCATTGCGGCGGGGTTGCATTCGACGTCAAACGCGGACGCGGCGACGCGAATCTCTTTGTCATCGACACCGAGCAGACCCAGATCCTCGGCGAGGGTTGGTTCGATCTGGCGCACGAACGCTTTGACGTGAAGGTGGAGCCCAAGCCGAAGGACGTGGGCATTCTTTCGCTGCGCACGCCCGTGCGGCTGCACGGCAGCTTCAAGCAGCCAGAGTTCCAGATCGAGAAGGGCCCGCTCCTCGCTCGCGCCGGCGGCGCGATCGCCTTGGCGACCATCAACCCACTGGCGGCCCTGCTGCCGCTCATCGAAACCGGTCCCGGCGAAAACACCGACTGCGCGGACGTGCAAAAGCAGGTACGAGGTGCGGCCGGACAGGCGCGGCAACCGGAGCGCAAGCGTTGATCCGATCCGCTGCTGTTGCGGCGAGCCCTCGATTGCCCCACGTCCGAGACATCGGCGCCTCAGCGGTTGCTTGGGGTGCGCGCCCCGAGAATCATCTCGGTGAGCCAGGCGGACAACAGGCCGTCGTACGTGCGCTGGCTTCGCTCGTCGGTCAGGCCATGATCTGCACCCTGGATCGTGCGATGGGTGATTGATTTGGCGCGTTGGAAGGCGCGAACGTAGCTCGCGATGCATGGGCCAGGAACTAGCTCGTCGAATTCCGAGCCTGCGACGAACGCATCGCCTCGGAACGCCCGACACGCAGACAATGCGCGGTCCGAATCGGGCGGCCGGACTTGCTCCCGGTACGCGAGGATCGCAGCGCGGTCGAGTTGCTCCTTCGGCACGCCCCAGTCTTCGTCCGGATACAGGGCCGGGACCCTGAGTGCAAGCCATCTAACACTTCGCCTGCCACTTGCGACTGCCGCCAGATAGCCGCCGTAGCTGGTGCCGATCAGCGCCATGGATTTCGGGTCGACCGTCGCTTGACCGGCGAGCAAATCGAAAGCAGCCAAGACATCGCGCAGGTTGTCGTGCCGGGAGACGGACGCCTTCACATCTTGGCGTCGCCCATGCCCGCGCAGGTCGAAGGTCAGGCAAACGCAGCCGAGGGCCGCGAGGTCTTCCGCTCGGATTTGATAGTGGGCCTGGTCGCTGTCCCACCCATGGACGATGAGAACGCCCGGCAAGGTGTTCGGCGCGGCCACAAGCACCCCTTGCACCTCGTCCGTTCCGTCCACAGAGATCAGGACTTGCTTCAAGAGTGCGGACCGGGAGCGAAAGTGCCATCAAAACGCTCGGCAACCTCGCGACTCGACGGTGCAGGGTCAAGGCCCGAGCCGCGAAACGCCGCATAAAGCGCTCCGGAGATGTCCGAGGCCTTGAACAGCAGTGCGATCACCGCGCCCACCGAGAGCAGTCGCCAGGGCCTGAG
The DNA here is from genome assembly GCF_030317005.1 of Variovorax sp. J22R115. Taxonomy (NCBI): domain Bacteria; kingdom Pseudomonadati; phylum Pseudomonadota; class Betaproteobacteria; order Burkholderiales; family Comamonadaceae; genus Variovorax; species Variovorax sp. J22R115. The sequence continues at coordinate 52,463 of NZ_JASZYM010000006.1, read as the reverse complement.
GAGCACCAACATGGACCCCACGGAGGCGCTGTAGGTCACGAGCTTGCCGGGGTGTCGATGGGCGAATCGAGCCAGTCCGGGCTCCAGCAACTCCATCGCCGTACTGGCAGGGTGTTGACGCCACCACCGGCTGAGAAAGCCAGGCCTGGAACTCCCCAAGGATGCCCGAGGGGCCGGCAGGGCCTGCACTTCGGGCGTGCCGAGCGTGTCGTCGATCTGCCGGTAGCCCATGGCGGCCAGGAGTTCGGCCCGTGACAGGGCGAGTTTGTCCCTCGGAGTGAGGACCTGGAATGAATCATTCATCCTTCAATTCCTTTGCAAGTCGAATAAGCCGGAGATCGCGCTCGACTTCGTCGCGCACGTCCTGTATGTCTCGCCGAACCACGGACCGCATCGCCATGAGTCCACCCACCATCACGCAGAGCCATGCAACCGCAGGCACCGCCACCAAGACCCAGTGAAAGGTCCCTTGAAGAATCCCCAGCATGACGGCGACACCGGTGAGGCCGAGCGCCAGTACAAGTGCCATCGCAGCAGCTACTCCGGCCGCGGCCTGCACCAAAAGGCCTTTGCCGGCGTCAGCGGCCTCGCATTTGAGAAGCTCCCCATAGTTCGCCAGATGACGGATCAGGAGGTCAGGGCGCTTCAGCGCGGCTTTGAAGAGAGGATGAATCATTTGAAACCTCCAGAGCGATCGTGCCGAGCAATGCCGCGCCCACTGAGCCCCGCCAATTCGCAGCTCCAAGCGTCTCGGCTCTGCACAAGCGCGTGGAGCGGTGATAACGCTCCCGGGGTGGTTCGCGCTGTCATCCTGCCGATGCAGACGGTGTAGGCGATGCCGACAGGGCTGCGCACTCAGGGCCGGGGGTGCGCCGAGCGCACCGGGCGCACAAAGTCGGGATGGAAGGAGCGCTTGCTTCCATCGGCAAACTCGATATCGACTGCGAGCGCATCCGCAGTCAGCACCTGACCGACACCGTATCGCCGGACCCGTACCGTTGCCTCCGGTTGGAAACTGGGCGCCACGCGCACGGTCTCCACTGGTTGGGGCGCGGCCTTGGCTTGCTCCGCCAGCGCGGTGTGGACGGCGATGCGTCTGCAGTTGTCGCAGGTCGTGCAACGCGCCGCGGGGGCCTCGCCTTGGAGATGCGACAACAGCACTTGCCATCTGCACAGACCGGTTTGCGCATAGAACACCATGCCCTCGAGCGTGGCCTGATCCTGTTCTCGCTTTTCGCGGTAGTGGTCGAGCATGGCGCTGAGCGTGTCCGCCGCGACGGCCGGGCGAATGACGGTAAGACGACCGTCGGCAAGCTGGCGCACGATCCGCCGTTGCCGGAGCAGCGCCAACGCGACGTGAACCTTGGCACGAGGAGCATGCAGCTTGTCTTGCAACGCCTGCAGGGTCCATCCATTGGCACCGGGCGGCTCCGAGCGCAGGGTTGCATAGACCTCATCCAGTTCCTTCGCATCAGGATAGCGCCCGGTCAGAAAGAACTGTTGCACCGCACGGTCGCGCCGATGAAAGAGCAGGATGCAGTCGGCCGGCGCGCCGTCGCGGCCGGCGCGACCCGACTCCTGGTAGTAACTGTCCAGCCCGGACGGCATCTGGTAGTGAAGCACGAAGCGGATGTCCGGCTTGTCGATGCCCATGCCAAAAGCGTTGGTGGCCACCATGACGCGCGCCGCGCCGCTCATGAAGGCGTCCTGCGCCTGACGCCGTTGCGCGCCGCCGAGCCTCCCGTGGTAGATCGCCACCGACTCACCGCTCGCATGGAGCGCTGCGTGCACTGCCTCGGCTGACTTGATGGTGGCTGCATAGACGATGCCGCTGCCGACGATGTCCTTGACCAGGGCGATCGTGCGCTCGTGCTTCCGGTCCTCGGTAGCGAGCTGCTCGACGGCGTAGCGCAGGTTGGGCCGGTAGCTTCCCGTGTCGAGGAGGCCGGCTTTCGGAATGCCCAGGCGCTCCATCACGTCGCGGGCCACCTCATCGCTGGCGGTGGCCGTCAGCGCCAGAACAGGAGGGGTTCCGAGCGCCCGCCATGATGACCCGATATCGAGGAAGGCCGGTCGAAAGTCGTGTCCCCACTGTGAGATGCAATGGGCTTCGTCGATGACCAGCAGCGCGGTCGTAGCGTTTTGGAGGAGGGCGATAAAGTCTTCGTCGGCAAGCCGTTCGGGCGTGGTCAAGATGATTCGCGCCGACCCGTCTTCGATCGCCGCGTGCGCTGCCTTGATTTCTTCCGGCGGGCACTGGCTGTTGAGTTGGACAGCGCCAATGCCCAGCTGCCGCAGCTTCTCACACTGATCCTTCATCAACGCGATCAGCGGAGACACCACGATCGTGCGACCTTCAAGCAGAACCGCCGGCAGCTGGTAGCACAGCGACTTGCCGGCGCCCGTCGGCATCACGGCCAGCGTCGAATGGCCGTCGAGGACGCGGGCGATGACCTCGCGTTGCCCCGCGCGCAACCTGCGCAGGCCGAAGACCTTGCGCAAGGTGCGCGCCACCGCTTCGGTCGCGGCAGCGCTCGCCTGGCGTTCAGGCGCGCGCGCGGGCTTTGTCGGATTCGTCATCGTCATCTTCGGTCGTGGCGAGTCGGTCTGGCGACGCGGCGACGCGCCTTCGATGGATACGGTGGGGTCGAGCGCATCTTTGCCGCCTCTCGCTGATAGCGCTCGCCCGAGCGCGTCGAGCTCTGTACCGCGCGGGGCAGCCGGCGCGTGTTCACCTCCGGGGAGGTTGCTGTTTGCCATGGGCTTGTTCGTTGACGGGTGATCAGTCACTTTATGGAGAGCGTCGGCGCGCCTGCGTAGGCGCGCGACCACCGGCGCGTGTAGGCGGACGCGGCCCCAGATCAGCGCCGGCCATGCACCGACGAGAATGCTCACCTCGACGCGCCGCGCTAGACCCGCGCCCCGCTAGCAGCCGCTACGTGAGCCGCCGCAAATAGTCGTCCACGCTCGCCGAAAGTTGGTCGCCCTCGGGCAGGTTACCGTCCGGCGTGAAATGGTCGACCACATCCGGCAGCAGCTCGGACAGCCCGCTGCGCGCCTCGTCTTCGCCAAGGCCCGCCTGTTGCGCGATATGGCGCAGCTGATCGTGGCCGAAGACTTCGTCAATGGCCTGGGGCGGCAAGGCTTCGTTGGCACCGGTGGCGATCCAGGAGCCGGCCTGTCGACCATAGCCCTTCTGTGTGAGTTGACCGATCAGGTCACCGATGCCGCCCACGTCACTGGCCGCGCCGCCGCCTTGCCGGCTGCGCTGGCTCAGCATGTTGAGCACCACCGGCAGCAGCGCCATCAGCACCGGGCTCATTCCGCCGCCGGTCCGCTGGCCATCACGGCCGCGCAGCGCGTTGCCCGCCAGGCCGCCAAGGATTTGGGTAAGCAGGCCCATTGCGTTCTCCCTCAGCGGACGTGCCCGCGACGCACCAAGTTGACGATCGCCAGAAGGATCACGGCGCCGATGAGCGAGGCCAACAACCCCCGGATGCTGAAGTCGTTCTGGTTGAGCGTCGCGGCCCCGAGAAGCGGTGCCACGAGCCAGCCGCCGAGCAGCGATCCGACGATACCGACGATCACATTGAGGACCATGCCTTGCTGTGCATTCGTCTTCATGATCATGCTAGCGACCCAGCCAATCAGGCCACCCACGACCAGCCAGATGATGAGATTCATGACGCGCTCCTTGATTTTCAGGTAGGGGCAGCGTCGTGCCGCGGGCTCTGCATGCCTATAGGACAACACCTCCAAACTCGAGAGGAAAAGGGCCGGGCCCGCCCAAGGCCGCGCGGCAATGTGCGGCCAAGCGAGCCGCCGCCTACAACGGTTCGGCCCGACGGCCGATCAATGCGCAGGGCTGCAGGGACGATACCAGTAGCGTTGGCAGCAGCGCACCGCGCATCGGCCGAAAGCCACTCACATCAAGGAGACCATCATGGAAAGCAATTCATTGAGCCCCCCCACCGATACCGGCGACGCTCGAGAGAGCACCGAGGGATCATCCAACGCCGCGTGGAGCGATACGCGGGAGGCCGGACAGCCCAGCCAGGGTGGCCCAACCGGCGGTGGCGCCGACGACGCATCCATGCGCAAGGCCAGGGAGGACGCCGACACCTTCGGGCGAAAAGCGGCGGATGCGACCCAGGACTCCCTGCAGCAAGTGCAGGCCAAGGCGGATGGCGTGGTCCAAGCGGGCAAGGCCTATGCTCAGGATGCGGTCAACGCGGCCGGCAAGAAGATCGACAGCATGAAGGGCCAGGCCGCCGATCTGAAGCAGCGCAGCCTGCAGTTCGCCGCGCACGAGCCGATGAAGGCAGTTGCCTACGCCGCGGCCGGTAGCGCAGTGCTCACGGCGGTGCTGCTGTCGTGGATGCGCGGACGCCGCTAGCCGGCTCGGGCCGCTGATAGTCCCTCTGCTGCCGGCGCAGCTCCGATACGCTACAGGAGCGCGCGGCGTGCAGGGGCGGTGTAGTACCTGTCGACGTCATCTCGATAGGTATCGTCGTAGTTCGGTACGTCGGCAGCGGCATAGCGTGGCGCTCCCTCCAACCGGGCCTTGTCCAATGGCACAACGTAGCCGTCCCGATCGACGTCGTACCTCAGCATGGTCCAAGGAATCGGGTAGCGCTCGGTACCCATGCCCAGAAAGCCGCCGAACTCCATGACTGCGTATCGGACCTTTCCGGAAACCTTGTCGATCATCAAACCTTCGATGGTGCCCAGTTGATCGCCATCGTTGTTGTAGACGGCAGTTCCCTCGACGAGATCCGAAGAAATGACACGGTTGGAAGATGCGATGCTCATGAAAACTCCTGGGTGGCCGATACCGCTGGTGGCACGCGGTCCGCGAATGCAAAGCCCAGCGGACTCAATATCGGTCGAACCCCAGATCCCGCTGATCAGGCGGTAGACCTTCCTCTTGTAGGCCATGGCCCGGGGACTCGCACGCCGCAGACCGCGCCTTGAATCGAAGGGTGCATGCGCCGACCTACAGACGTTGAGGTCCCTCCCCCACACCGGGCCGCCGGCAGCTTCCTAAAGTGGATTGACTCAACCCCTGGGAGACATCATGAAGCTGAAACTCGTCACTGCGACCACGGCCCTCATTGGCCTGCTGGGCCTGGCTGGCGCAACCTTCGCGCAGACCACTGCGGTGCCCGCAGCGCCTGATCCTGCCAAGGGCGGGCAAGCGAGCACCAAGACGCCCGCTGGCGTCGCGAATCCGACCCAGCGTCCGGACGGAAGCAACCCTGCGCCACGGGAAGCGATCAAATCCGAAGCGCGCTCGGAAAACCGCAGTCCGGCGAACACGACCGTCCCCAAGGGCGAGCCCTCGACCATGACCAACAATCAGCCCAACGCTGCTCAGCCGACGGGGGCGATGAGCCGAACCGAGGTAAAGCCAAGCAAGATCGATCTCAAGCCGCAGGCGGGCGTGAAGGGCGAGCGGCCGGATGTGCCGACGAACCCGAAGGAAAAGACGGGCACGCCTCAATAGTGCGCCTTGCGCCCTGACGCCGTGGATGGCAAAAGTGTGGACCTACCAGCCAAGCGGAGGAGCAGGGTCGAATGTCACACGCCAGCGCCGCCCAGATTGTTCGGGAGCTGCTGGAGGGGCCCGTCACTCGACCTGCGTTGCTGCGATGGCGCAGGCAACAGTTCCTCGCGAAAGAGGGGACGGGCTTTTATTTCGGGGTGTTCGAGGACTTCATGACAGCCCGCCAACACTTGCCGAGGAACCCTGAATTCAACAACGAGGACCTGGCCGCCGAGTACGTCGAGCTTCGAACCCGGCAGGTGTTCGCGTACGACTATCCTGTGATGTGGTGGCTCGAAAAAGCCTTTCGTCAAGGAGCCAGAAGCGTGATGGACATCGGCGGTTCCGTCGGCGTGCACTACCACGCGTACCGCTTGTACCTCGACATGCCTGCCGGCCTGACATGGCAGGTCGTTGAAGTCCCGGCGATGGTCGGCATCGGCCGTAGGCTGGCGGCCGAGCGGGGAGCGACACCCCTGAGCTTCACCGATGATCTCAGAGAAGCAGTCGGCAGCGCAGATTCCGACATCTGGATCGCTGCGGGTGTTCTTCAGTACCTGGAAGACGCGCGACCGAAAGACCTGCTCACACGATGCATCAAGAGGCCTCAGCACGTGCTGCTCAACAAGCTGCCGCTCTACCGGGGCGGCGACTTCGTGACCACGCAAAACATCGGCGATGGCTGCTTTGCTCCCGTGCACGTGTTCAACGGCGATCGATTGATTCGCGAGATGGAAGCGCTGGATTTCACGCTTCGGGATCGGTGGTCGGTTCACGAGCGGTCCCTGTATGTGCCAGGTTACCCGGAGCGATCCTTCCCATCGTTCACCGGGCTGTATTTCGACGCCCGCGCGTGACATGACGCTCGGATCCATGAGCCGCGCGTTCGGCGCCGGGCGCGCCGCGCAGGAGGCCGCGATGGCCACCTCCGGCCTGCACGTCATCGTGATGGCCGTGCGCAACTACATCCTGCACCAGAGCGCGAACCAGGCCGGTAGCCTGGCGTTCTCGTCGGTGCTGGCAATGTTTCCGCTGCTGATCCTGGTCTCGGCCGCCGCCGGCTTCGTCGGACAACCGGGCGACGCGGCAGCGCTGGCCGACCGCGTCATGGGCTACGCGCCACAGGTGGTGCGCGATGCGATGCAGCCGGTCATCGCGCAGGTACTGGCTCAGCGCAACCAGACACTGCTGACCATCGGCGTGTTGGTGACGCTCTGGACCGCCTCATCGGGCATGCAAGCAGTGCGCACGGCGCTGAACCGCGCATACGGAATTCAGCGCGGCCTGCCGTTCTGGAAAGCGCGCATCAAGGTCACCGTGTTCACCGTCATCGTGGGCGTCGGGGTTCTCGCGGCGTTCAGTTCGGTGATCGTCGTGCCGTACGTGTGGCGGCTGGTAGAGACCCACACCGGTGCTGGGCCGGAGGCACTCTGGCTGCGCAACAGCGTGCGCTACGGCTCGGCCTTCCTGACGCTCACGGCGCTCTATGCGCTGCTGTACGCCTGGCTGCCCGACATCCGTCAACGGCTGCGCACCGTCATGCCCGGAGCCCTGGTCGGCGCGGCGTTGTGGGTGGCGGCTGCCGCCACCTTGTCGTACACGCTGCGCACCGCAGGCAAGCTGGCGCTGGTCTATGGCAGCTTTGCGGGCATGGTCGCGACGTTGGTATTCCTGTACATCAGCGCGACCACCCTGATCTTCGGCGCCGAGCTCAACGCAGTGCTGCGCGAAAAGGTGGCCCGGGCAGTGCCTCCGTCCGTCACGCCGGGTTGAAGCTCGCGCGCCCACCGTGGGTCCCCGGTCGCTCGCTACAACCCGAGGTTCAGCAACCGGTGGCGGCGAGGCCGTCGAAGACCTCAACAGCTGCGTCAGCGCGCGATCACCGTTTGCAGCGCCGCGACCAGCGCAGGCGCGCTCCAATCCCTTTCCCCCTCAGCCCAGACCCGTGGCAGCCCCACGGCATCGAACACGAAGGTGGCCGGCAATCCGCGCCCACCCCATGCCTTGAACACCGCCTGGCTCCGGTCCAGCAACACGGTGCCGGCGATCGGCACTTCGCCCAGAAAGCGCTGCACACGCTCGGGCATTTCACCGTGGTTGATGGCGATGAACTTTAGGCCGTGCGACGGGCCGAGGCGGGTGACCAAGGCGTTGAGCGTCGGCATCTCGACGCGACAGGGGCCACACCAGCTGGCCCAGAAGTTCACGAGCAGTGGCTGCCCCGCGAAGTCGGCCAGTGTGCGGCGCTGAGCCGTGAGCAGCTCGATCGCATCGAGCTTGGGAGCCCTGACGGGGCGCCACGGCGCCAGGGTGTTGTCGGTGACGACCGGCGCCTGCGCGGCAACCACGCCGACCGAAGCCGCCACCGCTGCTGCGGCGCCGCGCAGCAGCACCGTTCGGCGGCCCAGCATGGTGGTGCGTGGTGCGAGCGTCAGGCCGCGACGCGCGTGGACCCGATGCTGTAGCGGAAGGTGGCCGGGTCCAGGCTGTCGAGGCGACCCTGAGCGGTTTCGCCGTTGGGGTACATCAGGAAGCCGATCGGTCCTTGCTGGCGCGCGCCGGGGAGGCGCATGTCGTCCGCATGGTTGTAGCCCATCCAGTTCATCTCCCACGCGCCGAACAGCATGGCGTTGGCGGCGCGCACGCGCACGTCGGTGGCGGCCAGGCCTTCCTTGGTCTCCTCGAGCATGACCTTGCGCACGTCCGCCGGGTCCACCGGCACCCAGCCATGGCCTTGCGCATAGAACTCGGCGCGGCAATGCTGCGCCTTCGAGATGTCCCCGCTCTTGCCCATGCTCTTGTAGCCATGCGCCGAGTCGTCCACACGCACGCCGTACACGTCGCGCGCGGGCACGCCCGAGGCCCGGGCCAGCGCGACGAAAAGACCGTTGAGGTCGGCGCACTTGCCGCCAAGGTTGCCGCTGGTGAGCACGAATTTCACGTCGCCGGTGCCGCAGCCGCGCACGCTGCCTTCGCGGTGGCAATGGGCCACGATCCAGTCGTAGATCGCCTTCGCCTTCTCCATGTCGGTGCGCGCGCCGGCATCGGCCGTGATCTTGCGGGCGGTGTCGCCCACGATGCCGTCGGTCGGCTTCAGTGGGGTGGCACGCAGCCAGGGGCGAAGTTCGGCCGCGCTCGCGTTGATGGCGCGCGGCTCGGCGCCGAGGTCGGTAGCGCGGTCGCGCAGCGCCACGCGGTTGACCAGCGTGACCTGCTGCGGCACCGTGGCGTCGGTCCATTCGACCATCAGCATCTGCGCGTCCGCCGGGCCGCGCACGACCTTCGCCAGGCTGGCGCCCGGTGCGTCGAAACGCGTCTCCAGCAGGCGTTGGTACGCCGCTCCGCCGCTGCCGACGAGCTGTCGCGCCGGTAACGGCACCCAGACGCGGCCCTGGGTGGTGCGCTCGCTCAGGTCGATCCGGGTGGCGACGTCGTAAGCGCGCCAGCCGTCGTCCGCCGGCCGCTGCGCGGCGCCCGCCACCGAGGGCAGGGCGGCACCCAGCGTACCGAGCAGCGGCGTGGCGGCGGAGATCTGGAGAAAGTGGCGGCGTTGCATCGTGGGTTCCTCCGTGGAAGCGACGGTCAAAAAGCAGCCGGTGGACGGCTGCGCGGCCTGCACCTTGCCATGAATGCCATCATTTCACCATCCCCACTGTCACGGAACGCCGCCGGATCGATTGCCGTCGCAAATCCGATCGCGCTCTGACACCGGGCCAGTCCTCGCCCCCTCGGCGAGGCGCCCGGGCCTGTTTGAGCCCGCCTAGACCGCCGCAAGGTCGAACGGGAGCCCCAGACGGGTCCCGAGTGCGCGCAGCTCGGCCAGCAGGCCGGCGGGCAGCGGTATGCCCTCCTGGCGGCGTCGATGCTCGCACTCGGCCTGTCGCTGGCCCGGAGAGCGGGCGCCGGGCCCCGAGGCTTCCAGGTAGGTCTGCATCCATGCGCTCACGCTGCCATCGAAAGCATCCTGGCCCACCGCCAGCGCGGGGTTGATCACCAGTGCAAAGGCACTCACGCCGGCGGCCGAGCCGCGCGCGTCTCCAGACGCTGCCTGCTTGCCCGGCACCACGCCGTTGAGGCTGCCTGCCAGGCATTCCACCAGCATGGCGAGCCCGAGTCCCTTGTGACCCGCGATCGGCCGCATGGCGCCTTGCAGGGCCAGGGCCGGATCGGTGGTAGGCCTTCCGTCGGGCCCGACGGCCCAGTCTTCCGGGATCGAATCCTTGCCTTCACGCAGGGCTTGCGTCACGTGGCCTCGTGCGACCACGCTGTGTGCCATGTCAAACACCAGTGGCGGCCGTCCCACGACCGGCATCGCGAAGGCCATGGGATTGTTCCCGATCACCGGGCCATTGGCGCCCGGCATGGCCATGACCGGCGGCGTGCGTTGGCAGAGGATCGCGAAAAAGCCGCGCTCCGCTGCCGACAGGACGAAGCCCCCGAGCGCCGCGAGGTGGCCGGTGGACTGAATGCCGCACCCGACCAGCGCGCTGGTGCGCGCGGCGCGCATCGCCTCGTCCATCGCGAACGTGGCCACGACCTGGCCGAGGCCACCGTCCCCATCGACGTGCAGGAGGCCGTGACGCTGTTCCAGCCGCGGGGTGGCCCGCGCGTTCACTTCCCCGGCCGCGAGCTTGTCCACGTAGGCCGGCAGGCGCGCGACGCCATGGGTATCGATGCCACGCAAGCTCGTTCGCAGGAGGATCCTTGCTGTCAGCGAGGCAGCCCCCTCGGGCACGCCCTGTCGCATCAAGACGGCCGTGGACCAGCGCTGCAGCGCGTGGGCGGCGAATCGTTCGGGCGCGCGGGGGTTCATCAGCCGCGGGACGCAGCGACCGTTCCCCGGCATTCGCCAAAGCCGATGCGCCGGAAGCCTTCTCGCTGACAGTAGCCACGCAGGATCACGGTATCGCCGTCTTCGAGGAAGGTGCGCGTCTCTCCGTTCGCAAGCCGAATCGGCTTCCTGCCGCCATCGCTGAGCTCGAGCAGAGAGCCCCCTTGCCCTGCCTCCGGGCCGGACAAGGTGCCAGAACCGAAGAGGTCACCGGCGCGCAGGTTGCATCCGTTGACGGTGTGGTGCGCGACCATCTGCGCGACGGTCCAGTAGGCATCCGCGTAGTTGGACGTCATGAGCCGCTCGCCCGCTGCCCCGGCCTTCTGCATCGCAGCGGTCTGCAGCCAGACCTCGAGCTGGATGTCGATCGCGCCCGCTTCACGGTTGGCCGGCGAGTCGAGGTAGGCCAGTGGCTGCGGATCGCCTTCCGGACGGGCAAAGGCCTTGCGAAACGGGGCCAAGGCATCCATCGTCACGATCCACGGCGACAGGGTGCTGGCAAAGTTCTTCGACAGGAAGGGGCCGAGCGGCTGGTACTCCCAGCCCTGGATGTCACGCGCGCTCCAGTCGTTGAAGAGCGCCATGCCGAACACGTGCTCCTCGGCCGACGCCATCGGGATGCGATCCCCCGCGACGTTCGGCCTCGAGATGAAGATGCCGACCTCCAGCTCGTAGTCCAGCCGACGGCACGGGCCGAAAGCCGGCACCTCCGAATCGGGTGCCTTGGTCTGGCCCAGCGGCCTTGGAAAGCTGTGGCCGCTCACGAAGATCGACGAGGCCCGGCCGTGGTAGCCGATGGGCACCCACTTGTAGTTCGGCAGCAAGGGGCTGTCGGGACGGAACTGCCTGCCGACGGTCGTCGCGTGATGGATGCTCGTGTAGAAGTCGGTGTAGTCGCCGATCTCGCAGGGCAGGTCCATCGTGACGTCCGATTGGGACACCAGGGCGGCGCGGAACCTGGCCTCATGGGCGCCGCCATGGCGCAACCCCTCGGAGATCGCCTGCCTCAGGGCCTGACGGGCGTCCCGCGGCAGGCGCATCACCTGGTTCATCTGACCGTTCTGGACCAGGCCGACGCGGCGCAGGTCGAGCACCTGGTCGCCGATGGCGACGCCGATGCAGAGACCGTCGTCGTCTTCGCGCCGGAAGCGGCCGAACGGAAGGTTCTGGATCGGAAAGTCGGTCGCGGGGTCGTTGGCCGATTCGAGCCAGCTGTGCCGGTCCGCGTCGTGCGTGGTGTCGGTGGTCGGTGCCATGGCGGTCCTGCGATCGATCTCAGTCGGCCTGCAGCACGCCGCGGCGCACCTGGTCGCGCTCGATCGACTGGAACAGGGCCTTGAAGTTGCCCTCGCCGAAGCCGTCGTCACCCTTGCGCTGGATGAACTCGAAGAAGACCGGACCACCGAAGGCCGTCTCCGAAAAGATCTGCAGCAGCAGGCGCGGGCTGCCGCCCTCGGTGGTGCCGTCCAGCAGGATGCCGCGCGCCTGCAGCTCGGGCACCGGTTGGCCGTGGCCCGGCAAGCGCGTTTCGAGCATCTCGTAGTAGATGTCGTTGGGCGCGGTCATCAGCGGCACGCCGGCCAGACCGAGCTGGTCGATGGTGTCGATCAGGTTGTCGCTCAACAGCGCGATGTGCTGGATGCCCTCGCCGTTGAACTTCATCAGGTACTCCTCGATCTGGCCCGAGCCCTTGGCCGATTCCTCGTTCAGCGGGATGCGGATCTTGCCGTCCGGCGCGGTCAGCGCCTTCGAGGTCAGGCCGGTGTACTCGCCCTGGATGTCGAAGTAGCGGATCTCGCGGAAGTTGAACAGCTTCTCGTAGAAATTGGCCCAGAAGGTCATTCGGCCGCGATAGACGTTGTGGGTCAGGTGGTCGATCAGCTTCAGGCCGTGGCCGACCGGGTGGCGATCGACGCCTTCGAGGAACTCGAAGTCGATGTCGTAGATCGACTTGCCGTCCTCGAAGCGGTCGATCAGGTAGAGCGGCGCGCCGCCGATGCCCTTGATCGCGGGCAGGCGCAACTCCATCGGCCCGGTCGCGATCTCGATCGGCTGCGCGCCGAGCTCGAGCGCCCGGGCATAGGCCTGGTGCGAGTCCTTGACCCGGAAGGCCATGCCGCAGGCCGACGGACCGTGTTCCGCGGCGAAATACGCCGCCGGGCTGTTCGGCTCGCGGTTGACGATGAAGTTGATGTCGCCCTGGCGGTACAGCACGACGTCCTTGGAGCGATGCCTGGCCACGAGCTCGAAGCCCAGCTTTTCGAAGAAGGGCTCGAGGGTGTCGGGGGTGGGCGAAGCGAACTCGACGAACTCGAAGCCCATCAGGCCCATCGGGTTTTCGAACAGATCAGACATTGGCGTGCTTCCTTGGAAAGGGGTTGACAACTCATTCGACGAGCGTGAGCTCGGAGGCGTAGGTCGCGGCGCGCTGCGCATAGCTGGCCGCGCTCTCCATCAGGCGCGCGACGTCTTCGTCCGTCAACTGGCGCACCGCCTTCGCGGGCGCGCCGAGGATCAGCGATCGATCGGGAAAGACCTTCTTCTCCGTGACGATGGCCCCGGCGCCGACCAGGCAGTTGCGGCCGATGACCGCGCCGTTGAGCACCACGGCCTGGATGCCGATCAACGAACCCTCGCCGACGGTGCAGCCGTGCAGCATCGCCTGATGCCCCACGGTGACGTGGGCCGCGATGCTCAGCGGGAATCCGGGGTCGGCATGGAGCACTGCCCCCTCTTGGATGTTCGTGGCATCGCCGATGCGGATCGGCTCGTTGTCGCCACGGATCGCCGCGCCGAACCAGACGCTGGAGCGTTCGCCGAGCTCGACCTGTCCGATGAGATGGGCACCGGGCGCCACGAAGGCGGTCGCTGCGATGCGCGGGGCGTTGCCGCCGATGCGATAGAGGGCCATGAGAGGGTCCGCCCGGGGATCACTCGGCGGTGATGTTGGCCTTCTTGACGAGCTTGGCGTAGCGCTCCTGCTCGGTCTTGAAGAACTGCGCCGAAGCCTCGGGGGACATCGGATTGATGATGTTCTCCTGCTTGGCCATGGCGTCCTTGGTCTCGGGCGTGTTGAAGGCCGCGACGACCGCCGCATGCAGACGCTTGACCTCGGCCGGTGGCAGCTTGGCCGGACCGATCACGGCGAACCAGCCGGAAACGTCCACATCGGGGAACCCCTGCTCGGCGATCGTCGGCACGTCCGGCAGCGACGGAACGCGCGTCTTTCCCATCACGCCGATGGCGCGCAACGCACCGCTCTTGAGCTGGCCCTGCACCGCCGGCACTGCCACGACGCCCATCTCGACCTGGCCACCGATGATGTCGGCCACCATCGGCCCGACGCCCTTGTACGGAATGTGGCGCGCATCGACGCCGGCGGCGTCCATGAACATCGCGCCAGCCAGGTGGATGATGGTGCCGTTACCCGATGACGCGTAGTTGTAGCCGTCGGGCTTGGCCTTCAGCAGCGCCTGCAATTCCTTGGCGTTCTTGGCTGGCACCTTCGGGTTCACGACCAGCACGAAAGGCGTCGCGCCGACCACCGAGATCGGCGTGATGTCGTTGATGGCATCGAAGGGCATCTTCTTGAAGACGCTCGGATTCACCACGTGATTGTTGGACACCACGCCGAGCGTCTGGCCGTCGGCCGCTGCACGAACGACGACGCTGGTGCCGGTGATGCCGCCGGCGCCCGGCAGGTTCTCGATCACCACCGCCTGGCCGCCCAGGGCCTTCGTGAGCGACGGCGTGGCGGCCCGCATGATGGTGTCGACGCCGGAGCCGGCGCCCACCGGCAGCACCATGCGCACGGGTTTGTCAGTGGCCTGGGCCAGGCTGCCGGTCGCGCCCAGTGCAAGTGCGGCTGCGACGAACGCGGTCAGTTGGCGGCGTTGGATCTGGAAGGTCATGGTTTGTCTCTGTAGGTGTTGGATGGATTCGCGTCAGGCCGGAACGCGGCTGGACAGGCCGGCGAGGATCTCTTCGGTGTGCTGGCCGATGCCCGGCAGCGCATGCCGCACGCCGGGGCGACGGCCGCCCATCAGCAGCGGCAGCAGCACCACGTCCGTCGTCTCGCCGTCCTCGCACTCCATCGGCACCAGGCCGCCGCTGGCCTTCAGGTGCGGATCGTTGACCAACTGGTCGGGCCGCATGATCGGCGCGTAGGGGATGCCGGCCGCCTCGAGCTTGGGCGAGAGCTCTTCCACGCGGTGGTGCTTGAGGTTCTCGCCGAGCTTCGCGAGCAGGGCCGGGCGCACCGCCACGCGCAACGCGTTGTTGGCCAGCGCCGGGTCTGCCGCCAGCTCGGGCGCCTCGATCACGCGGCACAGCGTCAGGAACTGCTTGTCGCTGACCGCGCCGATGAACAGTTGCTCGCCATCGGCCAGCGTGAAGACGTCATACACGCTCCAGGCCGAGACGCGCGAGGGCATCGGCGGCGGCGGCTCGCCCGTCATCGCGAACTGCTGCATGTGCTGGGAGGAGAGGAACACGCAGTTCTCGAAGAGCGCGCTCTGCACCTCCTGGCCCTTGCCGGTCAGGTCGCGCTCGCGCAGCGCGGCCAGCACACCGATGGCGCCGAACATGCCGCCCATGATGTCGTTGACCGAGGTGCCGGCGCGCAGCGGCCGTCCGACCGGCCCCGTCATGTACGACAGCCCGCCCATCATCTGCACCACCTCGTCGAGCGCCAGCCGGTTCTCGTACGGGCCGGGCAGGAAGCCCTTGTGCGTCACGTAGATCAGGCGCGGGTACTTCTTGGACAAGGTCTCGTAATCGAGTCCGAAGCTGGCCATCAGGCCGGGCCGGAAGTTCTCGAGCACCACGTCGCACTGGCCCGCGAGCTCGGCGGCCGTGGCCCGTCCCTCATCGGTGCCGATGTCGATCACGACGCTCTTCTTGTTGCGGTTGAAGGAGCGGAAGAAGCCGATGCCCAGGCCCGGCAGCTTGCGGGTCTTGTCGCCGCCCGGAGGCTCGACCTTGATGACTTCGGCGCCGAGGTCGGCGAGGATCATCCCGCAGGTCGGGCCCATGACCATGTGGGTGAACTCGAGGACGCGGACGCCGGCGAGGGGAAGGGGAGCAGCGGAGGTCGTCATGGCGTGGGTTCTCGGTGTGTTCAGGCGTCTTCAGGCAGAAAGGGCTTGGGCGGCGAGGCCGAAGGTCTTGGGCAGGCCGGCCTGCCACAGCGAGCCGTGCAGGGTCTCGCCGGCGAGCCACTCGGCGACGCGCGCGCGCAACGCGAGCAGCTGATCGATGTCGATGCCGGTCTTGATGCCCATGCTGCCGAGCATGTAGGCCAGGTCTTCGGTGGAGACGTTGCCGCTGGCGCCCGGCGCGTGCGGGCAGCCGCCAATGCCGGCAAGACATGCGTCGAAGCGATGCACGCCGACTTCGAGCGCGGCATAGACGTTGGCAAGACCGAGGCCGCGCGTGTCGTGGAAATGCCCGCACCAGAAGCGGTCGCCGGCAATCTTCACGGCGTCCTCGAACAGGTCGCGCACCATGCCCGGATCGGCGTAGCCGACGGTATCGGCGATGCTCACGCGGTCGGCGCCGGCGTCGAGCAAGGCCTGCATCAGGCGCAGCACCTCGCTCCTGTCGACGAGGCCCTGCAGCGTGCACCCGAAGGCCGTGCCGACCCCACCCTCGATCAGGATCCTGGAGCCCGAGGCATCGCGAGCGGCCCGGATCTTCGCGACTTCGGCCACCACGTCGTCCGGGGTCTTGCGCAGGTTGGCCAAGCTGTGCGCATGGCTCGCGGAGAGCGGCACGATCATCAGGTCGGCCTGGGCAGCGATCGCGCTCTCGGCACCGCGCAGATTGGGCACCAGCACGGAAGTGAAAAGGTTCGGCAGCGTCTTGGCGAAGGCAACCAGCTCGGCCGTGTCGGCCAACTGGGGCAGCAGCCGCGCCGGCACGAAGGAGCCGACCTCGATCTCGCGCTGGCCGGCCTCGTAGGCGGCGCGGATCCATTCGCGCTTCTGTTCGGTGGGGAGGATGGTGGCGATGCTCTGCAGGCCATCGCGCAGGCCGACTTCGCGGATCACGGCGCTGCGCGGCAGGCGGGCGGAAGGATGGGTCAAGGTTTGTCTCCAGGCTCTCGGCGCACGGGCGTGGCGTCGTGAGGGAGACTGTAGGCATTCCGCAGCGAGCCGAAAAGCGGTAAATTGGAACGATCAGCGTTCCATTTCGGAATCTCACACTCGGTCCGTCCCATGCATGACCTGGATCTCACGAGTCTTCGGCTCTTCGTCGCAGTCTGCGAGACGCGCAACATCGCACGCGCTGCCGAGCAGCATCACATCGTCGCGTCCGCGATCAGCAAGCGGATTGCCCAACTGGAAAGCACGCTGGGCCAGGTCCTGGTGGAGCGCAATCGTCGCGGCATCGCGATCACCGGCGCCGGCGAGATCCTGCTGGAGCACGCACGCGGCATGCTCGCCGGCGCGGACCGGGTCGCGCGCGACATGGCGGCCTTTGGCAAGGGGATCAAAGGCCAGGTCCGCGTTCTCGCCTCGGTCTCCTCCATTGCCGAGTTCCTGCCCGACGACATCGCATCGTTCCTGCAGGTCCCCGAACATCGCGAGATCCGGATCGACATCGAGGAGGCACTCAGCCGCGACGTCGTCCGCGGCTTGCGCGAAGGGCTGGCGCCGCTCGCGGTCCTCTGGGACGCCGCGGACCTCGAGGGCTTGCAGACACGGCCCTATCGCAGTGACCATCTCGCGATCGTCGCCAATCCCTCGCACCCGATCGCGGGCAGGAAGCGGTGCGCCTTCGAGGAAACGCTCGACTACGACCATGTGGGACTGCCGGCATCGACCGCGGTGCACACGATGCTGGCGCGCGCCGCTGCGATCATCGGCAAGGCGATCAGCTATCGCGCCGTCGTCTCGACCTTCGATGCCTCGTTGCGCTGCGTGCGCGCCAATCTCGGCATCGCGGTCGTTCCGCGCGAGGTGGCCGAACCCGTGGCTTCCACCTATGGCCTCAAGGTGCTGCCGCTGACCGACCCGTGGGCGCAGCGCCGCTTTGCCATCTGTTTTCATGACGAGAAGCGCCTGTCGCCGGCAGCGAGGGCGCTCGCTGCGCACCTGCAGTCCCTGGCGACCCCGCACGCCACGGATCCCGGCGGACGGCGCGCGTCCCGTCAGTGACCGGTCTGCGGGCCCATGGCGAGCAAGCGAAGGCGCAGCGCACACGGCTCCATGGCGTCGACCAGCGTTGCCTTGAGTTCCCAGGCCTCGAGGGCCAGCATCTCCCGGATGCACACGGCCTGGGATTCGGTGAAGCGTGCCGGCGTCCATTCCTGCAGCAGGCGCTCGGCCGAGGCGCAGCTGTCGGTCGCGCTCACCTCGGCGAGCGAGAGGATCAGCTCGGCCTGCGACTCGGTGAACGTGTCCGGAATGGCCAATTCAACTTCCCCACGGACAAGTGGATGCCACGCGAGCTGCCGATGCGGGGCAGGTCACTGATATCGCAGCCATTGGCGGAATGTAGCGTCAGGCACACCCGCTGTCCCCACCAATGCGCGTGCGTGGCTTATTCACTGCCCCGGCAGTCTTCGTGTTCATGGACCCATCGCGCCGCCTGTTGCTCTGCGTGTCGAAGGGCCTCGGCGGCGGTCGAATAGGCCTCCGTGTCTCGGGGCAGCTCGGTCTGCCGACCCGGTGCGTCACCGACGCAAATCACCACCGGCAGGAACGTGCCGTTCTCATGAGGCTGAGCGCCGCAAAGGAACGCCCTGCCTCGATACGCAAATGCCTGGAACTGCTTGGGGTCCGCGGTGGGCATGCTGGCCTCCTGGAAAGTTGTGGCCACAGCGTCGTACCCTTTGACGATGCGCGATGTAGGAAGACGCCGCCCATATCGGCGGCAGCCGGGTACCCGCTGGCCGGTTCGATCTCGGCACAGGGCCTCGACAGGCCCGCTGCGAGATGCAGATTACTCGATCGCCTTGGCCATGTCCTCTACGACCTTCTTGGCGTCGCCGAAGCCCATCATGGTCTTGTCCATGTGGCTGGCGGCAACGCCGGCGCCCGCCTGAACGCGGATGACATGGCCCTGAGCCACGAGCTTTTTCGCAGTCTCCGGAGTGACGGCGACTTGGGATTCGCCGACCGTGGTTTCGGCAGGAACGCCTATGTGCATTTCGCTCTTTCGTTTCTGGCTCTGGCGCTGCGGCGCAGCGGAGGCGTTCAATCGAAGTTCAGCAACACCTTCATCGCCTGCGACCGGTCCGCCGCCAGGGCGAAGGCGCGCGCCGAATCGCGGTACGACAGCGTCGCCGAGATCAGCGGCTTGACATCGACCAGCCCCTTGTTGAGCAACTCCACCGCGACTGCGAATTCCTCGTGGAAGCGGAAGGCGCCGCGCAGGTCGAACTCCTTGGCGACGATCGTGTTGATCGGCAGCTGGATCTCGCCACCGGCCAACCCGAGCTGCACGATGATGCCTCGCGGGCGCAGCGCCTCGAAGGCGCCGACCAGGGCCCGCGGGTTGCCGCTGGCCTCGAGCAGCACGTCGAAGCTGCCCTTGTCGGCCGTGAAGCGCCGGAGGCCCTCGGGCTCTTCGGCCACGTTGATCACCTCGTCGGCCCCGACCTTCAGCGCCTTGTCGAGCGTGAGGGTACCGACGTCGGTGGCCACGATGTGGGCGGCGCCCGCGCGCCGCGCGGCAATGATCGCCAGCGCGCCGATCGGCCCGCAGCCGGTCACCAGCACGCGCCGGCCCAGCAGCGGCCCCGCGCGCCGCACCGCGTGCAGCGCCACCGACAAGGGCTCGGCCATCGAGCCCTCGCCATCGCTGAGCGAATCCGCGAGCTTGTGCGCCTGGTGCGTCTCGACCACGATCTGCTGGCGAAACGCCCCCTGCACGTGCGGCGTGCGCATCGCGCTGCCGTAGTAGCGCATGTCCAGGCAATGGTTCTGCAGACCTTGCTGGCAGTAGCGGCACAGGCCGCACGGCCGGCTCGGGCTGATCGCGATGCGCTCGCCGGCTTGGAAGCCCGTGACGGCCGAACCCACCGCCTCGATCATCCCGGCCACCTCGTGGCCCAGCACCATCGGCTGCTGGATGCGCACGGTGCCGAAGCCGCCATGCTGGTAGTAGTGCAGGTCCGAGCCGCAGATGCCGCCGCAGCGCACGCGCACCTGCAGCTGGTCCGCGCCGAGCTCGGCGGTCTCGATCTCCTCGACGCGCAGGTCGCCGGGGGCGTGGATGACAAGTGCTTCCATGGTCTCTCTCAAAGGGTTGCGGTCACGCCGCCATCGACGTACAGGATGTGGCCGTTGACGAAGTTGGAGGCATCGCTCGCCAGGAACACGGCCGCGCCCACCAGGTCTTCCACATCGCCCCAGCGCCGCGAGGGCGTGCGCCCGACCAGCCACTTGGTGAACTCCTCGTTGTGGACGAGCGCCTCGGTCAGCTCGGTCTTGAAGTAGCCGGGCCCGAGCCCGTTGACCTGGATGCCGTGCTGGCCCCAGTCGATGGCCATGCCCTTGGTCAGCATCTTCACTGCGCCCTTGCTGGCGGTGTAGGGCGCGATGCCGGGTCGGCCCAACTCGCTCTGCACCGAGCAGATGTTGACGATCTTGCCGCGCCCGCGTGGGATCATGTGCTGCGCCACCGCCTTGCCGACCAGGAACACGCTGTCGACGTTGGTCTTCATCAATTCGTGCCAGTGGGCTTCCTCGAACTGGTCGAGCGGCCCGCGGCGCTGCATGCCGGCGTTGTTGACGAGGATGTCGATGGCGCCGATGTCGGCTTCGATGCGTGCCACTGCGGCGTTCACCGCATCACCCGAGGTCACGTCGAAGGCGGCGGTCAGCACCTGCAGGCCCTCGCTGCGCAACACCTCGGCAGCGCCTTCGAGCTTCGCCGCATTGCGCGCGTTGAGGATCACGCGGGCGCCGGCACCCGCGAGGCCGCGCGCGAGCGCGAAGCCGATGCCGGCACTCGATCCGGTGATGAGCGCGGTGCGCCCGGTGAGGTCGAAGCTCTTGAGGATGGAATTCAAGGTAGGGGCCCGGGTTCAGGAAAAGCAGAGGGGACAGGAAGGGACGGCGAGCCAGCACAGCCCGGTCAGCGCAGGCGGGCGGCCAGGACTTCGGGATTGACCGGCGTCGGTGGCTGGCGCGCCTGCGGGCCGGCGCCCAGTGCGGCAATCAGGTTGTCCACGGTGAGCGACGCCATGGCGCGCCGCGTCTGGATCGACGCGCTGCCGATGTGCGGCGTCAGCACCACGTTCGACAAGCCCAGCAGCGCAGGGTGGACGCGCGGCTCGCCCTCGAAGACATCGAGCCCGGCCGCGGCGATCGTGCCCGCCCGCAGTGCGGATGCGAGCGCCGCATCGTCGACGATGCCGCCGCGCGCGATGTTGGTCAGCGTGGCCGTGGGCTTCATCCGCTTCAACTCCTCGGCGCCGATCGCGTGATGCGACGAAGCGGAGTAGGGCAGCACCAGCACCAGATGATCGGCTTCGCGCAGCAAGGTCGACTTGTCGACGTAGCGAGCGCCGCTCTCGGCTTCGGCCTCGGCCGTCAACCGTGAACGGTTGTGATAGATCACCCCCATGCCAAAGCCGAGCGAGCCGCGGCGAGCGACCGCACGGCCGATGCGGCCCATGCCGAGGATGCCGAGCGTCGCGCCGTGCACGTCGCTGCCCGCGAACATGTCGAAGATGCCGGTCTTGGTCCAGTCGCCCTGGCGCACGAAGCGCTCCGACTCGCCGATGCGCCGGGCCGTGGCCATCATCAGCGCGAAGCCGAAGTCGGCCGTCGTCTCGGTCAGGACATCCGGTGTGTTGGTCACCAGCACGCCGCGCGCCGTGCAGGCCTCCACATCCACGTTGTTGTAGCCCACACCGACGTTGCACACCGCCTTGAGCGTGGGGCAGGCGTCGAGCAGGGCCGCGTCGATGCGGTCGCTGCCGTGGCTCATCACGCCTTGCTTGCCCTGCAGGCGCCGCTTCAGCTCGTCCGGGTCCCAGAGGGCGTCGTCCGGGTTGTCGTCGACGTCGAAATGTTCATGCAATCGCTGAGCGATGTCAGCGAACGTGGCGCGGGTGACGAGCACGGAAAGCGTCATGGTGGTCTCTGTCTTCTTGTTGGGGAACGGGTTCAGTTGGGGCAGCGTGCTTCGAGGGCATCGAGGAAACTGCGGTCCCAGCGGCCTTCCTTCATGGCGCGAATCGTCTCCGCCTCGGTGGCCAGATGGGCGCGGGCCTTCTCGATGACCCATTCGGCATCGCTCGGCGAGAACGCCATCAGGCCGTCCTGGTCGCCGACCACGATGTCCCCGGGGTTCACGAGCATGCCGCCCACCGACACCGGGACATTGATCTCGCCGGGCCCGTCCTTGTACGGTCCGCGATGGTTCACGCCGCGTGCGTAGACCGGGAAGTCGCGCGCGCGGATCTCGGCCACGTCGCGGATGGCCCCATCGAGCACGACCCCGACGGTGCCGATGGTCGCTGCGTAGAACGACAGGATGCCACCGATGACGGCATTGGCCAGATCACCGTCGGCGTCGATCACGATCACGTCGCCGGGCCGGCAGAACTCGAAGGCGCGCAGCAGCGTCAGGTTGTCCCCGCCGCGCGACTTGATCGTCACGGCCGTGCCAGCCATCGTTCCGGGCCCCGGCCGGTGATAGGGGTGCAGTCCGACGCTGCCGATGTTGCGGTGCATGTTGTCGCTCAGCGCGGCGACCGGGATGTCGCGCAGCGCGGCGATGTGGGCCGGGTTCGCTTGCGGCGCGGACGGGTTCTTGCGGATGCCCTTGAATTGCATGGGAGTCTCCAGTTCGGTGTGGGGGTTGGCGCGGGCGGCCGGTGCGGCTCAGCGCAGCTCGGCGACCGCGCGGGCGATGCGCGCGCAGCCTTCCTCGAGGATTTCGATCGAGGTCGCGATGGACAGCCGGAAGTAGGGCGACAGGCCATAGGCGGTGCCCGCGACCATCGCGACGCCCTCGCTTTCGAGCAGGTACATCACGACGTCGCCGTCCTCGGCCAGCACCTTGCCCGAGGGCGTGGTCTTGCCGATCAGGCCGCCGCAGTTGACGTACAGGTAGAAGGCGCCCGGGGGCGCGGCGCAGCTCAGGCCGGGGATCGCGTTGATCAGCACCAGCGTGCGGTCGCGGCGCTGCTTGTAGACCGCGACGCTCTCGGCGACGAACGACTGGTCACCGTTCATCGCCGCCGCCGCGGCGGCCTGGCTGATCGAGCAGCAGTTGCCGGTCGACTGCGACAGCAACGTGTCCATCGCGCGGACCAGGTCGGCGGGTCCGGCCACGTAGCCGATGCGCCAGCCCGTCATCGCATAGGTCTTCGAGACGCCATTGACCACCAGCGTGCGATCGCGCAGCTCGGGTGCCACGGCGACGATGTGCGGCGTCTTCTCGCCGTCGAAGCGGATGTGTTCGTAGATGTCGTCGGTCATCACCATGACCTGCGGGTGGCGCGCCAGCACATCGGCCAGCGCACGGTATTCGTCCGCCGTGTAAGCGGCGCCGGTCGGGTTGCTCGGCGAATTGATCAGCAGCCAGCGCGTGCGCGGCGTGATCGCTTCCTCGAGCTGCGCGGGCGTGAGCTTGAAGCCGTTGACCTCGGGGCACGCGACGATCACCGGCTTGCCATCGCACGCCAGCACCATGTCGGGGTAGGACACCCAGTAGGGTGCGGGCACGATGACCTCGTCGCCCGCCTCCAGTGTGATCGCGAACGCGTTGAAGATTGCGCTCTTCGCACCGTTGGTGGCGATGATCTCGTTCATCGCATAGCTCAGGCCGTTTTCGCGCTGGAGCTTGCCCACGATCGCCTCCCTCAACTCGACCGTGCCGGCCATCAGGGTGTAGCGGGTGGCACCCTTGTCCATCGCCGCGGCGGCGGCCTGGCGGATGTGCAAGGGAGTGTCGAAGTCGGGCTCGCCGACCACGAGGTTCACGATGGACTTGCCCTGGCGGCGCAGCTCGTTGGCGCGGTCGGCGGCCGAGGTACTGGGCGAAGGCTTGATGCGACGGACGCGCTCTGCGATGCGGGAGGTGGTCATGACTTCCTGGAGTGGGATGGCAGGACCCTACGGTACGCAGATCTCCTTCCCGAGGCCAAGACGAGATCGCTCTGGGCGGATAGGAAGAGCTTATGGTGAGCCCGGATGGCCCGGTCGGCACACGGGTGCTAGGCTGAGGTTTTGCTTCGGGACCCGGTGTGAACCTGCGGCGACTCAAGTACTTCGTGAAGATCGTGGACATCGGCAGCCTGACGCAGGCGGCCGAGTTGCTCTTCATCGCGCAACCGGCACTGAGCCAACAGCTGATCACACTCGAGGGCGAGGTGCGCCAGCAATTGCTCGTGCGCACCAAGCGGGGCGTGACGCCCACGGAAGCCGGCAAGGTGCTCTACCGGCACGCGCAGATCATCCTGCGCCAATGCGAGCAGGCGCAGATCGACATGGATGCAGCCGGACAGGGGGTCTCGGGTCAGGTGTCGGTGGGCCTCGCGCCCGGAACCGCGGCCGCGGCGCTCTCGCTGCCCTTGCTGCGCACGGTGCGGGCGCGTCATCCGGGCATCCTGCTGTACCTCAACGAGAACTACGGCACGACGCTCAGCGAACTGATCATGAACGGCCGCATGGACCTGGCGGTGCTCTACGGCGACAAGGCGATCCATGGCCTGACCTTCCTGCCGCTGCTCAAGGAACCCTTGTTCCTCGTCGGACCGGCGTCGATCCCGGCACCGGCCCAACCCGTGCGGCTGACGGACCTGCGCGACATGGAACTCTTCATGCCGCGCCCCTACAACGTGGTGCGCAAGCTGGTCGATGCGGCCTTCGGCCGGATCGGCGGTGCGCCGCGCGTGGTGGCCGAGATCGAATCCGCCTTCACGTTGACCGCGGCGATCGCGGACGGCCTGGGCGCGACCATCCTGCCGGCGTCGATGGCGCGCGAGGTCGTGACGGCCTGCGGCGCATGGCAGTTCAAGATCGTCGACCCCGTGATCGAGGCGCCACTCGCCTTGTGCCAGTCGGACCACCTGCCGCTGTCCGAACCCGCGCAGGCGGTGAAGGACATCCTCCTCGAGCTGGTCACCGAGCTGTCGAACGACACCACCGCGACCGAGGATCCGGCGCCGGTCGCGGCGTCATAAGCCGACCTTATCCCGGCACAGCCAATCCGTCTTTGGCTTTGCGGCCCTCGCGGGCTACCGTTCATGCCTGCCGTCACGCGTTCGCGGAATGCGTCGGCCACCCAGGAGATCCCGCCCTTTGCCGGCGGGGCCGGCATGAACCAGGAACAGATCAAGATTCTCATCGACGCATTGGCGGCTTCGGAGCTGTCGGAGCTGGAGTACAGCGAAGACGGCTGCACGCTGCGGCTCGCGAAGCAAGCGTCTTCGGCGTCTCTGGCCCGAGTCGGGCAGGTCGCCGGGGTCACCTGCGCCGCGCCACAGGGCACCGTGAATGACGCAGGCGATGCACGCGGCGCATCCAACGAACCCCGCGATGGCCTGGCCGCGGACCCGACCGAGTGCCTGGCGCCGCTCTATGGCGTGATTCACCTGCAGCCTTCGCCGGGCGAGCCCCTGTTCGTGCAGCCGGGCCAGCAGATCGCAGCCGGGCAGACCTTGTGCGTGATCGAGGCGATGAAGGTCTTCAACGAGGTTCGCGCCGAGGCCGACACGACCATCGTCGAGGTGCTCGTGCGTTCCGGCGACGAGGTCGAGGCCGGCCAGCCCTTGTTCCGCCTTGGCTGAGAAGGACGCGTCCATGTTCGACACCGTCCTCATTGCGAACCGCGGCGAGATCGCCTTGCGCATCCTGCGCGCCTGCCGGGGCCTGGGCCTCAAGACGGTGGTCGCGCACTCCGACGCCGACCGCCACGCGGTCTATGTGCGACAGGCCGACCAGGCGCTGTGCATCGGTCCGGCCAGTCCCGGCCTGAGCTACCTCAATCAATCGGCGCTGCTCTACGCGGCCGAGGTGAGCGGTGCGCAGGCGATCCATCCCGGCTACGGATTTCTTTCGGAGAACGCGGGCTTCGTCGAGAAGGTCGAGCAGGCCGGGCTGCACTTCGTCGGACCGAGCGCCGCGTGCATCCGCGTGATGGGCGACAAGGTCGCGGCCAAGCGCGCGATGCGGCGCGCCGGCGTGCCCTGCGTGCCGGGGCCGGACGATGGCCTGCCGGACGATCCGGAGGCCGTGCGTGCGCTCGCGCGCGAGGTCGGCTACCCGGTGATCGTGAAAGCCGCCGGCGGCGGGGGCGGTCGCGGCATGCGCGTGGTCCGCGAGGAGTCCGAACTGCTCGAGGCGCTGGCGCTCACGCGCGAGGAGGCCCGACGCGCCTTCGGCAATCCCGAGGTCTACATCGAGAAGTTCCTGCTGCATCCGCGGCACGTGGAGATCCAGGTGCTCGCCGACAGCCACGGCCATGCGATCTGGCTCGGCAGCCGGGACTGCTCCCTGCAGCGCCGGCACCAGAAGGTGATCGAGGAAGCTCCGGCGCCCGGCATCGACGAGGCCCTGATCGCCGCGGTCGGGGAGAGTTGCGCGGCGGCCTGCCGGCAGATCGGCTACTGCGGCGTGGGCACCTTCGAGTTTCTCTACGAGAAGGGCGCCTTCTACTTCATCGAGATGAACACGCGGCTGCAGGTCGAGCATCCGGTGACCGAGATGACCACCGGCATCGACATCGTGCAGCAGCAGTTGCGCATGGCGCGCGGCGAGCGGCTGGCGATCGCGCAGGCCGATGTCCCCTGCGCGGGGCATTCGATCGAATGCCGCATCAACGCGGAGGACCCGGACAGCTTCGCGCCGTCCCCCGGTCGCATCACGGGCTGGCGCGTGCCCGGCGGCTTCGGCGTGCGCTTCGATTCGCACGCGGGCGTGGGCTATCGCGTGCCGCCGTACTACGACTCGATGATCGGCAAGCTGATCGTGCACGGCGCGAGCCGCGAGGACGCGCTGGATCGCATGCGGCTCGCGCTCAGCGAGCTGCAGGTCGACGGCATCGCCACCAACGTGCCGCTGCACCGCGCCCTGCTTCAGGACGACGGCTTTGCCACCGGCGGGGTCGACATCCATCACCTCGAGCGCTGGCTGCAGCGCAGGAGCACACCGTGACTCTCTCGACCACCGGACCGGGCCCGACCGTGAGCCTGCTGGGCACCACCGCGCTGCTCTTCGAAGCGCCGGGCGCGATGGAGCTTCATTCGCAGCAGCGCATCTGGGCGCTCGCGCAGGAGGCTGCCGCCTGGCCCGAGGTGCGCGAGGCCGTCCCCGGCATGAACAACCTGATGCTGAGCTTCGTTCGTCCGCCGCGCGCGCTCGATGAACTGAAGGCACGACTGGCCGCCGCGTGGGAGGCCGTCGCCCCGCTCACGCGCGAAGGCCGCGTGGTCGAGCTGCCGGTGCGCTACGGCGGCGCCGGAGGACCGCACATGGCCGACGTGGTGGCGCACACCGGCCTGTCGGTCGAGGAAATCGTCGAGCTGCACAGCGCGCCGCTCTACCCGGTGTACGCGCTCGGCAGCCATCCCGGCTACTGCTACCTCGGCGGCATGGACCCTCGCATCGCGACGCCGCGGCGCCCGGTGCCGGTGCTCAGCATTCCGGGTGGCGCGGTATCGATCGGCGGTGCGCAAACCGGCGTCTCGGCCTCGGCCGGGCCGAGCGGCTGGAACACCATCGGCAGCACCACGATGACCTTCTTCGACCCGGCGCGCGATCCACCGGCGACGCTGCAGCCGGGCGACCGCATCCGCTTCCTCGTCGAAGGGATCGAGCCATGATCGAGATCCTCTCCAACGCCGCCCTGGCGACTGTCCAGGACCTCGGGCGCCTGGGCAGCCTGCGCTTCGGCGTGGGTACCGCCGGCGCCATGGACGACCTCGCCCTGGCGGCGGGCAATCTCCTGCTGGGCAACGAGCCCGGGGCTGCGGGCATCGAGATCCCGGTCTTTCCGTTCAAGGTCCGCTTCGCCGAGGATTGCATCTTCGCGTTGACCGGCGCGGATTGCGGCGCGAAGCTCGATGCGGAAGCGCTGCTGCCGTGGTGGTCGCACCGGGCACGCGCCGGTCAGGTGCTGACGCTGGGCCTCCCGCAGGGCGCGCGGCGCGCGAGCCGCGCCATGCTGTGCCTGCCGGGCGGCATCGATGTGCCGCAGGTGCTGGGTTCGCGCAGTACCCAGATGCGCGGCGCCTTCGGTGGGCATGAGGGACGGGCCCTGCGCAAGGGGGATGTCCTGCGCGCCGCAGACCCGAAGCGCGCCTGTCGCACCGGCTTCGGACTGGTGCCGCCGGCCCTCGCCTTGCCCCTGGAACTCGACGGGCTGGTCGCGCTGCGGGTCCTGCCGGGCGCCGAGTACCCGGGTTTCGAGGCCGCCTCGCGCGAGGCCTTCTGGGCCGGCGAGTGGCGCATCACGTCACAGAGCGACCGCTATGGCTACCGGCTGTCCGGCGCGGCCTTGCGGCCGGTGGCACCGATGGAGCTGCGCTCGCACGGCATCGTGCCGGGCGTGATCCAGGTGCCTCACAGCGGGCAACCGATCATCCAGATGCGTGATGCACAGCCTTCGGGCGGCTACCCGAAATTCGGCACCGTGATCGAAGCCGATCTGTGGCGACTGGGGCAGGCGCCGATCGGCAGCCGGATCCGCTTCATCGAGACGAGCTGGGACGAGGCCGTGGCCGCGCTGGAACAGAAGGAAGCCTGGCTCGCGAAGGTGGCACGCATGGTGGCGCTGCAACGCAGCGGGCCGATGGGAGTCGCCGCATGAGGAAGGCGCCTCACGAGCTGCGTGAAATCGCCGGCTGGATGGCGGCGATGGACATCGGCTTCCTCGAACTGCGCATGCCGGACGCGATCGTCCGGTTGGGGCGCCGTGGCGACGAGGTCGTGAAGCTGGACGACGGCCAGCGCGACGATGATGCGCCGGTCACGCCGCGGCCTGCCGCGACGAACCCGCCGCCACTCGACACCGTGACTTCCGCATCGGTCGGCGTGTTCCTTCGTGCGCATCCGTGCGCGACGGCGCCGTTCGCACGCGCCGGCGTTCACGTGCGGGCCGGCCAGACGCTGGGGCTGCTGCGCATCGGCGTCCTGCTGCTGCCGGTGGCCGCCTCCCGCGCCGGCACCGTCGCCGCATTGCGCGTCGAGGACGGCGCGACGGTCGGCTACGGCGCCGCCCTGGTCGACCTGCATTCCCTCTGACGAAAAAAGGACACCCGCCATGGACATGGACCTGAACACAGACCTGGGGGAAGGCTTCGGCCCCTGGCGCATGGGCGACGACGAAGCCTTGCTGGGCATCGTCTCGTCGGCGAACGTCGCCTGCGGCTTCCACGCGGGCGACCCGCAGATCATGGACCGCACCGTGCGCACGGCGCTCGAGCGCGGCGTCGACGTCGGCGCGCATGTCGGCTTCCCGGACCTGGCCGGTTTCGGCCGCCGCCCCCTGCAGATGGACACGCGCGAGCTCGTGGCGGCCGTCATCTACCAGCTCGGTGCGCTGGCCGGCATCACACGCACCGCCGGGCACCGGATGACGCACATGAGCTTCCACGGCGCGCTCGGCAACATGGCGGCGGCGGATGCGGAATTCGCGGCGCCACTGGTGCGGGCGGTGGCGGACTTCGATGCGTCGCTGACGATCAGCTCCTCGGCGAGCCGGGCCATCGAGGATGCGGCCGAGCGCTGCGGGCTGCGCATCCGCACCACCTTCCTGGCCGACCGCGCCTGCGACGACAGCGGGCTGCTGATCCCGCGCAAGCTGCCGGGTTCGGTGATCCACGACCCTGAGCAGGTGCTGGCCCGTGTCCGGCAATTGCTGGAGGAGGGGACCGTCACCACCTACGGCGGCCACAAGATCCCGATGCGCGTGCATTCGATCCTGGTCCACGGCGACACGCCCGGCGCCTTGGCGCTCGCGCGCGGGGTGCGCGAGGTGGTCGAGGCGCACGGCCGCGTGGTCCCGATCTCGCGCCAGACCGCCTGAAGCGCACCCTCGAACAGGCACGGACATGGTGCTTACCCTGACCCGGCTCGCACCCTTCGAGGGCGACATAAGGGAGCCTTATCGCTCCACAGCCAATCCGTCTTGGCGCGCCGGACCTGCCGTCGATACAGTGAATTCAACGCGACCCGACAGCGCCTTCGACAGCGGTGAAACCGGGCGCCCTTCCACAGAAAGAAAGTGATCCCCATGCCCTTCTCCGACTACAAGACCGCCCTCGTGACAGGAGCCTCCTCCGGCATCGGCGCCGCCGTCGTCGAGCGCCTCTGCAAGGAAGGCCTGCAAGTCCATGCGCTGGCTCGCAGCGGCGACAAACTGAAGGACCTCGCCGCGCGCACGGGCTGCATCCCGCACGCGATCGACGTGAGCGACCTGGCTGGCGTGACCGCGCTCACGAAGGAGGTCGCCTTCGACGTGCTCGTGAACAACGCGGGCGTCGACCGGCCGGGCTCGATCCTGAAGGCCGACGCCGAAGGGATCGACCTCCTGGTGGACGTCAATCTGCGCGCCGTCCTGCATCTCTGCCGGCTCGTGGTCCCGGGCATGGTGACCCGCGACAACGGCCACGTCGTCAACATCAGCTCGATCGCCGCGGCCTACAACTTCGGCGGCAACAGCACCTACCACGCGACCAAGGCGGCCGTCAGCATGCTGTCGAGCCAACTGCGCGTGGACTGCTTCGGCAAGCGCGTGCGCGTGACCGAGATCTGCCCGGGCCGCGTCGCGACCGACATCTTCGCCCACGTCCACGGCGACTCCGAGGAGACGCGCAAGCGCTTCGTCGAGGGCTACGAGCTGCCCGAGGCCGCGGACATCGCCAATGCGATCGCCTTCGCCATCGCGGCGCCGATCGCGGTGAACATCGGCCACATGGAAATCACGCCCACCCTGCAGGTGCCCGGCGGCCTTTCCACCGCCAAGCCGGAGACGGTGCGGGCCTGAGCAGGCCGCCCGACCACACCGAGAGCACCCCATGAAGGACTTCGACCTCCTCGCGATCCTGCTGAAGCCCGACTTCGGCGCGATGCTGCTGCACGGGATGGCGCTGACCCTGAAGATCGCGGTCGGCTCCTGGCTGCTCGCGATGTCGATCGCCGTCGTGCTGCTCGTGGTCCGGCTCAGCGCCAACCCGGTGGCCGAGCGCGCCGTGGCGGCCTACGTGTCCTACCACCGCAACGTGCCGACGCTCGTGCAGCTGATGCTCTGGTACTTCGGCATCTTCAGCCTGCTGCCGGACGCGGTGCAGGCCTGGCTGTCGAACAACAACGCCGAGGCGCTGATCTCGATCGTGGCGCTGGGCCTGTGCCAGGCGGCGTACTTCAGCGAGGACATGCGCTCCGGCCTGCGCGCCATCCCGCCCGGGCAGTCCGAGGCAGCGCGTGCGCTCGGCCACGGCTACATCGGCGCGATGCGCCACGTGATGCTGCCCCAGGCCGTGCGCAACGCAGTGCCGGCCCTGGTGAACCACAGCGTGTCGCTGTTCAAGAACAGCAGTCTCGCGATGGCCATCGGCGTGGCGGAACTGACCCATGCGGTCAAGGAGATCGAGAGCCAAAGCTTCCGCACCTTCGAGGCCTACAGCCTCGCGACGGTGATGTACCTGCTCGTTTCCATGCTCATCATGGCGGTCGGCGCGGCCATATCGCGCCACTATCGCGTTGCCGCGGCGAGGTGAGACATGTTCGGCATCTTCGACATCCTGCGCGACAACTGGCTGCTGCTGCTGGTCGGCCAGTACCCGAGCGGACCGCTGGGCGGCATCGTCGCCACACTCATTCTCTCGGTGCTCGGCATCGTGCTGGCCTTCCCCGTGTCCGTGATGCTGGCGCTGGCGCGGCTGTCCCCGTGGCGTGCACTGCGTTTACCGGCCACCGTGCTCGTGTACATCGTGCGCGGCGTGCCGCTGCTGATGGTCATCCTGTGGGTGTACTTCCTCGTGCCGCTGCTGATCGGACGGGAGGTGTCGGGCTTCACGACGATGCTGTGCACGCTCGTGATCTACGAGGGCGCCTATCTGTCGGAAGTGGTCCGCGCCGGCATCCAGGCGCTCCCGAAGGGGCAGACCGAGGCGGCCCGCGCCCTGGGCCACAGCCACCTGGGCACCATGGCCTACGTGGTCCTGCCCCAGGCCCTCTACAACATGCTGCCGAGCATGCTGAGCCAGTTCATCTCCACCATCAAGGAGACCACGCTGGGCTACGTGATCAACGTGCAGGAACTCACCTTCGCCGCGAACCAGATCAACAACCAGCTGCTGACCAAGCCGTTCCAGGTGTTCTTCATCCTCGCGATGACCTACTACGTCGTCTGCTTCAGCCTGACCCAACTGGCGCAATGGCTCGAGCGGCGCATCGCCCACAAGCGGCTCGGCAGCGCGACACCGGCCATCTCGGACGACGGCCTGCCGCTGCCCCCGGTGGCGGCCAACCCCTGACACCGCGATGCGACGGTGAACGAAACCCACAACGGAGACAGAACCATGGACACCCTTGAGCAACCCGGCGCACGGCTGAAGAAGCCGCGCGAGGACGACACCATGATCCTGTTTTCCAACATCAACAAATGGTATGGCGCGTACCAGGCACTCACCGACGTCAACGCCGAGGTCCGGAAGGGCGAGGTGGTCGTGGTCTGCGGCCCTTCGGGCTCCGGCAAGTCGACCCTGATCCGCACCGTCAACCGGCTCGAGGAGATCAAGTCCGGGCAGCTGCTGTTCGATGGCCACGACATCCATGCGCCGATGAGCAGCCATGCGTTGAACAAGCTGCGCAGCCGCATCGGCTTCGTGTTCCAGAGCTTCAACCTGTTCCCGCACCTGTCCGTGCTCGACAACATCATGCTGTCCCCGGTGCGCGTGCTCGGTGTGAAGCGCAGCGATGCCAAGGCCCGGGCCGGCCAGCTGCTGGAGCGCGTGGGCCTGTCGAACAAGGCCAATTCCTATCCGGCGCAGCTGTCGGGCGGCCAGCAGCAGCGCGTCGCGATCGCCCGCGCCCTCGCGATGGAGCCCCCCGCGATGCTCTTCGACGAGCCCACCAGCGCGCTGGACCCCGAGATGGTCGGCGAGGTGCTCTCGGTCATGCGCAGTCTGGCCAACGAGGGCATGACCATGATGTGCGTCACCCACGAGATGAACTTCGCGCGCGAGGTGGCCGACCGCGTCTGGTTCATGGACGCCGGCCGCATCCTCGAAAAGGCCGACCCCGAGACCTTCTTCACCCGACCCCAGCATCCGCGTGCGCAACGGTTCCTGTCCGACCTGCGCGCGCACTGACCCGACCGACCCTTCCCGTTTTCTTCTCCATCCGATCGTCTTCCCAGGAGTTCTCCATGTCGAAAGCCAATGTGACTCGTCTCGCCGCCCTCGCCGCGGCCCTCTGCGCATGCCCGCTCGCGGCCCAGGCCGACCAGTGGAGCGACATCAGTGCGCGCAAGGAACTCAAGTGCGGCACCTTCGCCGACGTGCCACCCTTCGCGGCACCGGACCCCAAGACCCGCGAGATGGTGGGCCACGACGTCGACCTCTGCAACGCGATCGCGAAGGAACTGGGACTCACGGCCAAGGTCACACCGCTGTCGGTCGAGGCGCGTGTGCCCGAGGTCAAGCTCGGTCGCGTCGACGTGACCATCGCCAACCTGGCCTACACCAAGAGCCGCGGCGAGCAGATCCAGTTCAGCGACCCGTACTACGTCGCCAAGGAAATGCTGGCGGTGAAAGCCTCCGATCCAGGCACGACCAAGGCCGACTTCAAGGGCAAGCGCCTGAGCTCGACCAAGGGCTCGACCTCGGAGCTGTCGATCAAGATGAACGGCTCCGAACCCGTGACCTTCCAGGACACCGGGTCCGCCTTCATGGCCGTCCAGCAGAACAAGTCGATGGGCATGGTCGCCAACACCATGACGATCACCAAGCTGGTCAACCAGTCGAAGACCGAAGGCGTCGCGCTCAAGATGATCAAGGAGCCGATGGTCCTGCAGCCGATCGGCATCGGAATGAAGAAGGACGAACCGGCGTTGCTGGCCAAGGTGAACGAAGCGCTCTACGCGCTGGAGAAGAAGGGCGAACTCGACAAGCTGTGGAACAAGTGGCTCGGCCCGAACACCGAGTACAAGATGACGCGCGAGGAAAAAGTCACGCCACTGGCCGACCTGAAGTTCGAGCTGCTTCCCTGAGCGCCCGCCCGCTGGCCCGGCGCCGCTGGCGATGACGCCGGCCAAGCGGCCATGACTACGCCAAAGGTCTGATCCTCCTCCCGGAGGATGTGCAAATGCGACGGCATCGCTAGAGTCATCCTCGTGAACGCGAAGCGCAGACAGCGGGAGGCGCAGATGACATCGAATGCTCAAGCTCATGGCACCGGGTGGTCATGCCCAGGCCGCCCTGCATGGCGCGCGGGATGCGCGATCTTCGTGCTGGCACTCACCCCCTTGGCAGCGAGCGCCGAGCCCGGCGCGGAGCAGCAGCCTGCCGCATCGATGGACGATCTCAAGGGCGTCTACCTTGCCTGCGATCGCGCGGCGACGCACGCGGTGCTCGACGTCGCGGCCGCCACTTTCTGCTCGCGCTACGCCGAGGAACTGCTGCAGCGCGGCTTCGCGGGCGATTTCGACATGCTGCTCCGGTGGTGGCGCGAGGCGAAGGAAGCGGCCATGGCCAGGTACGGCGCGGAGCCTGCGAAAGGATCGGCGGAGACAGACCTGGCGGCGCAGACGCGCCGACGCTAGCGCCCGTCATCCATTCAGCCCCGCGATCGATGCCGCCCAAGTGCACGGCGCCCAGCAAGGCGGCGACGCTCTCGTCGTAGCGCGCGACGATCGCGCGGTAGCGTCAAGCGCGCCATCGCCGGCACCTGGGCCAATGCACCGCTTGACATGCAGGTATTTGCCTGCATATCATCCCTCCACGCACACACACAACGAATGGACGCTGACAAGGTTTTCAAGGCGCTGGGCGACCCGACACGCAGAAAGCTGCTGGACCGGCTGTACGAGAGGAACGGGCAGACGCTGGGCGAACTCTGCGAGCACCTGGACATGGCGCGGCAATCGGTCACCCAGCACATCGGGATCCTCGAGGCGGCCAATCTGGTGAGCACGGTCTGGCGTGGCCGGGAGAAGCTGCATTTCATCAACCCGGTGCCGCTGCACGAGGTGTACGAGCGGTGGGTGCGGAAATTCGAACGCCAGCGGCTCGGCCTGCTGCACGACCTGAAAAAGGAACTCGAAGGAGAGTAACAGTGAGCAAAGAGAAGACCTGCTTCGTCTATGTGACCTACATCCGCTCGACGCCGGAAAAGGTGTTCGAGGCCCTCACGAAACCGGAGATCGCGCGGCGCTACTGGGGCCACGAGAACGTCTCCGACTGGAAGCCCGGATCGACCTGGGAGCACGTGCGTGCCGACGAGCAGCGCACGGTCCAGGTGGTCGGCAAGGTCGTCGAGGTCGCGCCGCCGACGCGCCTGGTCATCACGTGGGCGAACGCCTCGCAGGCCGACGATCCGGCCAGCTACAGCCGCGTGAGCTTCGACGTCGCAGCGTACGAGGAGATGGTGCGGCTGACCGTCACCCACGACGAACTCGAGGCCGGCAGCGGGATGGCCAAGGGCATCCAGCAGGGCTGGCCGCTCGTGCTTTCCAGCCTGAAGTCCCTGCTGGAAACGGGGCAGGGCATGGATGTCTTCGCCAAGCCCCACGTGGCCTGATCTTTCGGCCTGAATCGGGAGTTGTTCATGACCCAGCCCTACACCGGCGGATGCGCGTGCGGCGCGATCCGCTACGCAACCCGGCACGCGCCCCTGTTCCAGAACCACTGCCAGTGCCGCGACTGCCAGCGACGCAGCGGCACCGGGCACGGCTCCTACCTGACCTTTCCCGCGCGCGCCGAGATGACGATCACCGGCGAGGCGACGCACTGGCAGGTCGCGGGTGACAGCGGCAACACGAAGGTCCACGCCTTCTGCCCGGTCTGCGGAACGCCGGTCTACCTGCGCTTCGTCGCGATGCCGGACCTGATCGCGGTCCCCGCGGGCAGCCTGGACGACCCGGACCGCTTCGTGCCACAGGTCCTCACCTACAGCGTCCGCGGGTTGGCCTGGGACGCCATCGATCCTTCGTTGCAGGCATTCGATCGGATGCCGTCCGGCTAGGGCCCGTCAACAGCGGTAGAGCGAATCGCGATGACCGTTGCCCATGCCTATCGCTTCCAGAAGGCCCACCAGGCGGCCCGCGGCCTGGCTGGAGCTCGCAGATCCGCACCCAGGGTCGACAACGCGCCTTGTCGGCGACGAAGCTCCCGCTCCAGCACATGCGCATGGCCGTTGGCTTCCTGCTCGCCCTGCAGTGCACGACGGCGCCACTCGGCGGCCTGTCGGGCCAGCTCTTCGTCGCTGAGGCTCTCGGGATCGGTTGGCATGCCAGCGATTGTGATGCAACCGTGAGCTTCCGAGGCCGGGACATACGCGGGGTGCCCCTAGCGCGGTGCCGCGAAAGCGAGGGGAATCGATGTCTGCTCGTCGTGGTGACTCACCTCCAGATTTCCGGCGGCCGTGCCATGCGGAACCACGAACAGCACCGTCCCCTCCTTGGCCGAGCGAGCGCGCACCAGTTCGTTGAGATCGCTCTCGGGCGCCGTGGGAACGCCATCGACCAGGAGCCGGAACGATCTGTCCCAGAAGTTGGTGTCGTAGGCATCGTTGTTCATCATGCGCAGCCGGATCCGCAATGCATCCTTCTCGGAGGTTTGCGGCGAGACCTCCGCCGAAAGCAGCGTGAAGGTCACCAGGCCGAGCTTGTAGTCGCGCATCGCGGGCAGTGTCACGGCGTGGCTCGTGCGGGTTGACGACGCCGGCGCCGCAGCCACGGCTGGAGCCTGCGACGATGAGGACGCGGGCGCAGTCACGCTCGGGGGTTGCGCGGGCGGCGGCGACCCGATCCAGCCCGCCTGCTTGAACGCCACCACCAGCCCCGCGATCGCGGTGATCGCCGCCGTCAGGCTGGTGATGATCCCCGGCAAGGTCTGCCACCAGGTTTTGGGTTTCTCTTCGTCTGCCATGAGGGATCCTTCCTCGTGATACCTATGGACCAGGCATTCTGATGCGGCGACCGGCGACTGTCACCCGCGCCCCGCGCATTGCCAAAGCTCGATGCCGACCCGCACAATGCGCCGGCCTCGCAACGCTGTTCCGATGGAGCCTGCGAAGTGGTCCATCCGGGCCTCGATCGCCACCGGCATTGTCAAAGGACGAATTCATGAATTCGCGCTACTTCACGTTGATCGTGTCGCTCCTGATGTCGGCCCTGCTGGGCGCCTGCGCGAATGCGCCCGGCTCGACACCCCGGGACTCGCTCGCTCGCATCGGGCAGACCCAGACCCTCAAGCTGGGTTATCGAGAGGACGCCAAGCCCTTCTCGTTCAAGGGCGCGGACGGCGCACCGACGGGCTATTCGGTCGAACTGTGCAAGCGCGTGGCCCACTCACTGCAATCGCAGCTCAAGCTTGCCAAGCTCGATGTCCAGTGGATCCCCGTGACCGCGACGACCCGCATGCGGGCCGTGAATGACGGCAGCGTCGATCTCGAATGCGGCACCACCTCACGCACGCTGAGCCGCGAACAGCAGGTCGACTTCAGCAACCCCATCTGGGTCGAAGGCGCCTCGTTCGTCGCGCTGGCATCCTCGCCCATCGGCCGCACGCTCGACCTCAACGGAAAGCGGGTCGGCGTGATCCGGGGCACCACGACCGAGCAGGTGCTCCAGGGCCTGTCCGCGCGCGGGATCGTGCCGGTCTTCGTGACGGTGCAGACCCACACCGACGGCATTGCCGCAGTGCGTGACGGTCGGGCCGATGCCTACGCCACCGACCGCCTGATCCTGGTCGGCGAGGTCACGGGTGGCCCGGCCGGTGCGACGCTGCGACTCAGTGATGACTATCTCTCGATGGAGACCTATTCGCTGATGATGCGGCGGGACCCGGACCTGCGGCTCGCCGTCAACCGTGCCCTGGCTGAAACCTACCGCAGCGGGGAGATCGTCAAGGTGTTCCGGCAGAGCTTCCCGGCGGGCACCGCGCCGTCGCCGTTGATCGAGGCCGTGTACGTGCTGAACGCATTGCCGGAATAGGGAGCGTGCGAAGTCCGGGCTTGTGTCCCGGTTTTTCCCCCGAACTTCCTGGATGCGCCTCAGGGCGTGACGCCATGACAGCCGGTCTGTCGATGCCGCGGCACGATGCGGCGACAATAGGCGCTTCAAGGCCAGGGGTGTCACGGTCGTGAATCCCCCGGGCGACCTGACGGGGCGTCCTGGCGCAACGTGGACCGCACGGCCCCGCACGGCCCCGCACGGCGCGAGGGGACGCCCTGGCCTTCGCCACCCGATCCAGCGGCCAAGCACGGCGCATGGCCGGTCCTCGTCGTGAGGCTCGGCCATCGTGGCGGGGCCCATCGCCGAGCTCTCCCCGAACTCCGGGCAATGGCCGGCATCATTTTTCAGCAACCAAGGCAATTCATCATGATCCCATCTTCCACCGCGACCCCGGCAGCGCCTGTCTCCGCGTTTCTCCCGGAAGCATCGAGCCGGACCCGGGCGCCCGCGGCGCCCCACGCGGCCGGGCGAGACCGACAACCCAGGGAGCCCCTGCCGCTTGCCAAGACGACCTTCCACGGAGCCAACCCGTGGGCCGCCCTGCACCTCGCCGCGGATGCCGCTGCGGACACGGTGCCCCGCACGCGGGCCAAGGCAGCGACCAAGGCCAAGAGGTCGCAAAGTAGCTCCTAGGTCGAAGGCCGCGGCCCGAGCCGGATCAGGACGTCTTCTTCCGCAGCAGCTGGCCGAGCCGTGTCCGCGGCGTGGTCGGCATCGCCCTCTTGCCGGCGCGGTAGGCATCGCGCTGCACCTGCAGCGCGGCGGCCAGCGCCGCGACGCTGGCGCTGTCATAGCGCCAGATGCCCGTGACCGCGAAATGGGCTGCCTTCGGCGTCACGCGGATGTCCTGGGCGCCGATGCTCTGCAGGATCTCCGACCGCGCCTTGGCCAGCAGGGCCTCGCGTCCGTCGAAGTCGGCGATCTCGCGGCTGAGCTCGATGCCGATCGTATGGATCGAGGGGTTTCGCTCGGCGATGAAGCTGACCACCTCCGCCAACACCAGTTTCGGCAGTGCACCGATCCGGAAGCCCTGAAAGTCGACCGTCATGAAGTTCTCGATCAGCACCTCGGTTCCGTCCGGACTGAGCGTCACCGACTGCACACGTCCGATCAAGGTCTGCCCATCGAACACGTCGACCGGGTCGCCCAGGACGTAGTTGCGGCCGTCCGGGCCGGTGAGGCGCAGTCCGTCCCCGGTCATTCGACGCGCAGTCCGAATCCGCGTCCCTCGCCGGCCCGGTCATGGCGCGCGATCGGGGCTTCGGCTGCGCTTCGGAGGTTCATCGTGGTGGTCATGCGCCGAGCTTAGCCGGCTCGGGCCGCCCGCCGTCCGGCCGGATCGAAGCGCGACCCGGCCCCGTGAAGCATTTCGCACTACGGCGACGTTTCGGCGACCGCTTCGGGCGGCGCCGTCACGCGAGGGCGTGCTCCGCGTCGATTCGCACGCCGGTGGTGGGGTCGAACATGTGCACCGCACCCGGCGTCGGCCGCACGTGGAGCACCTCGCCCGGCGCCACGCCCAGGCGCTCGTGGAACAGGGCGATCACCGGCGTCTCGCCCAGGCGCAGGCTGAGTTGCGTCTGCGACCCCAGCGGCTCGACCAGCAGCACCTGCGCTGGCACGCCTTCGCCCGCGCTGCAGATCTCGAAGTGCTCGGGCCGGATGCCGCAGATGGCCTCGCGTCCCGCACGAATCCGGGTTGCAGTCGGTGGCAGAGGCAGCACGACGCCGGTGGCCGCAAAGCCCTCTGGGGTGTAGCGGCCCGGGATGAAGTTCATCGCGGGCGAGCCGATGAAGCCGGCCACGAACTGGTTGGCAGGGCGGTCGAAGAGCTCGAGCGGCGAGCCGACCTGCTCGACCCGGCCCGCATGGAGCACGACGATGCGGTCGGCCATCGTCATCGCCTCGACCTGGTCGTGCGTGACATAGACCGTGGTGGTCTGGAGCCGCTGGTGCAGGCCCTTGATCTCGCCGCGCATGACGATGCGCAGCTTCGCATCCAGGTTGGACAGAGGCTCGTCGAACAGGAACACCTGCGGGTTGCGCACGATGGCGCGCCCCATGGCGACGCGCTGGCGCTGGCCGCCGGAGAGCTGGCGCGGATAGCGCTCGAGCAATGGCGCCAGCCCCAGGATGTCGGCCGCCCATCGCACGCGCTCGGCGATCTCCGATTTCGGCCGGCCGCGGTGCTCCAGCGAGAAGCCCATGTTCGCCGCCACCGTCATGTGCGGATAGAGCGCGTAGTTCTGGAACACCATCGCAATGTCGCGGTCCTTCGGGTCGAGCTCGGTCACGTCGCGCCCGCCGATGTGGATGCGGCCGTGCGTGACGGCTTCCAGCCCGGCGATCATGCGCAACAGCGTCGACTTGCCGCAGCCCGAGGGCCCGACCAGCGCCACGAACTCGCCGTCGTGGATGTGCAGGTCCAGCCCGTGGATCACCTGCACGGCGCCAAAGCGTTTCTGGATGCGGGAAAGTAGGACTTCAGCCATGAATGGGGTTCGGATGGGGTCGCTCAGCCCTTGAGCCCCGTGTGGGCCAGGCCTTCGACGAACTGCTTCTGCGCGAGCACGAAGACGATCAGTACCGGCAGCGCCGTCAGCGTGGCGGCGGCGAGCTGGATGTTCCACATCGGCCCGCCGTAGGCGTCGGTGTACTGCGTGAGCGCCTGCGGCAGCGTGAACTTGGACGGCGTCGACAGGAACA
The DNA here is from genome assembly GCF_030317005.1 of Variovorax sp. J22R115. Classification (NCBI taxonomy): domain Bacteria; kingdom Pseudomonadati; phylum Pseudomonadota; class Betaproteobacteria; order Burkholderiales; family Comamonadaceae; genus Variovorax; species Variovorax sp. J22R115. Next base: position 12,234 of record NZ_JASZYM010000006.1, on the reverse strand, counting down.
CGATCGGCTCCAGGTACAGGTTCCAGCTGTGCAGGAAGGTGAAGATCGCCACCGACGCCAGGGCCGGGCGCGCCAGCGGCAGCGCGATGGTGCGGAAGATCTTGACGCGCCCGAGGCCGTCCACCCGCGCGGCTTCTTCCAGCTCCTGCGGCAGCGCGATGAAGAACTGGCGCATCACGAAGGTCGCGAACACGCTGGGCGCGCCGAAGACCGGAATCAGCACCAGCGGCCAGTGGGTGTTGACCCAGCCCAGCTTCAGGAACATCCGGAACAGCGGCACGATGGTCACCTCGGACGGGATCAGCAGCCCGGTCAGCACGACGAGGAACAAGGCATTGGCGCCAGGGAAACGGATGCGGGCGAAGGCATAGCCGGCCATCGACGAGATGGCGAGCGTGGCGGCCGTCACCACGGCGGCGATCCAGGCCGAGTTCCAGTACTGCTGCGCGAACGGCTGGATCGTGAACACCTGCCTGTAGGTGCTCCAATCCGGCTGCGCCGGAAAGAGCTGCGGCGGAAACACGAAGATGTCGCTGATCGGCTTGAGCGACGACGTCACCATCCACCAGGTCGGGAACACGAAGGGGATGAGCAGCACGCACAGCAGCCCGTACAGCGCGACCTTGCTGCGCGCGGAGATCTCACTGTTCATGGAAGACGAACTTCTTGCGCATCTGCCACTGGGCCAGGGTCAGCAGCGCCACGATCGCGAACAGCACGATCGCCAGGGTCGAGCCATAGCCGAAGCGATGGAACTGGAAGGTCTGCTGGTACAGGTAGTACACCAGCACCGTGGTCGACACCCCCGGCCCGCCTTGAGTCAGCACGACGATCTGTGCGAACACCTGCAGCGAGCCGACGATCGTGATGATCGAGGTCAGCAGGATCGTGGGACTGATGAGCGGGAGCGTGATGCGACGGAACTGCTTGAAGCGCGGCGCGCCGTCGATGCGCGCCGCCTCGTACAGCTCGCGCGGCACGCCTTGCAGCGCCGCCAGGAAGAGCACCATGTTGAGCCCCACGTTCTTGAACACCTGCACCACGATCACCGAGACCAACGCCGTGGTGGGTGTGCGCAGCCAGTTCGGCCCTTCGACGCCCAGCAGCCCGAGCATGCCGTTGATGCCGCCGTTGTGCTGCAGCAGGAAACCCCAGACGATGGTCCATGCCACCAGCGAGACCACCACGGGCGAGAAGAACAGTGTGCGGAACACCGTGATGCCCGCCAGCTTCTGGTTCAGGAGCACCGCCAGCAGCAAGGCGAGGCCCAGGTTCAGGACCACCAGCCCGCCCGAGAACAGCGCCGAGGCCAGCAGCACGCCGGGCAGTTGGGGGTCGCTCAGCAACTGCTCGTAGTTGCGGGTGCCGGTGAAGTTGAAGGTGTTGGCCAGGACGTTCCATTCGTGCAGCGAGTACCAGAACACCAGCACCAGTGGCACGAGCACGAACACGAACGTGCCCGCCAGTTGCGGTGCGACGAACAGCAAGCCCGCGACGCTGTCGCGCCGCGCGATCGTCCAGAACGGCCGCGGCGTGGTCGCGGGCAGCGCGGACGCGGGATCGGGTGGGCGGGCCATGGTGCGGCTCTGCGGGGCGTGAAGCACTTGCAGCGGCGCCTATTGCGCGAGCAGCGGGCCGATCTGGGCGCAGATCGCGCGCGTCGCCGCCGGGATGTCGGCCTTCGGTTGCCACACGGCATCGAGGCCGGAACGCACCATCTGCTGCAGGCGGGCGAAGTCCGTGTGCGCCGGCATCACCTTGCCGGTCGCGATGCCCGAGACCACGACCTTGTCGAGCTGGGCCGGCGAGAGCAGGGCGTTGGTCTTGCCGAGCACTTCGGCGTTGAGCAAGGACTTGCGCGCCGAGGGGAAGAACTGCGCCAGCTTGGCCGAATTCTCCGGGTTGGTCATGTAGCCGACGAAGGCCGTCGCCAGGGCCGCGTCCTTGCCCGCCTTCAGCACGCCGATGCCGGCCTGGCCGACGATCGCGTAGTCGCCCGTCGTGCCCCTGGGCAGCGGCACCAGGTCCCAGTCGAAGCGCTTGTCCTTGGGCAGCAGCGAGGCACGGCTGATCTGCGTGATCGTCATCGCGGCGTCACCCGCGAAGAAGTCGACGTTCTGGCCCGGTCCGGGGATCGCCTTCTTCACGAAGATCGCGTCGTGAATGAATCCCAGGGCATCGACCATGGGCTTGTCGGTGAAGGTGCAGCGCTTGCCATCGGCGCTCCAGGGCGACGCGCCCCACGCGTTCCACACCGAGGACAGGTACTGCCAGGCCTGGTAGTTGAAGTCGCGCACCACCAGGCCGCCCTTGCCGCCCTGCGCGACGGCCTGCGCCGTCGCGATCGCATTGGGCCAGGTCCATTGCCCGGCGGCGATGAGTTCCGCCGGGGTCTTGGCGCCGGCCTTGCGGACGAGGTCGTTGTTGACGAACACCGCGAAGGGCGAGGTCGAGAAGGGATAGGCGTAGAGCACGCCGTCCTTGGACCAGCGCTCGGTGGCCGACGGGGTGATCTCGCCCAGGCCGTAGCCCGGCGTGGCGGCCAGCGCCTTGGTGAGCGGCACGAGGGCGCCCGAGTTGACGAAGTCATAGGCGCTGGTCTCGAAGATCCAGGCCATGTCGGGGGCGTTGCCGCCGGCGATCTGCGTGGTCAGGGCGGTGGTGTAGTTCTCGAAAGGCAGCGACTCGAAGCTGACCGTGACCTCGGGGTGCTCCTTCTTGAAGCCCTCGGCGATGCCGTTGAAGAGCTTCAGGTGCGCCTCGTTGGCGCTCCAGATGGTCATGCGCAGCTTGGTCTCGGCCGAGGCGCCGGCCGCGAGGCCCAGCGACAGGGCCAGGCCCGCGGCGATGGCGCGGAGCGGGACGGACTTCTTGCGTTGGAACATGGCGGGTCTCCTTGGTCTTGTCGGTGATGCGGTCGGTGTCTCGGTCGCTGTCTCAATAGGCGCGCACGTCGGGCCAGCGCGTCTGCACGCCGGCGCGCGCGAGCAGCGCCTGGAAGTCGGCGAGTCGCTCGTCGTCGGCCTGCACCTGGTGCGGCGTGGCATCGGTGTCGAGGCAATGGGCGGCCAGCATCCCGGCCACTTCGCCCACGTTCCATTCCACCGGATGCAGCCGGTAGCAGCCGTTGGTGATGTGGGTGGTGGCCATGTTCTTGCCGCCGGCCAGCAGGTTCGTCATGCGGCGAGGCAGCAGGGCGCCGAGCGGAATCTCGAAGGGGCAGGACGGCACGTCGATGTAGTTGTCGCCGCCGGTGGAGGGATGCAGGTCGATGCGGTACATGCCCACGCCCACGCTGTCGCGGTAGCGCACGGCACCCTGGTCGCCGCGCACGGCATGCGACAGGTGCTGCTCGACGACGCGCGTCACGCCCAGGATGCGGCGACTCTCGCGGATGTAGGGCGCCATCGCCAGGCCGTGCGCCGTGCCCGTGACGTCGCCGCGCAGCCGCAGTCCCGCAAAGCCGGCGCCGCCGTCGGCACGCGGGGCCTCGGTCTGCAGCCAGTAGAAGACCGCACGCGACAGTTCGGCCGCCGACTGGAGGTGGCGCGCTTTCTCGTGCTCGGACACATCGAGGATCGAGCCCTCCATGTAGTCGATCATGGGCCAGTTCACCAGGCAGATGTCCGAGCCGTAGGCGCCCGGCGTGAAGTTGCGCCGCGCCGCGATGCGCCTGAACGTCCACAGGTTCTGGTCGCCGCCGCTCTTGCGCTGGTCGGCATCGACGCGCAACGGATCGTCATCCGGGTTGGGAGTGAAGGAGCGCTCGGTGATCTCCAGGGTGCGCGGATTCGGCGCCTTGAAGCCCAGCAGCGGACCGCCCCAGAAGTGCGGCTGGTAGGCGCGCCAGAAGTCATAGTTGCGCGGCTTGTCGATGGTCTGGTCGCCGTCGACGTGGTCGATCGCGAAGCAGATCGACACCGCCTGCACGTTGTGCGGCTGCGCGGTGGCCGGCGCGCTGGGCTCGCCCGTGTCGGATCGGCTTTCGAAGCCGGTCACATAGTCGCAGGCCGTCAGCGGCAGCAGGTCGCCGAGTTCGGTCGCGTCGATCACGAACGCGGCGGCCACCGTGATCTCGTCGCCGGTGTCGCGATGGCGCAGCGTCACCGCGCGCACCGTGTCGCCCGCGACGTCGGCCGCGACGGGGCGGCAGGGTTGCAGGACCGTCAGGCGGCCGGCGCCGCGATAGGGCGCCAGCATGGCTTCGAGCACCGCCAGCCCCACCCGCGGCTCGGCGCAGATGCGGCTGACCCAGCCCGCGCCCGGGTTGAGCTCGTCCCACGCGCGGCTGGCCGCGGTGAGCGGGTAGTGGTCGCGGTAGTAGCGTCGAATGCCGTCGCGCAGCGCGCGATAACGGCGCGTGACGCCGAACTGCTCGACCCAGCTGTGCTCGTCCGGCGGCACCGCCTGGCTCGTGAGCTGCCCGCCGATCCAGTCGTACTCCTCGCTCATCACCACCGTCCGGCCCGCCTCCAGCGCGCCCAGCGCCGCGGCCACGCCGCCCAGGCCGCCGCCGACCACCAGGATGTCCGTCTTCATTTCTCGCATGCTGTGTCGTTCCAGATGGATGAGTTCAGGGTGAGTTCAGGACGGCTTCGCGGGGCCGAGGGTTTCGCCGCGGATCGGCTCGCAGGGCAGCAGCACCTGTTGCACCGCTTGCGCCATGCCGCCTTCGACGCGGCGCACGAGCATCGCGGTGGCCTGGCGGCCCATCTCCTCGCGCGGCACCCCGAACGACGCGAAGCGCGTGCCGCTGCCTTCGGTGCGGATGTGCGAACCCAGCGCCACCACCGAACAATCGGCCGGCAGACCCAGCCCGCGCGCCTTGGCTGCGCGCTCGAGGCGCACCGCGTCGGCCAGTTCCACACAGAACGCCACCGTCGCGCCACTGGCGAGCAGCGCATCGAGCAGTTGGCCCTCGTCAGCCGGCGGCTCCGGCAATTGCAGCACCAGTTCGAGGTCGTCGCCCAGCGCGGCCGTGAAGCCCTTCCACCGATCCAGCGGCGATTCCGCGGGGCCCGTCGACCCGAGATAGGCCAGACGCTGATGCCCGAGTTCGCGGGCCTGCCGCACCAGCGCGCCGGTGGCCGTCGCGTAGTCGCCGCCCACGAAAGGCACGGACCCGCCCGCATCCTCGCGTCGGCCGATCGCGACGAAGGGATAGTCGCCCGCCACCAGCCGCGCGAGCTCGGTCCGATCGAAGGTCTTGCCCAGCACGATGCAGCCATCGGCGATGCGCAGACGGCTCTCCTCGGCAAAGATCTTGCGCTGCGCGCCTTCCCCTGCGCCGGTCAGCAGCAGCAGGTCGTAGCCCTGCGCCTGCGCCTCCTCCTCGATGCCGAACAGGAAGGGCAGGAAAAAGTCGGCGTGCGCGTTCGGAAACGCCGGCTCGTAGGTGAACACGGCCAGGATCCGGTTCGAACCCCGGGCCATGCGGCGGGCGATCGGATCGGGCACGTAACCGGTGGCGCGAATGATCTTCTGCACCCGCTCGCGCGTTTCCGACGGGATGCGCGCGAGCGCGTTCTCGGCGCCGTTGAGGACCAGGGACACCGTGGCCTGGCTCACGCCGGCGAGCTTGGCAATGTCTTGCTGGGTGAGGCGGCGGGCAGCGGGCATGGTTGCTGATGCGTATTACCAATTTGCTAATGCGCATTATTAGGAATTCATCACGGCATTGGCGCCGGCTGGAGGGGAGGGATTTCCCGCGGGCCACGGACTTGGCTCGACGACGCGGCTGCTTCGCCGATTAAACTAACGTACTACTCTGGATCCTCGGTCGACCCGGATCGCCCAGCGGGGCGCTCGCATGAGGAATTGCTTTTTCCAATACGAATTGACTGTTTTGCGTACGTCCCCCGGAACTCAGGTCTCATCCTTCATGGACACCGGCGAACTCGGCCTCGTCGCCGAGCCGCCGAGCGCGCACGCGTATCACTGGGGGGCTGAATTGCAGCCGGAGCCGGCGCAGCTGTCGCCCACGGACCTGCACCAGCGCCTGCTCGCCAACTGCAGGGATGAAATTCACTTCAGTTTCATGTGGCGTGTCGCCAGCGTTTCGGTTCCCTTGCTGCTGGCGATGTCGATCTGGGTGATTCTGAATCCGTGATCGGGAAGCTTCACAGGTGCTGAGGCGCTGGCCCACCTGGAACGGTCGATCGGCATGCTGCTTCGCGTCGTGCGCGAGCAGCTCAACCTCGAAGTGGTCTTCGTCGGCGAGTTGGTCGGTGGCGAGCGCGTGTTCCGCCCCATCTCGGCAAGGGCGCCACGGAGCCCGTGGTCAAGGTCGGGCAGTCGCACCCCCTGGACACGACGATCTGCCAGCGCATCATCGAGGGGCGCATGCCGCAACTGCTCAGGAGTGTCGCGCAGGAACGCGCGCGCTATGAACTGCCGGCGTACTGAGCGCGATGTGCGACGGCTCGAGATGATCTGTCACTCGATCCGCTGAACTGACCACGGCGCAGCCGCCGACCCTGTCGGTTCCCTCAAAGCGCCCCGCACAGGGCAAACGCATAGGCGGCATCGTCCGCGACCACGAAGCCGGGTTGCGCAGGAAGGCGGAGGTCCGCGCTGGACGCCGGCAGCGGCGCGGTGGATGGCTCGTTCGAGAAGCGCCTGAAAACGCCTTCGCGCTTCGAGCCGACGGCCATCGACTTCGAGGAGGACCTCACGGTGATGTCCTTGATGCGCTTCCTGTCGTGACGAACGATGGCCTGTCTGTCGCCGTCCACGACGCACAGCGTACCCCGCTCGGTCTCCAGGACATCGCGAAACTGATCCCACACCATCGGGACGGAGGGCTTGATGCCGGCGAGCTCGCACCCTGTGCGCTGCGCGAAGGCCGCGAGCTCCTGGGGCAGGTCGATCGGCACGCAGGAGACGAGTTGCCCGTTGTCGTCCGAGGGCGTCGAGAAGTAGAAGGCCGAAGAGGTCGCCTCCTGGTCAAACAACTGCTCGAAGCGCGCGCGGGCGTAGGCATCCCGCAGGCCCCGATCGATCAGGGCCGGCGACCACGGCAGCACGAAGTACTGCGTTTCGCCCGCACCGATGATCCATGTCAGCGCCCGACCGGCCGGGCCCTGCGCGATCCACGCGGCGAGCGCCTCCATGGCCCGGCCCCGATCACCAGCGTCGAAGTCGAAGTGCGCCTTGCGGGTGATCAGCGGTCGCAGCCACAGCCGCGTCACCTCGCAGGCGATCAAGGTGCCCGGCGCGAGATGCACGCGTATTTCTTCGCGACCAAGGAACGACGTCATGGGCATGGGTCCGTGCACTGATCAGGCGTTGCGGCAGGCCTCGTCACATGCCCATGCGAAGGCCGGCGAATCACCTCCACGGCATCGGAACGCTTGGCACGCAACGCAACGAGATTCATGCCTCGATTGGAGGCGAGGGCGCGCCACGGGATAACTAGCAATAGTGGTAGGTTGGCTGCGAAAACCGCATCACGCGCGACCGCTCTGTGACAAAGTACCGGCGAGCCTCTTTGGCATCGCATCGCCCAGCGGGCGTCGGAAGGCGAGCCAGAGGCCTGGAAAGGGATGGACAGGAACATCCGCCGGGCTCGCCGCCGACCGGCACGGTCGTCGACGCGGGGAGCCGCCGGGGATCAGTTCAGCAGCCCTGCCATGAGAGCCTGAACCACGGCGGCTGTCTTGTTCGCCGCCTTCATTTTTAGAACCGCGTTCTTGATATGAAAGTTGACCGTTGGAATCGAGATGGAAAGGATGTCGGCGATCTCCGCGGCGGTCTTGCCATCGGCACTCCACTTGAGCACCTCGATTTCACGCGGCGTCAGTGCGACGTCCGGGTGCACCACGTACTTGGGCTTGAGCAATCGCGACAGCGACAGATGCGCGGCCTGCACGAGCCAGCGCATTTCGCTTTCCTTCGACTCGAGTTCGCTCGCGGTCAGCGGTTCGCCCGAGCGCGACAAGGTCAGCATCCCGCCGACGCCAAAGCCGTCCAGGCTCGACTGCGCCCAGCCCACGCGCAGACCCTGCTCCCTGGCCTCGGCCCAGAACTGCTGGGTCGAGGTGAAGACATCGTCGGTCCAGAGCAGCGGGCGCTGGCTCAGACTGCCGTGCCGCACGCTCGGATCGATCGCGAGATAACCCGCCTTCTGGTACCTCTCCTGCCACGCCTTCGGGTAGTTGTTCAGCGTGATGACTTTCGGGTTCGACACCGGCACGGCGAGCCGGAGACCGTACGCGCAGTGCTCGAAGCCCAGTTCGCGCGCGGCGGCCAGCAACGCCTCGAAGACCACGTCTTCGCTCTCGGCCCGGTCAAGCGCCGTCAGCAGGTGTTCGTCGAACGCGCGCATGGGGGTGGGCTCGAATGCAGCTTGGACATCAGGTCCCTCGGTGGCTCGGAAACGGATCCCAGGGCGCGTGGCAGGGGTGCGAGATGCCACGCCGGTCTTTGGCCAGTCATCAATCTAGCCCAAACGCGCCACGGCCGGTGCGCTCTGCGAGGCCCGTGGCCTCGAAATCATGGCCGTCCGTGCGGTTCGCCGCAATTCGCCACTCGACGTTCGACCGCAGCCGCCGAATGGCCGGATCGGCGCGTGCAAGCTTCATCCGGCGCTGCGTGACCGCGATCGGTGCCACCACAGGAGCCATGAAAATGATCATACCCTTGTCAGACGGACTGCTTCGGATTCGGCAACCTGAGCTCGAGCACCTGCACCTGACCCACCTGGTCTCCGGGCTCGACGACGACTCGGGCAGCCCTGCCCACGCCTGTGGCGCGGGCATCGCGCTCTCAGGCTACACCGAGTGGGTCTGTCCGGCGCAGCCCCGACTGAGCCTCGGGTGGGACTGGCAGCTCGAAGGCACCGCGTCGCCACCCCGGATCCGCCGGCTCGGACTGCCGCGCACCAACGTCCTGCTGCTCGATCGCGACCGCGCGGCCTTGCCGTGGAACGAGAGCCTGCAGGTGCTCGCCAATTTCATCGACGGCCTCAACTGGAACACGCCGGCCTTTCGGGCGGTGTGCGAGCGCTACGCGGCGTGACCTCTCAGAAATGATAGTTTCGCCGCCGCCGCATGGCGGCTGAAATCTTCCCGACTTACAACCGGGAACAAGCAATGGCAATGGAAATATTGGCAGGACGGCCCGCCGAAATGGCACCGCGCATGCTCGAGGACGTCGCGCGATACCGCCACAAGGTGTTCGTCGAGACGCTGGGCTGGGATCTCCTCACCGAGGAAGGCCAGGAACGCGACCAGTTCGACCGCGAGGACACGCTGTACCTGGCCGCGCGCGATGACGGCCAGAGCATCGTCGGCACCGCGCGGCTGCTGCCGACCGATCGCCCCTATCTGCTGGGTGACGTCTTCCCCCAGTTGCTCGGCGGCATGCCGGTGCCCTGCGATCCTCGCATCTGGGAACTCTCGCGATTCGCCGCCGTGGACTTCGCGGCGGCCCAAGGCAATGCGCTGCACCAGTTCTCCTCGCCCGTGGCCGTCGCACTGCTCGAAGAAGCGCTGGCGATCGCGCGTCGCCACGGCGTCGAACGCATCATCACCGTCTCGCCGCTCGGGGTCGAGCGGCTGCTGCGCCGTGAAGGCTTTCGCGCCCATCGCGCGGGTCCCCCGATGATCGTCGGGGGCCACCCGATCTTCGCGTGCTGGATCGAGGTGAACGAGCGCGCCACCGTGAGTTGAACACGACCTGCGCTGAGGCCACGGGTCGCAACGCGGCTCTGCGCCCCGTGTTGAGAGTGCGCGGCGTGATGGCTTGATCGATCGTTCTTGACCGGCCCAGGACGCATCTCGCCGGCAGACCCGCTCGCGAGAAGAGTCGCCTGTCTGGAATGCTGGCCCAGGCAGGTCACTCATCGATCCAATAGAACCTGCCCGCACCTCCATCTTTGCCGCGCTGGCAAAGCTCCCCACTTTTGGGGATGTCCAGCCCCGCCAGAAGGTAACAAACTGCAATCCAACGAAGCTGAGCGGGATTTCAGAATGGAGTGGATGCACTGGTTGCTGGTCTTGACCGTCGTCGCTTGCGTCGGTGTCGTGTGGATTTTCATGATTCGGCCGATGCAGCATCGCGGATGGAAGTCGCTGAACGACCGAATGGCCGCGCAAGTCACACAGTCGGCGGAACTGCTGAGCGAGTGCGCTGGCAACGCCAAGGTCGGCGGACGCCTCTCCACGCTGCGCTGACGAGGAGCCGTCGGCCCGGTGGCTCGGCCAGCCGACCCAGCGGGGCGCAGCGCGGCCGACCGCCCTCGACAGCGCATCAGGCCGCTCCCGAGCGCTGCCGAAGCCACTGCGCAGCCACCGCCACGAACAAGTCGATGTTCTCTTCGACGGCGGCCAGCAGGTGCTGCCTCGCGGCCTCTTGCGCGATCCCATCGCTGGCAAGCCAGGCTTGCTGCGCCCTGTCATCGGCAGGCGGCTCGGAGGCGCCCCAGGCCTGCGCGTAAAGGGCGAGCGCCTCATCGGCTGGCAAGTCGCCGCCGAGGATCCCGACACTCGAGAGCAGACCTCGCCGATCGCCGAGTTCGATGAAGACCGTGATCTCGTCGCCCAGGTCGACCATGGAGGCGTCCAGGCCACCGCCGATCAGCACCTTGAGCAGATCCTCCGGCGCGGCCGTGCAAATCCAGTCGTCCGTCGCGCGGACCAGCTGTTCAACGAGTTCGTCTTCGGTCATGGTCTGGAACAAGGACTCCGCTCGAGTCGAATCGGCAGAGGTGCCGGAGGCCTTTGCCGGTGCGCTGAAGCAGCACGACCTGCTCCGGCCGGCCATTTTCCAGCAAGTGCCGAGATGGCACCACGTGTCGATCCGCGCGCCTCGCCGCATCGTCATCGCCGCGCGGAGGTCGGGGAAATCCGGGAGCGCGCGGCATGGGGTCTTGCTACCATGAACGCATGGCTTCCGTGCGCACTCTGGATGCTCTTTCCGCGGTCCTGGAGGAAAGCGGCCCCGCCGCGGCCCTGGCGTATCTCAACGAAGGCGTGCCGCACCGGTTCTCCGCGGTCTACCGATTCGCCGGGCCGCTGCTTCACAACGTCCTCCTGCACGACAAGGCTGGACGGATCCGGCCTGACTTTCTCGCCGTGGTCCCGTTCACTCGCAGCTTTTGCCAGTTCGTGGTGAAGGACGGTGCATTTCGCACCGACAACTCCGTCGCCGACCCTCGCCTCTTCGGGCACGCTTTGCGCGGGATCGTGATCTCCTATCACAGCGTGCCGGTGCTCGACGCCACCTCGGGACGCCTCTGGGGCACGCTGTCCCATTTCGACATGCGCAGCTTGCGGCTTCCAGATAGCGAGTTCGAGCTCCTCCGGAGTGCTGCCGCGTTGATGCATCGTCACCTGGCCGACGCCTGAGACACAACTGCATCCGAGACAACCATCCCAGCACAGGAGCGGCCCCGGTTGCGGCGCCCCTGTCGGCGCCGCGTTCCCGTTCATGCAACCTGGCACGCGCTCACCGGGGTCGAAACAGCGAGCGGCGCCGTCACCGCGACCGAGGATGGACGCATTGCGCAGCAGTCTTGTTTCGCGGCGCCATCCTTTCGTCCGTGCTTGAACGCGCGTTCCAGCAGCGTGCACGCCGGCGCTCGCTCCTCGAACCGGGCGTGGTCACTGCCATGGCGCTCGATGGATTCGCCAGGCAGTCGCGGCCATTGCGCGGCTGGTGGATCTAGGGGGCGCGCTGCCTGCGTCGGGGTCCACAGGCCTGCAGACACCATCAACGGCCCTCAGTCTCCTTGCTGAGGACAACCCCGTGACACGCCTGCAACTTCTCGGCTTGCAGTGCCGGGCCGACATCGACGCAACGCTCGCGCAACAGCGCCATGGCGTCGCCACCCTCACGCCGTACTCGCGCATGTCCACCAGGCGCTGATCGACGCCCCCCTGCATGCTTTCGGCAAGATAGAATCGTGGGCTGCGTGTGACGCAGGCGGCGATTCCTCGCCTGAAGGCGCGACAATCCGGTCGGATCGTCGACATGGCCTCGGTAGCAGGCGAGATCGTCGGCGTTCGCCACTTGCGAAGAGCTGCCCCGGCCGGCCATGGGGCAGACACTGTGACAGGCGGTCACCGCGTCATGGTCTGGCGTTTTTTTTCTGTTGCGACGTCAAAGCGTTGCCGGCGGCTCTAAAAACGTGGCATAATCGAAGGCTTCGCTGATCGCAGCGAGCAAGGCGCAAGACGGGAAGTGTTGAGCGCAGTTCGTTAAAAATATACAGCCGATAAGCGTGGGCGTTTG